>NZRT01000112.1 GCA_002696345.1 Myxococcales bacterium
CGAAACGCCAGGTTTGCAGATCCAGGCCACTCACCTATTCTGCGGCCGCCGAAAAGAAGAACAAAGGACAAAAAAATGCCGAACAACATTTCTCGCCTCGCTAAAAACTTAGCTGCGAATGGCCCCATCGATCGGGCCGGTGCTCAGGCTCTGATCGATGCGGCCAAAGATGGTCCTGGAATCACTGAGAATGAAAAAAAGGAACTCAACAAAGTATTGAACCGCTACGCCGATAAATTCGAGGCCAATGCGAAATTCATGCTTCAAGACATCCTGCTTCCAGCACCCACTGGCTCGGGAGACTTCGATAAAGACGGCCTCACCAACGACCAGGAAGCAAAGCTCGGAACGAGTGCGCGTCTCGCCGACACCGATGGCGACGGCCTGCATGATGGTGTTGAAGTCAACAAATACAAACTGGATCCAAAAAGTAATCAGAACACCGTGGAGGTTCCGAAAACCTGGACAACAACCTATTGGCCGATGGCAGGTAGCGGCAATCCAGACGGTAGCCCTCGTACCCATCTCTGGGCGACAGGTGGTGCCTTGGATAAATTCGACGATCTCATGAAAGCTCGAGGCAATGAAGATGGCGCTAAAGCCCTTGAATTTGAACGAAAGCCAGCACTGAACTGGTTGGTTGGAGACCGAGATAAAGGACACTATATTCCGAAGAGCCAACTCAAAGAAGCCAATGCTGAAATGACAACAGGCGTTGACTTTGATGGTGACGGCAAGATCACTGAAGGAGTCAAAGTCGACTTTTTGAACGCTCGAGGTGACTTTGCGGCGGTCTCGAACCGGGGTGCCTTCACTCCTACCCTGGGTGAGGAAAAGCTGACCAGTAAGCTTGTTGATGCTCCCGAGGGTCAAGAGGGCAAAGTGGTTGAGTACTACAAAGCCGATGGCACTAAGCTAACCGAAGAAGAGCATAAAAATGTGATTTTAAAGAACCCCAATGGTGATGGGAAAGCCGATGGCTCCATGGGTGTGGGCTGGTGGGGATCTTGCGATAAGGTTGCCTTGGCTGGAATCCTTTTCCAGGACCCTAAACATGACGTCACCCTCGACGGTGTGACCTTCACGAAGCAAGATATTCGGGGACTGTTGACCGTTATCGCCAATTCCCAGGCAGATGGAACCGACTTCATGGGTTCCCGTTACGATGAAAAGCCTGACATCGTCGTCACGAAGGATGGTCGCCAGGTCAATGGTACAATCACCAGTGTAACCGGTGATGACTTTCGCACGAAGGATATGTGGCGTTGGAATGGTGACTTCATGGTCAAAGAGGGCAGCGATAAAGAAGTCAAGCTTAAGCTCGCTGATGGCACCGAGAAGACCTACGCGGCAGATGAAATCAAATATCTTGCTCGAGAAGATAAGAAGGACATGAATCCTGCTGACTACCACACCACAGTGAAGAAGTGGTTAAGTGAAGGGCGAGGCGCTGCTTTCGATAAAGACTCAGGATCCCATGTCTGGAATTATAACTTCCACAAGGCTGAATTCACCGAAAAGAAAGTAGAAAACTTCAACAGAGAAGAAGCGATCGGTCATCATGGACCAGCCGGTGATGGTGAAATCCGTCATTACAGTTCGAAGATTTACTTTGGAAATGCGCCTGACTTTTTCAGCTATTGGCTGGAATATAAAGACGGAGACGTCGTGAATGGCGGTTGGAAGGGGAAAAATCCCGACTTCATGTGGCGCCCAGGCGATAATGCAGACTTTACGGGACATAATGATAGAAATCCCTTCGTAAAGCCTGAGTTCATCAAGGAAATCTATGAGGCTTCAATCGCTGAGCAACCGCTGGGAGACTGGGCGGAGCCGATTTCGGATGAATGGCCCTCTTCGGAAACGGCACCCTCGACCTCTGAGCCGTAGTCCGTTTCCTCAGACATCATCATCGAAGACATTATTCGATGCACGGGAATGGCGCCCTAGGGGCGCCGTTCCTCTTTTTTAAGAAATCGAGCATAAACAATCGTCATGCTTCTATCTTGCCTTCTTATCTTTGCCGCACCACCACCCGGTGATGGCTCCCCACCGTCTCCTTCCACTGAAACTCCTCAAGAGGGGCTTGAAACCGCACCGAAAGCAAGCACGGTATTGGATTTCAATGAAACTCAGCCCGAAGGCAAAGATCCCGAAAGCGATCCCCCAGAAGACGAAGAAATCAGCTTCGGGGACGATGGCGATGACGACTTCGGCACCTCAGAAAACGAGGAAAATCCGACGATTTCTGTCAATCCAACCCAAATCAAGTTGACCGCAAGTACCCAGTTTAGTCTCGACCTTGTTCATGAGCCGCCAACACGAGGACCGGCGGAACAATACGCCGAGTTGTACAGCGCATTTCGCGCTGAGATCATTCACAAGTTGAACGCAGCTCAAACCTACCGAATCAAAGTAAAAAATCGGATTTTAGTTTCTCGAGAACATCCCAGTATCGAGGGTGCTGAAATTCATGGAAAGATTCTTCCTGAGCTCGATCAGTTGAGACTCGATGCCACACTTTGGCCGGACCTTACCGCCCTCGTCGGACTTCAGCGGGTCAATTGGGGCTTTGTCGATGGTCAAAGTCCTGCCTCTATCTTTGAGCCGCCCGATCTACGTTTTGGATTCGGTGGAGATCCAGCAGACAGTACCTTACCAGTCAGTGCTGTGGTTTTACGCTATCAACCAGAGGGCTGGAGGCAGAAACTAGAGTTCGCCTGGAATCCTCTGTTTCGCCCCCCTGAACTCCTGCTCTTTGGTAGTGATTGGGCCATGCAATCCCCGAATCAGCCCCCCGGTGGACCGTTAGGCGATTTAAGCTGGGCGGTGGATCCAAGTGTTGCACACAAATGGCAAACCAATCTCACCTACTTTCAACTGCCCGAACTTAAGGTTCAGGACCACAGTCTAGCCCTTCGGGCGAGCGGTCGTATCAAAGGGATCGAATGGGGTACGTTCGGCTTCTATGGTTTCGATCTCTTTCCGGTGCTCGACTTGGATGAAGACCTCGCTTGGCTCCTCGCCAGCATGAGCCTTTTCGGTCGTGCACCCTTGGCTGATCTGATTGCACAACGACCTGAGATCATTCCACAACTCGAAGCCATCACAGCAAAGATCAGCGATGCGCAACGGGAGGGAAGCCTTGGCGACCTAATCAAAGCAACACCCCATCGATTGTTTCAAATCGGAGCCCAGTTTCGAGATGTAATCGGCCCATTTGTCTTCGCCGTCGAGAGCACCTGGACCCCCGGATTTAACCCCTGCGAAGCGGAGTCGGTCTCAGATTGCCGAGATCACTTTGGTGGCGGTCGCTCCCTGTTCGATTTACGAATGGCTCCGGTTCGTCGTCCGACCCTCTACTCGGCATTGCAATTGGAGTGGCAGCGTAACGANGCAAATCAANTAATCCTNATGGTGACCGATTTTATGGTGGCTGATGTTCCTGAAACACCCCTNGCTTTCTTAGACAGCGCTTTTCTCGATGCAACGGGACAACTCAACCGACCTTTCGATAAAAACAATGCACATTTGTTGACGGTGACTGGAGTCTGGCGAAGTCGACATCTCGATGATCGGCTGGAGATCCTCGGCAGTATTGTTTCTCATCCCATGCAGGGAGATTATTTGGCCTTTGGAAAGGCGATCTGGCGACTCGATGATGGTCGGCTTCAGTTCAGTCTTGGAGCCGATATCTTGGGAGGTGAGGCAGGCTCCATGTTCGGTCAATTTAATCATAATGACCGCCTGAGTTTTGGCATCAAGGCATTGCAATAATGGTCCAATTCATCCGTCTGCCCGTNCCAATGGGTNCCGGCGAGACGGTTTATGCCNCGTTGGTCAAATCCGAAGATCACGCAGTACTGATCGATACAGGCACTCGAAAAGGCTTCGATTCACTCTGGCAACATCTTGAACAACATCTTTTCCTTGAAGCGCGTCCNCTNGATGCGATTCTGATGACCCACGCCCATCAGGATCATTATGGTGGGCTCCACCAACTGCTTCAACGGGTGAAAGCTCCCGTNCTTTGCTGGCAAGGAGCGGTCGAATACTACACAAGTTTCCCAAATGTTCTCCTTCGACGGGCGAAGTACATCGGTGAACTAGCAACTCGATTAGGAATCGAAGAGACCGTGCACAACCAGTTAACGAGTGGTTATGATCGTCTCGCACGTCAACACAGCCAAGTAAGGATCACCGAGACACTTCAAGAGGGCGATCTCTTCCAAAGGGGTGATATTTGCCTCCATGTNCATCATCACCCNGGNCATCATCCCCACGCTCTCGTCTTTGTTGATCAAAAACANTCNGTTGCTGTGACCGGCGATAACCTATTTTTAAAGTTTCGTTCGCCTCCNGGTGTCGAATTTGATGGTCAAGGGCGTCGTCTTCCCTGTCTTCCAGCACTCTGCAATAGCCTGGAACGGCTGGCTCAATTAAACCTCCACCGGGCCCTTCCTTCCCACGGTTCGGAAATCACTGGAGTCACTGAGGTCGTCGAACAGAATCTAAATGCCTACCTGAGGGGTGCAGAGCGGCTTCGACCCCTCATCGAAGCTGGCGAACGCCCCCCTATCCANAANCTGATGAAATCAGCTTTCGGCGATGTTCCCTTGCCTTATTGGGGGCTTCGACTTGGTTTTTTATTGGGCTATCTGGACCTCCTCGGTGCAGGAGAAACCTATCGATAGGAGGATCCCGTGGATCTTATCCTCGCCTTGGACGTGAACAACACCACTGAAGCATATCGTTTGGCTGACCAAACCGCTGATTCCGTTGATCTCTTCAAAGTTGGTCTTGANCTGTTTACTCGGGAAGGTCCCGAGTTGGTCCGAAACCTGCGCAANGATGGNCATCGCATTATGNTGGATCTAAAGCTTCATGATATTCCCAACACCGTTGCAGAAGCCGTTCGGAGTTGTTGTGACCTTGGCGTTGAGTTGTTGACTCTGCATGCCACTGGAGGNCCCGCCATGATCGANGCTGCTGCCGAGGCNCNAGAGNGCGAAGGAAGTGATACAAAACTGCTTCCNGTCACCGTGCTTACCAGCATGAATCAAGAGCAACTCATCGCCATTGGAATCGATCGATCACCGGCAGATCAAGTCCTTCGATTNGCAAGCATGGCTTTGCAAGCCGGTGCTCAAGGTTTGGTCTGCTCGCCCATGGAATTGGAAAGCCTACGTCAACACCATGGACAAAGTCCTCACTTGGTNACGCCTGGGATTCGGCCGGCGGGTAGTTCTGTCGATGACCAGCAGCGGATCGCAACGCCGGCGGCAGCGAAANCCTGGGGTGCNAGTGCGATCGTCGTCGGGCGGCCGATTCGAAAGGCGACTCATCCGAATCAAGCCGCCCAACACATCAAGGNTATGTGCCGATGAGCGAGTGGATTTTTGGNGTTAATGCCGTGCGCTCAGCCNTGGAAACAGGCCGCCTAAAACGCGTATTTTACGCCGGAGATCAAAGCCGAATAAAGAAGCTGATCGAGGAGGCAAAAAATACAGGTATTGCCTGCGAAGTCAGTTCTCACCGTCAACTCGAACGACTCGCCAAAGGCCGTAGAAGTCAAGGGATTGGAGGGGAAATCACCCCTTACCCCTANGCTTCTTTAGAGATTGTATTAGCGGGTGAAGGTCCCGTCGTTGCACTCGACGGTGTTGAAGATGTGGGGAATCTTGGAGCNATNCTCCGAAGCGCTTACGCCCTTGGAGCCGCCGGCGTNGTTTTNCCTAAGAACAATGCGGCGGCGGTCACTCCTCAAACGGAGCGAACCAGTGCGGGAGCTGCAAGCAAACTTGCGATCGCTCGTGTGACGAATNTAGGCAGAGCACTNGATCAAGCAAAGCAGCAAGGTCGATGGGTCTTTGGTGCCTCGATGGAGGGGGAGACGTCCGTCGACGATCTGGACTTCGCTGAGTCTTGTGTTNTAGTCCTNGGCNGCGAGGGGACAGGAATCCGCCATCAGATTAAAAATCGCTGTGATNTCCTCTTTCATCTCCCCATGGTTCGAAATTTCGAAAGCCTAAATGTAAGCGTTAGTGCAGCTCTTAGCCTTGATGCATGTCGACGCTTTCGCACCAAATCATAACTGGAAGCGCCTATCGGCAATAAAGCTTACCCAGGGTATGATAGCCTTCCTCGGTTGGNGCTGTGGTATCTCCGTGCCTNAGTCGACGCACGGGCAACTGNTTCCGGTCGGTAATATGACCACCATTTTGNCGCCAAACCTCGTCATTNGTGTCACAAGCGTCGGTATTGCCGCCGGGCCAATCATTCACCCGGCTATCGTTTCGATCATGCCACCAAGTGTACTGNCTTCCACCATTTGAATTATTTTCCCAAATACCCGAGCCCTTGCACTCCCATAAAAGGTACTGACGACATTCCGTGGATTGATCATCGATCAAGGCAAGAATCTGAGCCAGCGGCGGTGTGTATGTGACTGGAATATTGTGACATCCTGGATCTTCACAGCCCTGTCGCTGTGTTCGGGCTTCCATGTTGTGATCGATGAGCGTCCAGCCGCCGTCATCCATATCGCAGGTGACCTGAAAGGCACCAAGATTACCGACACCGTCCGGATCGATCCAATAAGCCCCATCGCCNCGNGATGCNCCAGCATCGAGGATTGCCTTGCAACTGANCCCTGGCAAACCTTCGACTTCNCCTAGTCCCTGAACTTCACAAAGTTCACTGCACTCATCGTTANTTTCCTGATTNCCGTCATCACATTCCTCAACNCCTTCGTGGACNAGATNATCGCCACACGTTGCTTCAATGCAGCCCACTAAGCAGGCGTCNGTTTGTACATCGTTNCCGTCATCACAGGCCTCGGTCCCCTCATGGACAAAGCCATCGCCGCAAGCAGCGTCGATACAGTCGTTTAGACAGGCGTCCGTTTGCAGATCATTGCCATCATCACAGGCTTCAAAGCCTTCGTCGCCTTCGATTAAATCAACGCGAACAACTTCATCNCCACAAGCGGCTTCGACACAATTATTACGNCAGGCATCATCCTCTGCATTGTTGCCATCATCGCAGGCCTCAAACCCCTCGTCATCGACTTCGAGACCCAAGCGAACAAAGCCATCGCCACAACGGGCAGGCTGACACTGCGCCGTGCAAGCATCACTGCTTACCCTGTTTCCGTCATCACAGNCCTCATCACCATTGATCAGGCCATCACCACAGACCGGTAAGGCACAATTGTTTCGACACTGGTCATTATCGATCTCATTGCCATCGTCACAGGCTTCTCCAGCCGACAAAACACCATCGCCACAACGGGCCACTCGACAACCGTTGGTGCACTGGTCGTTGTCAATCCGGTTGCCATCATCACACTCTTCGACACCCACCCACACCACCGCATCGCCACAGGCAGCGACAGCACAATGNTTTCGACATTCATCGTGGTCATTTAAATTGCCATCATCGCAAGCCTCATCCACCTGCTCGATACCGTCACCACAACGAGGTGAACGACACTGGTTCGAACAAGCATCATCATCCACCTCATTGCCATCATCGCAAGCTTCGATACCGGCACGAACAAAGCCATCACCACAGCGAGCTCGAAGGCACTCGCCCGTGCAATCATCGTCATCGTCTAGATTACCATCATCGCAGGCTTCCGTTCCCACTTNCACGACTGCATCACCACAACGAGCCTCTGCNCAGTGNTTTAGACAGGCATCGTTCGGATTCTGGTTACCGTCATCGCACTGTTCGCCGTCTTGTTGAATCCCATCGCCACAAGTGGCTACTTGGCACCCATTGGAACAGTCATCNTCNTCGATTCGNTTGCCATCGTCGCANGCTTCAGTACCNGCCCAAACAATACCATCACCGCATTGAGCCAGACCACAGCNATTCGTACAGCCATTTTGGTCNACCCCATCGCCATCATCACAATCTTCATAGCCTTCATCTTCAGGCTGAAGATCCTGCCGAACCCGACCATCGCCGCAACGGGCGATTGCACAGTTGTTCAAACAAGCATCTTCGTCGATCCGATTGCCATCATCACAAACTTCCCCCTCTTGAACCACACCATCACCACAGCGACTCGGTCGACACTCGTGACACTGATCATCAGCGATCTCATTGCCATCATCACAGCCCTCGCCGGGACCTAAAAATCCGTCACCACAGACGTTATGTCGACAATCCTGACGACAAGCNTCCTCATCGGTTGNGTTGCCATCGTCACAAGCTTCATAGCCCGCATCCTCTTCACCAAGCCCGGTGCGCAAAATTCCATCGCCACAGCGAGCCTCTACGCAATGATTTCGACAAGCATCAAATTCGTCTTGGTTACCGTCATCGCAAGCTTCATTCTCCTGACGAATTCCATCACCACAGTTTGGCTGTTGGCATTCATTCGAGCATTCATCATCGTCAACATCGTTGGCATCGTCGCAGCCTTCCCGATCACGGTGAACGAAACCATCGCCACAGCGAGCGGGAACACAGCCAGAAACACAGTCGTCGTCATCCTCCGCGTTCCCATCATCACAGGCTTCAAAGCCCAACTCTGAGTCGGCGAGATCGTTGCGAACGACTCCATCACCGCAGCGAGCTAAGCGGCAGTTGTTTCGACAATGATCATGATCGACCGAGTTACCATCGTCACATGCTTCATAAGAGAGGTCCTGAGGATCGCTACCTTCTCGAGTCACCGCATCGCCACAACGGGCGATCTGGCAATCTGCAGTACAATCATCAGAAGGAACAGTGTTGCCATCATCACAAGCTTCACCGGGCTCTATCTGGCCGTTGCCACAGGTCGATGGACTTTCTCGAACCACGACCTGATCACCACAAGCCACCGATGCCAGGACCAAGATGAAAAGACTGCAACGTAACATAACCCCACCCCCAAGGATGGAGAAGATCAATGAAACAGACCTAAAAGGTCAATCCTTCCGCAAGAACTGCTTAATTTCTCGCACTTCGCTCAACGACTCCAACACGCTGCGAAGACCGGGATCGGAGGGATGTCGAATCAACGCTTCTTTGAGTAGGGATTCACAATCCTTAATGCGTTCTAAATGCTTTAACATCATGGCTTCGTTGCGCCAAAAGAGAGGCTCGTGAGGAGCTATTGTTCGCGCTTTATGAAAGCGTTGGTGAGCTTTCTGAGGTCTGCCACTCAAAAAGTAGGTGGAGCCTAAGTTATTGTTAATTTCTGGATCATTCGGCTGATGCTCTAATCCTTTTTTGTACCACTCTCGCGCCAATTTCCACCGCTCGAGTCGATGATAACTCAGTCCAAGACCATTGTAAGCAGACAGCAGCGCAGGGCTTGATTTCAAAGCTGCTTTATAATGGGTAATCGCCTCCAAAACACGCCCATTTTTACGCTCTAAATCCCCCATCGCAGCCCGTGCCGTGAAATCCGGAGTTCCCGCAAGAACTGCCGCTTTATAAGCTTTCCATGCCGCTCGCTGTTGCCCAGATGCCTCTAAAGCTTGCCCTAAACTGGTGTGAATTCGCCCCATATTCTGGCTGTACTTCAACGCTCTTTGTGCCACAGCAACGGCCTCTTTGGGTCGTTTCTCTTCGATCAAAAGATCCACCATGTTACGTACAAGTCCTTCTCGACCTGGATCACTGCTTAAACCTTTCGTCAGCAGTGTCTTCGCCTGACGACGCTCTCCACGACGTAAAGCCAGGAGTGCAAGGTCATTGAGTATCCCACCATGACCCGGCCACCGTTTTCGAGCTTGATTAAGGATTCCGAGAGCTTGATCGGGTCGTCCCACCTGCATGTAAGCCGAAGCGATGGCTAAACTGAGTTCAGGATCCCGTCCCTCGCTATACTGAGCCTGCCGAAGAACCTGAAGTGCCTCTTTCGCCCTTCCCGCCCGAGATAACGCAATACCAAGTTCCGAAGCGGGAGTCCCGGGGCGACGAAAAAGACCCACAGCCTCAGCACCACGGCCTAAATCAGTAAGAACCTTACCGTGCAGACGTCGCAAAGCCTGCTCTTGATCTTCGCCTTTCGCATGACCTTCAAGGAATTCCACTTCCTTCAATGCCTGTGCGAGGCGCAAAGCCTGGCGAAGCGCACGAATCCTCAACAATCGAAATGGAAAGAGCTCTTTGGTCGGCTCAGGAATGCGTTGAACCACATCATCAGCCCGACCCACTTCAAGAAGAAGCCGTAAATAAAGATAACGTTCATCGAAGGACTGCGGGTTTTCCCCTTGAGCCTTCTTTGCTTCGATCAGCGCTTCGTTCATGCGCGCAAGACGAGCCAGAACCAGCGCCCTGTTGTATGCCAAGCTTCGATCATTAGGATGACTGATCTTGGCTTTATTCAGAAGTCGAAGTGCCTCCTTCGGTCGGTTCCATTCATTGTAAAGCCAGACGAGATCCTTGAGGATCGTCAGATCATCCACCCCCGCATTAAGCAGGACGCTCTCGCCCTTTTTAAACTGGCTTTCCTGGACGTAAATCTCCGAAAGAGCCCGAGCTATCTCTCTATTTTTCGGCGCCTTCTTATTCATCTTCAAAAGATAAGAACGGACCATACTCCCCTGCCCTGCTCTCACTCGTGCGAGAGCGAGTGCTTCGACAAAATCCATATTTTTGGGCTCAAGACGCACCGCTTGTTCATGGGCAGCTAGACTGTCGTTCTGCTGATCCATTCGAGCGAAAATATAACCCTTTAAATGATGATAAGATGCTGATTTAGGTTTGAGGATTAGCGCCTGATCAAGGCTTTCCATTGCCTGTGCAACCGCTCCCTCTTCTTCCAATAAATAAAATGCCCTTAAATAAAATGCGTGGGCATTCTTTGGATTTTGACGAACCACTCTATTCAATAAACTCAACGCTTCACCCGCTTGACCCAAACGCCCAAGGGTATCCGCATAATCGTGTAAACACACGGTATCTTTTGACTGAATTCGACTGCCTTTTCTAAGTGCAACCGCTGCTTCACGGAAGCGTCTTTGATCCAACAGAATTCCCCCCATTACACACAGGGCTTCACCATCTTTAGGAACGAAAATAAGATACTTGTGCCATGTCTTTAGGGCGTCCTCATCACGATCTAGATAGGTATATGCTCCAGCCAGGTTACGCAGAACTTGAGGTGATTTCGGCAGACGAACAGCAGCTCGAGCAAAAGACATAACTGCCTTTTCCTGTTGCTGCGTCTGCATCAAGGCGACTCCAAGATTGTTGTGGCCTTCACCATCCTGCGGCAGTTGAGCAAGGGAGCGACGTAAAGGCTTTATAGCCCCCTGTGCATCACCAGCGTGAAGACGAGCTCTGCCTAAATAGCCAAGGACATAAGGATCTTCAGGATAACGCCTCGCCAAGGGTTCAAGACGAACGAGTGCTTGGCTAATCTCACCACTCGCCAAGAGCTGGAGGATGGGATTTAGTTCAGAATGAGTCGCTTGAGGACTTGCGCTGAGAAGCAGCCCTAAAAAGAGAGAGGTGATGATCACTGACCAAGTGTCATGCGTGCCATATTTGCACGATTTTCCTTTCCTCGACGGGCAGAATCACCACCGGTGATCGGCATGCGTCGATCCCCTATATAAAGGCCACCCCAGACGATATATTCATCTTTGGGATGACCGCGCGTCTGCAATGTGATTCGATCAACGATCACTTCACCTGCTTGCCAGTAGTTGGTTGGATAAAGTCCTTCGCACGGACAGTGATCGCCGTGGAGTCGATGACTTCGATTGACCGCATCAACGTGAATAAAGAACTTCCAACTCTCGGCAATCTCGGACTTTGCGGTCGCTACACCATCCGGACAACGATCCGTCGCCTCTTTAACCGAGGCACACGCTGGATCGGGCAGCAAGCGATAATAGGTGGTAACAGTCACCGAATCACCAGGTTCAACGTGCTTCGGTTCGACGCGACTTCCCAGCAACTCAATCCGATCTCCCAAAACGACTCGATAACGATCAACACCACCGGGAACCTCCTCCATGACCGTTCGATTCCACGTCAACCGAGTTCGGGGAAAGGCCTCCTTCTCCTCCTCCACATCGAGAGGACGTGGAAGACATGCACTTTGAATGGAAAGGGTAAGAACTAGAAGGAACGCCTTCATGTCAGTTGAGCTCCTCGTGCGATCGCAGTCAGGATGGAAATCAAAGAAACATTACGCCTTAGTGCTCCCGCTGATGTATCCAGAACCCCAGCCATGGTCAGAGAGTCAAGTCCTGTCATCCGACGTAGATCGTCGAGGCGATCTCGATGGGTTAGCTCAACTTCTGGACAACCAGCATTCAGGGCGAGAAGATCGCTCAATAACGACCTTAGAACTCTCAACACAGCCTCCGGTGTTCCTTGTCGATTCAACCCCTCAGCGAGTTCGAGTTCCTGAACACGGTGTCTCTCATGAACAGCGGTCAGCCAGCCCAATACCAAGGGACGAAGTTCGGATAAGGTCTCTGGCGTCACCCCGAAACCACGAAGATCCATGGCTGCAAGAACTTCTGATTTGGATCGTTCACAACCCTCTTGAATCCAAACCTGGCTTAAGTCCTCCCGGCTTTGCGGCTTAAGTTTAACGTGCTGACATCGGGAAATAATCGTCTTCAAAAGCGCCTTGGGTTCACTGGTTACCAACACGAACAAGCAATGATCACCGGGCTCCTCAAGAGTCTTCAAAAGGGTATTTGCTGCTTCCTTATTCATCTCTTCAGGACGAAGGCATAGAATGACTCGCCATCCACCTTCGTGGGCCTTTAAACTCAGTGCACGACAACATTCCAGGACCTCTTCCTTACGGATCAGATGGCGCTCATTGGCGCCATCGACCAAAGGAAGATCGAGTTGTTTTAGCGTGGGAGTTGAAGCCAAGAGGTGAAGGTCAATGTGACTCATACGATGGACACGTTGACACGAGGAACAAACGCCACAAGCGTTTTCTGTCTCGCAAAGAAGGCGGCGCGCCAAATAGAAAGCTTGGTCAAAAATTCCCGAGCGCTCACTACCGGTCAGGAGAACAGCGTGAGGCCAGGCCTGACGTCGCTGCCAACCATCAACAACACGTAACAACTGTGAATCGATCGTGTCCATGATGCTTTCATGCCACATCGAGATTTAACTGACCGCCAGAATTTTTTTAGCCTGCTTTGTCAGTCCCCCCCCTTACGTTGAACATGAGGAGGTACTAGCGATGAAAGTCATCGATCCAAAATCAAGTTTAGAGCAAAATCGATTGGTCCTAAGGCACCAACAGCGTTGGGATATGGGAACAACCTACGGCTTNCGGCTTCCAACAGGAGCCTTGTCCTTTCATAAAACAATCCGTCGTCGTTTAGCACTTCTTGCCGGTCTCGCCTTATCCCCGATCCTCTCAAGCCTCGAGACCATGCCAGGAATTGATGTTCCAACGGATCGACTGATTCGGGCACGTCTTGTCCACAATGAGCCTCAGCAACTGGCACAAAAGCTTCAAAGCCAACTACCCCATCCCTTTCGTGTAAAGGACCAAGGACTTGGACGCTTTTTCCTCAGCAGTTCTGAAATTCCACTCGAAGTCGTCATCCTCCCGAGTGCTTCAGCTCTTCAAGCCTGTCTCTCCTTTGATAATTAGGATGGGATGAGGGTTCCCTTGGCTTGTGGCAGGCACTCAGGCAAAAACAATCAAGGGAGCCACGATGAGCCGAGATCAAATTCAGGGTATTTTGGCGCGCCAACAAAAAGATGAAGCTTGGTACCAAGCGGTTTTTACCGAAAGTTTAATGTGCTTCATCGAAGATAAGGACCCTAAATCCTGTATTGATCGTCTTCGACCCCTGATCGATGAGGGACCAGAAAATCTTAAGGCACATGGTCGCTTGTTGATGGGTCATGCCTATCGATCGATGGGGCGNCAAAGACTCGCCATCTTCAANTATCAGGCAGTTGCTCGTCGCGAAAACNTTGATGAAGCCACCATTATTGCTTTGGCAGCCCTCACTGAAATCGGTGATGCCAGTAGTCAAAAGCTTGCTCAAAGTCGTATCGATCTCTTGCGTCAGCAAGATCCTGCTCCCTCGTATCTTGATCTCCTCGATGGAGGNACNAGCCTCCAATCTGTCCAGGAGATCTTAAGCGAATGATTCGGGTCCATTCACTGGACCTAAAAGGCCTTCGATGTTGGNAAAAACTACATTGGGAGCCAGGTCCCGACATCAATTTNCTCATCGGCGGCAACGGNGTTGGAAAAACCAGTCTACTCGAAGCGATCCATTTAGCTTTAGGTCTTCGACCATTGCTGGGTTTTCGTCTCGATCCCCTCATTCCTGAGGGAAGTGAGCACGGGTTTTTATCTGCNGTCGTCGAAAGTCATAATGAGCGACGAGAAATCAGTGTTGGTTTTGCTAAAGGAAAACGCCGTGTTCGAGTGAACGATAAACGTCTGCGGCAGCCGGACCANTTACTNCAACAACAAGCTGTGGTCCCTTTTGTACCCAGTGATCTTCATCTGGTTCAAGGTGGGCCNCAAGCTCGTCGTAAACTTCTGGATCAAACCGCTTTCTATAAACACCGGGAGCATGCCGAGAATCTCCGGCGTTATAATCAAGCCCTGGCGGCTCGAAACGCCTTGTTGCGAAGCCGTAAATCAGACCCAAACCTTTTGGATGTATGGAGTCGAGAACTCGCTCGCTATGGTGCNTCTATTCAGCAAATNAGATCCCATTGTTCTGAAGAGTTCCATCCCCATTTGGCGGCTGCCTACAATGGCCTCGCNAACCATGCAGAATCACTGGATGNACGCCTAGACTCCAACCTCACATCCGAAGATCCTGAAGGACAGTTGTTTGCACTCCTAAAANAAGCGGAGCGTAAAGACTTAAAACGAGGCTACACAAGTGTAGGACCCCATCATGATGACTGGAATTTTAGGCTCGCAGGTCGAGCCGTTCGTCGTCATGCGAGTCAGGGACAACAACGTAGCGTGGTTTTGGCAGCTCGACTTGCCCTCATCGATTGGATCATTNTCCATCGNGGCTACCGTCCTGTGCTCCTTNTAGATGATGTCGCCGGTGATCTCGATGCCAGCCGNAGACATCATCTTTTTGACTGTCTTTTTCGCGANGGAGGACAAGTATTCATTACAGGTACCGGAGAGGAAACAGCGCTGCCATTTGCGGATAAATCGACTCGAATTTGGTCCCTTCCAAGCCGTGCGACTTTGCAATGATTTTTGTCTACCTNCTTAGCCTACCTGGACCCACGATCGTTGCGCCCCCCCCCGATCGATCGCCCTATCTGGAGATTCGTACTCATGATGCGCTGATGTTTCCTCAAGAACTCGAAGAACTCATCCTCGAACATCCAGAAGTCAGTGGAAAACAGAGCGGCAGCCTTGGTGGTTTAAGTCGGCTTTCCTTTCGAGGCAGTCGTAGTTTGCAAAATAGAATGAGTCTCGATGGTTTACCATTAACCACTGGTTTTACGGGGCTTCAAGCGTGGCGACTGATCGAACCGGCGCTGTTAAGTCATTTACGCGTCGATCCCGGAGGATCCGAATCAGGACTGACACCCATTGGAGGTCACGTCTCCTTACAAACCAACAGAGGAAATTCAGGACCTTGGCTTCAAATGGCTGGCGGATCTTATCAGTTTCAACATCTCTCCTTGGGTTATCGAAGTCGCCAAATCCAAATAGGAACAAGCCTGAGTCGAGATCAGGGTGATTTCTCATATTTCGATGATCGAGGAACCTTATTCTTCAAAGACGACGATCAGTGGGTCACTCGTCAAAACAATGCGAGGCAGCGGATCAACAGTCTATTTTCGTGGCAAAGAGGACCTTATCGATCTCAATGGTTTTTTGCTCGACTCTCAGGCGGTGTACCGGGTCCAGGTCATCGACAAACGAGAGCAACAGCAGAATCAATCCATTTGCATCGATTCAGCTTCAGCCATCGAAAGCCGAATCGAAGGCTACAATTTTACGTCGCTCAGCGTCTTCAGAACCAGGTTGATCCCCTAGGGGAGTGGAATTTTGGAACTAAAAATGAAGAGAACAGTGAACATGATCAAATCGGAATTTCAGTTCATGGGCGTACATCTCGACAAGCCCATCATTTACGATGGATGCTTGCATCTCAATGGAACGCTTTCCGAGGTCAGAATAGCCCCGACCAGACGGGGATGATCGATGGTGATCTCCACTGGCGCCATCCCATCGGAATGAGTTTTTGGCTCGGTGCAAAGTTTCAACAACTTGAACCTATCGAGGTTCAATCACAGCAACAATGGGCAATCAGCCCAGGAATTGCTTACAGCCCTCCGAATCGAAATCTTCTTTTTCGACTCCAGTCGATGGCTCGACTGCCAAGCCTTTTCGAACTGTATGGACGTTCATTCTTTCTTCAGGGAAACCCTAATCTTCATCGAGAGTCTGGTTTAGGATTTGATAGTTTGTGGCGCTTTAAACAGGGACGAATCAGTCTTTATACTCGTACCATGAGAGATCTCATCGAATGGGATCAGAATGCTCAATTTTCGAGTCGACCAAGGCATCGTTCGAAGGCTCATATTTTAGGACTGTCTGTGTGGGCTCAACATCACGGCTTCCAAGTGGGTTACCGCCTCCAAGGGACCTGGGCTTACGACTCAGATAAAGATCAAAGCCCCCATCAGCTTTCGGGCGAACCTATCCATCGACTTCGATTCATATGGCGACAAACTTGGAACACGCTCTCTTATGGTTTTCGCTGGCAACTTCATGATGGTCACTTTTTAGATCGGGCAAATCTCAGACCAGTCGCCCCCCAATTTCCCCTTGATTTACATCTTCGTTATCGCCTGAAAAAAACGTCTGCTTTCCTTTCCTTGCAAATCCTCAATGCTCTGGATCAACGTCGCCATCACGTGGTGCTATTACCCGGTGAACGATTGGTTGAACTCGCTTTAGCAGATCAAGCAGGCTACCCCCTGCCAGGTCGGCGCTGGTTGATTGGGATCGGGAATCGTCCATGAGGATCGTTATTGGTTTTCTGTTTCTGTTGAGTGCTTGTTCGCAGGAAGAGATCGCAATCTCTCACCATGATCTCACGGGACATCGTCTCTTGGTCTTACAAACCGATTACATGACCGGACTTTACGCCGAATTCTTCACTGGCAGTTTACAATTTAGCGAGCGCCAGGGTCCGGCGGCAGGCGATGTTGTACTGGTCGATGGTAGAACGGGTCCGATGCTGCTCCAACGTAGCCAGAGCGACAGTCTACTGCTCCTTGATGAGACACTGAGTATCACCGACGAGTGGCCTTTAGCAGCCGGTACTAATATTCATGATGCCCAGATCATTGGTCAGGATCTCTTCATTGCAGCTTATGGACTCGCCGATATTTTAATTTTGGACGCGACAGGACAATTAAAGAACAGAATTTCTCTCACGGACTACACAGATGCTGATGGACGACCCGAAGTCCATCAACTCCACTTGATTAACAATAAACTCTACGTGACCCTGCAAAACCTTGATTTTAGCCAAGGGCTCACACCACAAGTTCCAGACCATGGACGACTTCTTGTGATCGATCCTGAGACTCAAATCATCGAAGCAGATTACCCGATCCCACCCAATCCACTCACTGATCTTATCTCGAAGAACTCTAATCTCTATTTACTTGGATGCAATGGATCGTGGAGTCATCAAAACACTGGGGGTATTTTTCAATTCGATCCGGCGACACCCGATCGTGGTGAACTTATAATCGATAAAGAGAGCCTCGGAGGGGACCTGACCGGAACGCATTCTTTAGCCTATTTTGAGGATCGTCTTTGGCTAACGATCAGTGCGACCGATGAAGGCAGTCAATTGGTATCGTTTAATTCCCAGGGAGGAGATCGACAGGTTCACTTCAAAACTGAAGAATGGGCATTGGGTTGTCTCTATGTTTCAACGGATCGGCTTTGGCTTTGCGATCGAAGCGCAGGTGTTTCAGGATTACGTCAATCAACAGATGGATTTTCGAATCTAATCGAAACACGTCTTCCACCAAGTCAGCTTTTAAATTTAGATTGAGTAAATCCATTTGATGGCCATGTGGAAAACCTTTGGATTCCTCAAGAAGGTTCTGGAGATAGCCTCAAAATATGTGGATTCATAAACAAATAAAAATAAGTATTTTAAATATGTTAGAACTTTATCAACAGATAAACAGTGACAACATCATCGAAGGAATAAATTCCTAACTGTTTTTTGAGACACAAAGCTTTCATTTTAAGGCTCGAAAGCCCTTGTTAGGCTCGGGGCCTAACGATAGGTTGCCCCCCGCTTGAGGAGATGTTTTTTTATGGATCTATCCATTGAGGCACGCTTGTTATCCCAGGCCCTCCATAAGGTCATTGGAGTGGTCCAGCACAAGTCGAGCCAACCTATTCTTACTTGCGTGCTGGTTTCTGCAAGTCGTGATGGACTTGTCAGTTTAGAAGCGACCAACACGAACATTACGGTTTCAGTGACGGTAGCGGCTAAGGTGGATGGAGAAGGTTCCGTTGCAATTCCAGCTCGTAAGTTTGCCGAATATTTAGGTACTCGTCAGGAAGGTAGCCTTCAACTGACTCAAAGTGGAGAAGGTCGTCTCGCTGTTATTTCAAACACGGGTCGAGGAGAACTTCCTGCTCTACCTGCTTTGGATTTTCCAGCGACTCCAAAGTTTGAAGGAATGGAATTCTTTGAGATTGCAGGATCCCAACTCCATCAGATTTTGGGACAAACCATTCGATGTGCGTCCACGGACGAGAGTCGTGCCTCTTTGGTTGGCGTCTATGTTCACGAAGCAAGCGATGGCTTGAGGTTTGTTGCAACAGATGGTCATCGATTGGCTGTCTCTCGTCCCGGTGATGGCTTTGAATGGCCTCTAGGTGGGGAGGGAATTACCCTACCAACCCGTGGTGTCGAAGAACTGCGTAAGCTCATCGATGGTGCGGATAAAGTCCAAATGGCGAAAGCAGAGAACCATCTGGTTGCGCGAACTGTAAATCAACAGGTTTGCATGCGACTCGCCGATGGCGGATTTCCCGATTATGAGGGAGTGATTCCGAAAGCGAATGATCGTCATGCTGCTGTGGATCGAAGTGCTTTGTTGAGTGCGGTGAAGAGTGTGAGTGTCTTTGCACAGACGAAAACTTCTCAAGTCGAAATGGCCTTCGCCAGTGGAGCGCTTACCCTTGCAGCACAGAGTGATTCAGGCACAGCTCGAGAAGAAATTGAAGCAAACTACGATGATGTGGAGTTAAGAATTGGCTTTAACTTTCGTTATCTGAAGGATGCCCTTGAGAGTATTCATGATGAAAAAGCGATGTTTGTGATGGGTGATCATTTAGCCCCTGCACTGATTCGCCCAGAATCCAGTGAAGAGTTTATCTGCGTCATCATGCCAATGCGTATCAGTTAAAATTCTTCGCCATCGATTAAATCTTCGTCTTTATTGGTCTTATCGATCCTATGTATGGTGTTAAGAGCTAAGCGAAATGCTCCCCGTTCTTCTGCAGATTGGTCCGCTTAAACTCCACACCTATGGTGTGATGGTCGTTCTCGGTTTTTTGGTTGCTGTGAATCTAGCCCAGCGACATGGAAAACGGATTGGTTACAATGAAGACCTAATCGGCGATCTCGCATTTTACATGATGATTGCAGGATTAGTGGGTGCCCGGACGCTTCATATCATCGTGTATTGGAATACTGGTGGATATGCTGAAGATCCTCTCAAGATTATTAGGATCTGGGAGGGCGGAATCGTCTTCTACGGTGGATTCCTTGGGGCTGTCGCCTACTTCTTATACTTCACAAAAAAGCATCAACTCAATCTCTGGGCCCTTGGTGATCTCTACATTCCTTCACTGGCGATAGGCCATGCGATAGGCCGACTTGGCTGTCTTGCTGCTGGGTGTTGTTTTGGTACGGAATGTCATGCACCTTGGGGGCTTAACTTTCCTCGATCAATGACGCCTTTAATCGGTGGTAGTGAAGCGACTGGTTCCATCGCATTTTCGAGTATGAATGGGCCACCAAATTACCATCTGACGGGTATGGAACACACACCCGATCTTCACCCCGTCCAACTTTATGAAGCCTTCGGCGAACTGACCATCTTCTTTATTCTGGTCATGTGGCGTTATCGTAAACGCTTCCACGGTCAGATTTTCCTGATGTGGCTGATTCTCTACCCGATCCTTCGCTGGGTAAACGAGAACTTCTTTCGTGGGGATAAGAGTCGAGGTGAAGATATTCTCTTCGGTCTCTCGACATCGGGGTTGATCTCCGTGCTGGTTGCGGCGACGGCTTTGACAGTGATTTTACTCAGCCTACGTCAGGGACGCTTGTTAGGAAGCCCACCGATGCTTCCTGCTCAGGGCTTTGATCAGGAAGTATCATCGATGACTGGGATAACGGACGGTCTGACGGATCAGGCCCAAGGGGACGAGCAGAGGAAGGCATGATCGAAGCCCGAGAACTGAGCCGACGCTTCGGTTCGATTACAGCGGTGGATCAACTTAACTTTCGCTTAAAAACCAATGGAATTACCGGATTTCTGGGTCCTAATGGTGCGGGAAAAACAACAACGATACGAATGATCACTGGAGCGCTCGCAGCGAGTTCAGGCAGTGTTTTAATCGGTGGTAAAGACAGTTTTGAGGATGTGGACGCTTTACGAGGTAAGATTGGATATTTGCCAGAACGACCGCCTTTGGTGCCGGAACTCAGTGTAAAAGAGCAACTTGCTTATGTTGCTTCGATCAAGGGCGTTACCCTCGATTCAAGTCTTTCTGAGCGCTGTGGAATCACAGAAGTTTGGTCCCAACTTCAAGGAGAACTCTCCAAAGGCTACCGACAAAGGGTCGGTCTTGCATGTGCTTTGGTGGGGACACCGGATTTATTAATTCTGGATGAACCCACCAGTGGTCTCGATCCCCATCAAGTCGAAAGTATGCGTCATCTGGTCAAAAGTATTGGCGAAGAACAGACCGTCTTACTCTCAACTCATCTTTTACCTGAGGTCGAGTTGCTTTGTGATCATGTCCTTATGATTAGTCGAGGGCGCTTAGTCGCTGATGAGAGTCTCGAAAATCTCCTCGAGTTTCATGGAGGATCACTTCAAACAGCATTTTTAGATCGCTGTGGATTTACGGAATCGACACCATGAGAGCGATCTTAGCGGTGATGAAGGTCGAACTTTTACGTCATCTGACGACCCCCGCATTTTATCTGCTTCTTTTCTTTCTCAGTTTAATATCTGGTTATTTTCTTTTGGTTCTCATCCGAGGATTTATCGAACTAACCTTGCAGTTTGGTGCGAATCCTGAGGCGGTAAACCTCCACTTTCACGAGCGAATTATTGCCCCACTTATCCTCTCGATTGAGAATTTATTTTTACTGGTAATTCCTCTGGTGACGATGCGCTCTATCGCGGGTGAAAGGAGCCAAGGCAGTTTCGAACTGATCGCAAGCTCTGGTCTACGCCCATGGCAATATATCCTGGGTAAAACCTTTGCCATGGATGTGCTGGTTATCCTGTTGATTTTACCTGTTGCCGTGCAAGGTTTGCTTCTAAAGTTTAATGCAGAACAAGGCTCAGCCTTTGATACACCTGGATTTATTCTTTCGCTCATAGGTCTATTTCTTCTGGGTCGAAGCTTTGCAGGTGTTGGATTAGCAATCAGTGCGATGACCCGTTCACCCACTCTCGCTGCAGGCGCCACTTTCTTTCTACTCCTTCTCGCCTGGGTACTCGCTTCAGCGGGAGGTGGAACCGGTCTATTGGCGCAAATTCTACCTGAAATTAGTCCACTAACCCGTCTCGAAAATTTTGCGATCGGTCGCTTTGTTGTCGCTGATTTACTCTTCTTTCTGGTGGTGATGATCGCTTCTTTTGTTTTGGCAACTCGGGCTGTGGATGCCCATCGGTGGCAGGGATGACTCAAGGACGTCGAATCGTAGGTCTTCTAGCCCTTGTGCTTTTGATTTCAGCTCCTGTGACTTGGTTAGTGAGCAGGGATTTGCTTTGGCTTTGGTTTAAGCTCTTGCTCGGTTTGGGTTTGGGAGGCGTCTGGTTACTTGCTGCCCTTCGTTCTCGGCGTCACCAGTTGCAAGGACGTGGATTTATCCATGCATTCACCACGAGTTTGATCGTTGTTGGGTTGCTGGTGATCGGTGGTGTTGGAGTTGCCTTTTCTCAAGCGAATGCTCTCTCTTTCGATTTGACGGATGATCAGGTTTACACGCTGGCACCACAGACACAGGCATTGCTGCAAAAACTACCTGAGAAGACCCATATTACCGCTTACTTCAAGCCGGGGGGGCGGGAAGCAAAAATTACGGCGAAGCTTGTTGAACAACTCCGATCGGTACGATCTGATCTTCGTTTTGAACTTGTGGATCCAGAACGTCGACCAGACCGAGTCAAAGAAGATGCAATTCTCGCTGATGGACCTCGGATTGTGATTCGAACGGGTACGAAAGATACTCGGATTCGTCAGGCGACAGAACAAGCGATGGCTCAAGCTTTTCAACGTCTTACCGGTGCTGATCGACCTCTTTATTTTCTAAGTGGTCATGGTGAAGCAAAACTCGAGGGTGAGGATCGAAAAGGATTTGCTCGTTTAGGACGAGAACTGAAGGGCGAGGGAGCTGATCTACGGTATTTGAATTTATTGGAGGCGGGTCAGGTACCGGCGGATGCCCGTGCTTTGATCCTACTGAATCCTCGAAAGAACTTGGAGACAGAAGAAAAGCGCTTATTGAATCATTATCTCGCCTTTGGTGGGCGTTTATTGCTGTTTTTAGAACCCAATTCACCTCTCGATACCAAAGTGCTTTTTCCAGCTTGGGGTATTGGTTTAGGTCAAGGTCGTATCGTCGATCCAAGCTTAGCTTCCCGCGGACAAACAGTGGCTTTGGGGAGTCGCTATGGAGAACATCCGGTCGTTAAAGCCCTTGGAACTGCTGGAATTCATACACTTTTTCCTAGTGCAGCACCTGTTGAGGTCGATCCTACAGTGGTCGCGAAGGGTTACCAAATCGCCGCTTTAATCGGCACCGGAAACAAAGCTTGGGCAGAAACAAATCCAGGCGGGCTTTGGCAACGGAATGAAGATGAAGCGAAAGCTCCTCTAATCGCAGCAATGACCTTTAAGGATACGAGTCAAACAGAGGCAAAGCGAAGTGACGAGGCAAGACTCCTCTTGTTGGGAGACTCTGATTTTTTAACAAACAGTGGTTTAAATGAGGGCGGAAATAGGGATTTTATTCTCAATCTGATCGCCTCGATGAGTGATGATGAACCAAGTCTCGAACTGCATGCGAACAGTCGTCGTATTTCTCGTATTTTACTGACCGAAGAGGAGCAACGAAATCTACAACTCCTCGTACTCGATCTCGTTCCTTTAGCATTTCTTCTTCCAGGATTGGTTATCTGGGTTCGCCGGCGAGGTCATCGGTGAAACGAATTCATTGGGCACTTCTAACAAGCCTGGGGATTGCTGCAATAGCGACCGGGAGTGTTTGGCTTTATCTGGCACAACCTAAATCTGTGGTGGTCACGGATGAGGAAGCTCCTTTACTGTGTTGGCCGGCGGACCAAATCCGTACTTTTGAAATTCATGATTCGACGGGAAAGCGTCGGTTTAAAAGACATCAGGAAACCTGGGTTTCTGAAGATGCCCGTCCGATTGATACACCGAAACTAGAGGTCCAACTTGCCCAGTTACGTCAGGCTGTTTTTAAATCAGTTCCCGATCTAAAAATCGAGCACAGCGGAGTTAAGGAGAGTCAAGTTCGGTGGGTTTTTAAAACAGAAACTGAGCAATGCATCATCGAACTCGGCTTGGTCAATCAAGTGACAGGTCAGCGTTTGATTCGAAGACAGGCTAAATCGGTCCTTTTGGGGAGTGTTGCCCAGAAAACCTTACTTCGAATCGATTGGGATTTAGCAGCAGACCGTTTAAAATATTTTGATCAAGGCTCGATGACTTCGATTGCATTAGCACCTGAAATAGCGAAGCAGATGATGTTTCGACGGCATCGAGGTCATTGGCGCTTCAAACAGGAAGAGATCGAAATGATCGCTGATGAAGAGGCGATGAAAGAGCTCCTTCAGGTTTTGACCAAAGGTTTAATCGGGACGTGGTTAGAGTCTCCCCCTGAACTGACAGAGCCAGATCTTACAGCGACGATCTCTTTGGGCCGGAAGATCCAGAAGATAAGCTATTTTCATCATGAATCGGGTTACCTTGCTGGCGATGAAACTGGAGTTATTTTTCGACTGAACCAGAACCCATTGCCGATCTTACGCCGTTCATTGGATGCTTATCGAGACCGACAAATCGTCCGTTATCAAAGGGGNCAGGTTGATCACTTTATTCTTATCTCCCAAGCCGGTCGATTTCGTTACGATCGGCAACCNCAGGACAAAGGTCCAGATCGCTGGTTTGAGGGGNAGAGGGAATTGAAGGATGGCTACAGGCTGGCAGCACTCCAGTGGGATCTCCATACGCTTCGTGCAAAAAGTTATTTAGCCNCCGCTTCGTCTCAAAATCGAGTGTGTCTTGAGACCTGTCGTCNAGTGCAGGCGATTGATTTGGATGGAGAGATTACGGTGGATTTAAAGTTNTGGCCTCAAGGCGAAGATTATGAGGCGATGCAAAAAAAAGGAGACCTCTTCCTTGTNCNCGGCAAGGACGTGGATCATTGGCCNTTTCAGGCCNTCCCCTNAAGCTGAGTGCTAGCTAGAGGTTAATTTTGACTTTGGGCTCGGGAAAGCTTGATGCACCACGTTGTAACTGGGGGACGTAGCCGGCNTCTCGAATNGAAGCTTCCGCTTCAATCAGCGTCGGAAACGCCATGTAGCTATCACCATCTGGTGCGATGTGTCGTTCAACTTTACCATGATAGGATGTCAGGATCGCTGGAACGAGATAACCACGACCATCGCCGCGGTTGGGACGAATCTCACAATGATCAGCCAAGCTTTGCTCCTTGNTAANTGNGGGGCTNTGCAAACAACGTTTTAGAAGAAGTTGTCAACAGTTCCCCACAAAAGTGAGACGCTCCCCTATTTTCCAACGAGTGGATAAGATGAAATCGGAAATATGGATTCGTTTTCGGCCTTCAAGTTGTAACTCAGTCACTTTTAGACATCCCCTTTCACAGGAAATGANCAAACCCTCTGAATCAATTCTTTCAATGCGTCCTGGATCTCCACCACCTCTCAAGGGCTCAGCTCGCCAGAGCTTTAAACGTTTTCCCTTTGGGTCGAGACAAGTGAGACCAGGTTTNGGATCGAAAGCTCTGGATCGACGACTCCAGATCTCAGCATCTCCNCGGAAATCAATCCATCCTTCNTTNGNTCGCAATCGATGTGCATAACAANAGCCCTCTTCGGCTTGCTTCTTCGACTTTAGATGTCCGGAGAGAATTAGAGAAAGGTCTTCNTTCACGAGGATTGCTGCTAAGTTAGCCATTTCTTTTCGTAGGCTGCCACCACTATGGTGATCCACCTGGATTTTCCGAGCGCTGTAAATGGAACCCGTATCTAAACCGGCTTCCATGGCCATGAACATCATACCTGTTTCGTGATCACCTGCCTCAATCGCACGTTCAATGGGGGCGGCACCGCGCCAGCGAGGCAATAAACTTCCATGAAGATTTAACCACGGACCGGGTACTGTATCGAGATGACGCTGACAGATGATTTGTCCATAGGCCATAACGATGCAGAATTCAGGTTGGTACTGTTTCAGTAGGGTATCGCCCTCTTCACTGTCGAGACGATGGGGACGGCAANANGGCAGACCCATTTCACGGGCTGCTTCGACCAGNATTGATTCTCTTTGTTTTCGCCCTCGACCTGATCGCCTTAAGGGTTGGGTGACCAGTGCTTGAACATCGATCTCATGATGGTGATACGCCGCCTGAAGNGCCGGTAAAGCGATCGGGTCGGTGGCAAAAAATAGTGTTTTGATCACGCGGACTTGAACTGTCGCATGGCGCGTCGAATACGTGCTCGTTCGTGGGGTNAAAGCCGGTCAGGAAATACAATTCCATTCAAGTGGTCGATTTCGTGTTGGACACAAACGGCGAGTAAACCGTCAGCTTCTAACGAATATTGCGTTCCATCTGGACCCGTAAAATCCAAAGCAATCCAGGCAGATCGCTCCACCTCTGCCGTTTCTCCTGGTATGCTTAGGCACCCTTCTTCATAGACGATCGTTCCCTCTCGATCGGTAATTTCTGGGTTGATCATGATGTAGGGACCTAAAGATGGATTTCGGTCCTTCGGCTCACCCCCGTTTAGGTCGATTGCAATGATCCGTTGGTGTCGATCAACCTGAGTGGCTGCAAGTCCGATCCCTTGAGCAGCATACATGGTTTCGATTAAGTCNCGACCCAGCTCTTGAATATCAGAAGTCACTTCGGTGATCGGCTCTGCGACNATCTTAAGCCGTTCATCAGGCCAAATCAGGATATTTAGAATGGACAAAATTCACACCTTCTACAGAGGACGGCTGCTGCGGTAGTGATCCCTTAGGTGGGGGTCAAGGAGAACATCTCGTGCTTCTTGCAGTTCATACAGAAGTTCCTCAAAAAGTGGATCATGACTGTTNAGTTGAGTTCGCAGTAGAGCCAGTCGGGATCGATANGCTCGTTCAATCTCTTGTTCATCCAGAGCATCGGCAAGTCCGAGAACATGAAAATAATCACCGGAACGGATTTGATCGACGGAGCGTTCAAAGCTTCGATGTTTTCGCTGTTGCTGGTGTAGATGACTCACACCTATTTCAATGATTTCCATATCCCCGAGAGCAAGTGCAGCGAGGAGTCCTTGTCGGAGTTCTTCGATCGGTAAACTAAACCGAGCCGCCAACTGTAAAAGGCTTTGATGGCCATCGGAGTTCATCAATCCTTGTCGGCCGGGAAAGTCCATTTCAAGGGGTCGTCGAGGTGGTGAGGGACGTACATCGTCTCCACCGACAANCGCAGGCCAAAGGCTGCTTTTAATCAGTGATGGCACCATTGCCAGTACCCGAGCGCGGGCGGAGAGAACTTGCAATGGGTAAGCCCAGTCGTTTGGAGCTTCCGGGAGATAGTTGGCNTGACCTCCTGGTAAGGAAGCGAAATCCAACAGAAAGGTCTCNGCACACTCTTGCGCTAAATCCAGCCATTGATTGCNGTTAAGAACACCTTCTTTCATCAATAGGCTTGTGAGNGGGAGATGTTGTCGTTCAGCCAGGTGTTGCAGTGCTCGTGTTTCATCGGGGTCGAGAAGTCCTTTGGCTTCTGTTGATCGGAGAAACCAACGGTCAAGGAAAGGACTCGAGATGGAGACAAGTTTTCCATTTTGACAAAATAAAGAGAGGCTTTGATCCTGATTTGCCACATCGATTCGACCGGTAATTCGGTCATGAGCTAGACGCCCTATTAAACCCAGAAACCCAGTGGTCGAAAGCGCACCGATNGAACCCATAGGCGCNTGATATTGNAGGTNTCCCTNTCCTAGTTGTTGACCCAGATAACGGAGTCGATCCCGTCCAAGCGTCGGCGTTTGGTTCCAGTTCGATTCAGAAGGAGTNTTCCATCCCTGTTGCGAACTGACCTGCCTTTGCTCGTCCTCCCATGTTCCATCTTCGCTNGGAAGTTCCTCTGCTTGCCAGGATGAAGGACTCANCTTNCNGGGATTTGGCGCCGTCTTTTCTTGATTTGAATCCCTAAGATCCCAGCTTCCCGCTTCTGAATCTTCCGAATTCCANTCGTCGGTCTCTTCAGNCTCNTCAGTCCAAGAATCCTGTGTATCGACCGTGGATGGNTCCATCTCCAATGGATCCTTAAAATCCGCATCAGAAACCTCAATGGATTGGGACCATTGGGATTCAATACTTTGATCCGATTTTTCATCGGAGTTGGAGACTTGGTCGTGTCCCCATGANTGATCACTGTTTGTTTCTNAATTGCTTNGATGCTCATCATTCCATTCAGANGGCGATGAGACATCGCTCGATATCCAATCCTCTGNTGNGGATTCNTGAACATCATTTTGCTCTTTGAGAGGANTTTCAGATGGATTTATTTCCGCTTCCCAGACTTCGANATCGTCGGTTTCGGGTGNGGCATTTGATCCTAAATTAGATCCAGNCTTCTCGTGAATTTGATGCTCTTGNTCCGTATCATCNGTTTCTNTGATGGGNTCTTGNGTTGTNATCACTTGCTCATNAGCGACAGCTAACTGCGTTTNGAGGGGGGGATTGNNNTGGNGGTCTTCGTCTGTTTCGCTCGCTTGTTCATTTTCTAACNATGTCTTTTNAGGAAGCGANTTCCTTTGATCAACGGCGTGACGATCACNGGGTGAAGCTTCGGNTGTGGGCGNATCTTCAATCTCATTATTTTCNTGTGNGGTAGATAAATTCTCGACATGATCACTTTCTGTCGAGTGATGACTTTGAACNTCCTTTTGAGTGGGCTCAACAGCCGCAGNTCTTGTGGAATCCTGGATCGGTGCTTCCACTCTGTTTGCTTCATGACTGTCAGCAATCACTTGAAGCATACCGGAGGAGAGGTCGCCTTCATCGCCGAGCGCCGGGGGTG
This sequence comes from Myxococcales bacterium, assembly GCA_002696345.1. Taxonomy (GTDB): domain Bacteria; phylum Myxococcota; class UBA4151; order UBA4151; family UBA4151; genus UBA4151. The sequence goes on from NZRT01000112.1 coordinate 28,575, forward strand.
AAATACTGTCGCTGGGATGGATCGGTGAGGGTGATGTGATGGTATCTTCATCTGAGGATGNNNTGGGTTTAGGCGCTGTTAAATCCGTTGAAATCTCCGGAATATCAGCGTCGTATTCGGCACCTTCCGATGACTCGGATTGATCCTCATCCTCTTTTTCCAACTTCTGATCAGCAACCGTCAGGAGATCAACTTGGNTNGATTCAATTTTAATNTCACCGCGACTGGATAGAATACGTCGTTCGCTGGCATCGATTGGAATGGGAACCTGTACGAAGGGTTCGATCGCTTCAAGGAAGGCCTCTAGGTTCGTGGGGGCTGAAACAAAGAGATCCGCGCCNAGTGCTAAAGCGTGGCTTGCATCTCCCGATCCGCCGAGGATGACCACAGCNGCCACATCACCCAGNGGAAGTGATCTAAACTCCTGTAAGTAGTCAGCGAGTTTGGTCTCATCGATACAGCCGGAAAGAATGAGCACATCAGGCGCTTGTCCNGTCACATGGGACCGTCGTTCCACATCCAAACTGATTTCGGTCANTAAGGATTCGAGAGCAGAGCCACTTCGATCGTCGGGGTCGATGATCCAGATGCTCTCAGCCACGCCAATGACTCCTTACATTAGTTCACTGGGATCGACGTCGACAACAACTCGAAAACCGGANTTTTTNGGTCGTTTTTGATCTTCCAAGCGTGCCAGATGAAACTGCAAGTCCTGGGCCCGTTCTGCCGTGATTAGAAACTGAAAACGCCATTGATCGCGGTGTCGCTCCATCACGCTCGGCGCAGGACCAAGAATTTGGCAGCCTGGACTCGAAATTCGACTGAGTCTTTGCGCTTCCCTNGCTGCACTTTTTCGATCTCGATGACTGCATCGAATCAGCGCGGCGCGACGAAATGGNGGCAGGCCCATCGCTTGTCTTCGGCTTTGCTCCCAGCGAAGAAAGCCATCGCCATCATGTTGACAGGCTGCTTGGATGACCGGGTGTTGGGTATCAAAGCATTGAAAGAGAACACGACCGGGCTTTCCTGCTCTTCCTGCCCGTCCGGCCACCTGTGTAAGCAGTTGAAATNCNCGCTCGCTGCCACGAGGNTCGGGTAGTTGTAACCCACGGTCTGCGAGGATCACACCGACGAGNGTGACGCTCGGTAAATCATGACCTTTTGCCAGCATTTGAGTACCCACAACCACATCGANTTCCTGGGCTGCAAAACGCTCAAGTAAGCCTCTAACTGCGCCTCGACGACGTCCCACATCGCTGTCGAGTCTACCAACTCTAGCCTGGGGAAAGAGTCCACGTAAATGCTGTTCGAGTTGTTGAGTACCCTGCCCGAGTTCACCGATTTGAGTGGAGTTGCATTCAACACAATGGGTGGGTGGTGATTGTTCGAATCCACAGTAATGACAAACGAGGCGCTGCGGTCGATGNCTTACCAGAGCGACCGAACAGTGAGGGCATTGGCACTCAAAGCCACAATCTAAGCAGGTCATGAGAGGAGCCCANCCCCGCCGGTTGAGCAATAAAATGGCCTGCTCTTTNCGTTCTAATGTGCGTTCNATCGCTTCATAAAGGGGGGGAGATATAGGAAGTCTCTTTTGAAAGGGGATGGATTTAAGATCGATGAGTTCGATGCTCGGTAACGTTGCGCCAGTGGCGCGATATTTCAGTCGGTGTACTTGGCTATTTTGTCGTCGATTTTGAGCACGATGCCAGGTTTCTAAACTGGGTGTCGCAGANCCGAGAACAACCGGACAATCACTTTCCTTNGCCCTGACAATNGCGAGATCTCTTCCATGATATCTTGGATTTTCANCCTGTTTATAACTGCTGTCATGTTCTTCATCGACGATGATGATTCCCAGTTGATGGCAGGGGGCGAAAACCGCAGAACGGGCACCTATTGCGATACGACTCTCGCCCCTTAAGCTACGATGCCAGGAGCTTCGACGCTCGCTGTCTTTGAGGCCTGAATGAAAGACGGCTACTTGATTTCCAAANCGAGCAGAAAATCGAGACACCATTTGAGGTGTGAGTGCAATTTCAGGAACGAGTACGAGAGCGCTCTTGCCTTGATCGAGCACCTTTTTAATNAATTGGAGGTAAACCTCCGTTTTTCCTGAGCCCGTCACGCCGTAAACAAGGTGTTGTGAAAACCCACCTTTGAGATCGACAGCATCGAGAACAGCTGCTTGTTCTTCCGTAGGCTCTGGAATGNGATCGACGTGATCNACCANCTCGTGGAGACTTTGAGTGCTTCGTTCAAGGGCNTCTGCGGNCTCGAGTAATCGAATCAGACGGCGAAGGCCCTTNAAATGACGTAATTGGGAGACAGCAACCCAATCNCCGATTTTGATTAAGTGTTCGAGAAGCTGTCTTTGGCTTTTGTTTCTCTTGGGTAAAAATTCAGGATCTTTTGTCGCTCTAANTCGCTCTATTCGGGGTTCAGGGGCTGGTTGGGTGATGCGTGTATCACAACTCACAGCACCACTAGAGAGCAGGGCTTTGAGNTCTTTTTTATCCAGATCTTGTGCACGCACCGTCCGATCACCTTGAAAGAGANTTTCGAGAGCTTGTAATGATTTGGCTTCTGGCCAAGGAGCTTCAGGGAGCCGGANCAATTGTTTCATCGTGCTGATTCCNAANCCNGCGGGCAAGGCAGCACGGACGAGTTGACCCGGATCGCAACGGTACCAATGGCAGGCAAAGGCAAGTGTTTTACACAAACCAGAATCAAAGATTGGTACAGGATCGAGATGGGCTTCAATAGCTCGAAGCTTTGTCGGCGGCAGACTGTCGAAGCATTCGAGCACAAGCCCGGTGCATTGGCTGTTTCCCAAGGGCACGAGCACCCGCTGACCGGGGTAGAGCTTTTGGCTGCATCGGTAATCGAGCAGGCGTCCCACTGGTCGTGCAACGGCGACCCGTGCCCAACGGGACATTATCGACATCTTCTCGTCACGACCTGACCTGCCTTTATCGAACCTATGGCTTCGATAATTAACCCTTGAAGCTCATGATCGAAGGCATTCTTTTGTTTGGGGGGACAAGGAAATGGTGTGTTTGAAAAGAGAAAGGTGAAACGGTTGAAATTAGCGGCTGTCATGATCGGGTGTTTAGTTTTGCAATCGCCTGACGAATCATCTCAGCATCTTCACCAAGAAGACCTTGAGAAAGGCCAGCGATAAGGAGCCCTGTTGCCGAGCCTGTATCGAATCGGGGGGCTTGTGGAATGATGCCGTGGAATAGACTTTCATGTGCCAGTTTGTTGAGAGCATCTGTCAGTTGAATTTCTCCGAGAGCACCCCGATTTTGAGTCCGTAAAATATCGAAAATAGAGCGAGGAACCAAGTATCGACCTGTGATTGCTTGCCGACTCGGACTGTCTTCAGGCGAAGGTTTCTCCACCATCGATTTCAATCGCCAGTGCCGATCGCTAACCGGGTTTCCTGAAATCATACCGTAGAGATGACTTTGGGAGCGATCAACGGTTTGAAGCCCCAGAACGGAGCCTCCTTCCCTTTCATGCAAGTCGATCAGTTCACGAAGTGCGGGCGGTTTTCCTAGATAGAGATCATCGGGCAGTACGATGGCAAAATAGTCCTCTTGGATACAGGACTCACCACGCAAGATCGCATGTCCTAAACCCATGGCTTCACCTTGACGAATCTCGATGAATTCAGCGCTTTCTGCCCGGCTTTTAATACGCTGAGCCAAAGTTTCTTTACCCGATTTATTTAAAATAGACTCGAGTCTTGGATGACGGTCGAAGTGATCAAGAATACTGCTTTTACCTCGGGCACCGATGAAGATAATTCGCTCGATACCAGCCGCTATAACCTCTTCGACCACCCATTCGATCGCTGGCTTGTCGTAGACGGGCA
>NZRT01000113.1 GCA_002696345.1 Myxococcales bacterium
AGATCGAGAATCTCGTAGGTCCCCAAGGGGTTGTCGATGAAAACATCGCTAAGTTCGGGTTCGGGCTCAACTCCCGCGTCTGGAGCTGCAGATCCCGCATCCATCGCAACACCAGCATCTGGTGGCACGACCCCACCGCCCGCATCGGCAAGGGGCAAGCCTCCCGCTTCGGCAACGACATCGCCTGCATCACCAGGTGTTTCCCAACCACCATCGACAGGAAGGACGCTGCCCGCATCGCTTGGGAGCGCTGGATTTGGAGTCTCTTCGATCGGTCCAGGGCAGGCGATAAAAGCCAAGAGTGCCACGGAAAATAAACGACACATATCGGCCTCCTGCCCTGTTACCTTAAACGAACAGTACCCATCTGTCAGGCACCGGGCGCCGGCCCTCAATCCAGTCAACCCATCCATTCGATTTTCGAGGCGTGGTTCCTGCCGAGGCAAATTATAGACCCCGCTGAACCTCCAACACCAGGATATGCAAAATACCCCCAGCGCTCCAATCCCCCGTCACATCCCCAACCCGCTCCTTACGGTGATTTCGTTCAGGATAAATTCGATGTCGACCTGCGAGAACGATAGTCCATCCACGGGCACCTCGTGCAGCATCTAGATCGTATCCTACCCCCCATCCCAACTGATGATTGTCACCGTCAGCCTGGTTGTAAAAACCGCTTTGTTCGGGAACGGGGCTCGGTTCAAAGCCGTAGGAGAGGGTCCCATGGAAAGGTCGCATCTCCCAACCGCCAGCGAGGGCAAAGGCAAGGGTGTCGCTGTAACCGGGTGAAATCCCCCACGCTTCTGCCGGGTCCGGCCAGGACAAAGCAGAGTCGAGACCTAATTGCTCAGCATCCGAACCGGTCACTGTCACGCTTGTGTCCAGGCGGGGATCCGGATGCTCACTCCAACGCTTGTGAACCAACCCCAGGCTGAACCAACGCCGTAATCCATGCTGATAGCGAGCAGCGACCTCCGTCGTGCTCGGTACAAAGTGGCTCTGACCTCCAAGTCCGAGATGAAACTGAGCATCGAGACCCTCCACATTCACAAAGGCTGGGGTGGCATAGGACTGGACTGTCTTGCTGCGGTAGCTCAAACCCAGATGCGTTTTACCCACCTGCCAACGCAGTCCNAANATAGGNCTCCANACGCCGTAGTATNTGAAGTCCAGTTGACGCTCGGTAAATCGCTCCGTTCCAGGATCNACCGCCANCGTCACCTGGCCTTCCAAGCCGACATTNTTCTGNGCTCCCAACCCAAGNGTCATCCCAGCACCCAGGTCCCAACCAAACGNNAGGGCTGAAACAACNCGCTCCGTGTAGCCGTCAAAAAATGCCCAATGGGGCGTTGCGGCATGCTGGGTCCGAGTGGTCACGAGTTGTTCCAATGGACTTTGATAAACGACACCAAGGTGCAACCTGCGACTGAAAANCTCCCCCAGTGGTAGGTTGAATCCGACCAGCAGATGTTGCGAGGCGCGAGCAGGTGCTGCCGGTCGTTTGGNTCCTTCAATGAAAAGGGATGACTGGGAGCCTTGGAGGCCGAGTGTTAGATCGCCNTTCTTCGANGCGGTCAGAAACCCNGGNTTCCCNTANGNCGCCAGCGCCCCNGGGGCTGCTGCCGAACTTAAGCCTTGAGCCGTTCCNGACGCCCCAAAGCCATAAAACTCGATCGCATTTGCCTGTGCATACCCAGGCAGGATCAGCGCCATGGTCATTAATCTTCGCAAGGCAGTCCCTCCTCCACAAGCCGCAACCACTCCGCCAAAACCCCACGCTCCTGAAGCTCGACGANNTTCGGAGAAATCCACCGAAAAAGTGTGGGGACGAGCAANGGCCTCAAACCGAAGGANAGCCGCTCACGCAGNGCAGGGTCTGCAGCGAGAAAGGTGGCCATACGGCTCCACTCCAGCATCATCTGATCGGCNTCAACACGCCCCTTCGTCTCGGAAAGAACCCTCGCTGTCGTCCCCGAGTTCAAGCCGCCATCGGTCAGCATGTCATAGGTTAATCCGCTCACCGCACGTTCGGGATCATAACGTTTCACACAGGACACCACCCGACTCCAGGGCTGCTGAACATCCGGGTTCGACATGAAGGCACCAAACGATGCCATGAGACCATCCAGGGCGTCCAAGGTGGTGTCGTCTAAACGCTCACCAAAGAGATTACGCAGTTGGGCAGCGAGAGCCTCCGAGTCGAAGCCAGGCGTCGCCGTGACGTCCATGACGTGGATAATGAGTTGCTGAAAGGCCTCCCGGCCGACCCTGCCTTCAAAGTCGACACTGGACAGTGACTCAGCCAAGTCCGGTGACTTCAAAACGACCACGAGATGATCCAGCGCACAGAGAAGTTCCACCTCTTCACACTGCCCCTCCACCAGGGGTAGGTGAACCATCAGGTCGGCTAAATCACCGCCATCTCGACAGGATGAAAACATTTCTCGAACAGGATCGAGGACATTCCAACGGGTCGGCTGAGCGTCCATGAAGGCCATCANGGATCCGATGGACGCATCCTCAGAGACGATGTTTTGGAGCCCCCTGAGTGTTTCCACAGGTACCAACTGGGCGAGNCCCTCAACGATGACGCCAACCAGCGTTCGCAAATGGTCACCTTCAAGGTGGTTTGTGAGCGACTCTGGACTGTCCAGTTGAGCCGCCAACTCCGGACTCAAGCGACCGTCGACAAAGACATCACGTATCAGTTGCCCCAACCACTCAAAGCGCCGGTCATCCAGAGCCGATCGAGTCGCCTCCAACGCCGTCTCNAGATCCCTGCATTGCCTTGGCTCAGGACCCATCGGCGCAGGTCTCTCTTGCAACTGACAACCGGCGAGCGCCAGTGACATGGACAGAAAGCGAATCACAGTGGTCCTATGCCCTTTGCTGAGGCTAAAGGAAAANAGGGGATGAGCGGTGACGGATATCGACAGTGTGAATCTGGAACCTCACAACGANAATTCTGAACACCAGCCAACCGTCTCTAAGACCCACGGTCGTCCTTGGCGTTGGGTTCTCTGCAGTCCATTGCTTGGTCTGGCTCTGTGGCGTCTTCTCGATGCTTGGCAACTGCATTTTGGAGCGCCTTGGAGCTATTACNTGGAGCCTCCAAACCCCATACTCTGGATGCTTGTTCTGATGGCGGCTTTGCTCGGTATGCTCGGCCGAGTCCCTTGGGGCGTGGTCAAAGCANGCNTCTTCATATTTTTCGTCGCTTTTCTTTGGATTATGCCACCGGAACGTGGCGCGGAGGCGGCNCACCCGGATGTTTTTTTAGCGTACGAGGTCGATCGAATCTCAAATCAAATCTGGTCGGCTCGAAAGGCACGCCAACTCCCAACCCATCCCCTCGATCTCCGCAAGCAACTGACCAGCGANGTCCAGTTNAGTTACCGCCACCGAGCNAAAACATCGGTGAATCTACGCATCGATGTTGAGATGGATGCCAAAGGCCCTACAGCGCAACCGGCTGATCGCCCAGGTGTTGTTCATGTNGCNATCGAAGACGGGGGCAANGCGCGAATCTGGCTTCGGGCGACCGGGCTCGGTGATCGCCGCTTTGGCGAACCCGCCTTCATTCTCGAANCCGGTCAACAAAGCCCGGCGACAGTCCTAATTCATCATCCCCGTGGCTTCGGCGATTCGCCTCGCCCCCCGTTACCACCCCGGGCGCCGCAGAAGAGCTTGGACGCTGCAGATCAAACTCGTCCCGAAGACGGGAGTCCTCGCTGAACTTCCAAATCCGGCCATCCAGAATAAAGTGAGCAAGGCTGGTCGCGATAAAGCCATTAGCAACGTAATTCATCCAACCCGGTTCATCGGTGAGTGCGTAGGCTGTGAACTGCAACCCATTCAAGAAACTGAGTTGGCCGACGGCGGTGACATGAATCAATGCACCCAGGGCAAGGGCTCCGAGAAAATAAACGAAGTGACCGGAGCGAAAGAGAACAGCGAGTGGGTTGTCCCTGGCGCCTTCCCCCTGACTGTAGCGTCGTCGACCCATGTGCCAAACCAGCGGTAGGTACTGCACGTCGTGATAACTGGTGATAAAGAGCACGGTCAGCAAGAGGTCACCTCGGGTCAGAACCAATAAACCCAAGACGAAGTTGGACAGCACGAGAACGAGATGAAGCAATCGTGGAGCACCGAGAGCGAGCCCGGCTTGCCTGCGCTGCCAAAGACCTTTCAGGGTTCCAAATAAACCGTAAAGAAAGACTAAAAAACAGACACAAGGGACGGCGAATGGAACCTGGATCCAAGTGACGTTCGGACCAAAACTCTCGTACAGCCAACCGAAGTGAATATTGGTGAAAAATGCTGCGCTCGTACCACCATAGAGGCAGAGAATTTCCGCCTTCGCCGCTTGCCGATCCATCTGTGGCGTTCGGGCCTGATACAGACGTAAGAATCCGTAATGCTGGCGAATATTGTGCCAGGTTCCGAAGAACAGAAAACTCGTCCAATAGACCATCTGCGTCGCTCGACCGCTGTACGTGCACGCGATCGAAACCAACACAATTCCAGCGAAGATGAGCAGATTGCTGTCACCATAACGGGCACGGATCCCACGATCTCCAAACAGAACGGGCCAGGTGATAAAAATGTGCGCACAATCGACAAACTGAAAGACGAGATAGGCGCTTGCGACGGCGCCCAACCGCCCCATCGTCGGCTCCAAGGCGCTCACGAGCGCCAGCAGGGCGAAAGGAAACAGCCAGGCACCCAACAAAAACCACTGATCGTAAAAGGAAGATACAACCCATGGGCGCGAAGTCGGCTCGTCGTAAGTCACCTGCGCTTCGCTCAAGACTCCCCCTGCCGCTTCTGCCTCAGGATCCACCGAGGTCAAGTTCATGACGAAGCCTCGGGTTTTCGCCCATTTTCCACATCTTACCATCAAACAGATAATGGGCAGCGACCGTTCCGATAAAGAAATTAGCAACGTACATCATCAGACCGGGCTCGTCGCTGAAAGCGAATGCGCTCCAATGAAGTCCAGGCAACCAACTCAGGTCACCGATCATCAGGGTGTGAAGACAACCGGCTGCCACCACAAATGCGATCAGCAAAACAGGCCATCGGGTGGTAAACAAAGTCCCAAAGGGATTGTTATTGTTGCGACGATATCGTCGTTGACCCACCCACCAAATCACGCCGTGATACTGAAAGTCATGGTAACTGGTGATGAAGAGCGCTGCGAGTGCGGCGTTGGTCTGTCCCGCCCAAAGCAATCCAACCCAGAAGTTACTGATGGCCAGAACCAAATGCATAAGCCGCTGCCAACCACCCAATTGCCCCGAACGAAAAGAAAGCCACCAGCCCCAAAAGACCTGAACACTACAGGCAATAAATACCCCCAGTGCACCCCATGCCAGGACCGCTGGAACGGGTATTTGAAAGACTGCGTCCCCCATGGGGTCGAGGGCCCACCCCTGAGAAAGATTGAGGAGGTAAGGAAAGGCTGTACCGCTGTACAGCATGCCCACTTCGGCTTTCGCCAGCGATGACCGGGCGCCATGACGCGCTTGGTAGATGCGCAAGAATCCGTAGTGCTGTCGGATGATGTGAAAGGCACCCCAATAGATAAAAACACTCCACCACAAAACTTGCGCCGTGCGTCCGAGAGTCGTCATCAGGACAGAGAGCCCAATAATGGCGACGAACCCTGTGCCATACCATCGTCCATGATCTGCCATGGTTTGCCGATCACCGAAGGTGAAGGGCCAGGTCACAAAGATATGGCTGTAATCCAGAACCCGAAAGATCAGTAAGGAAGTCAAAAGACCCCAAACTCCAATCCCCAACCAAAGGATGATGGGAACCAGCCATGCTCCCAATAAAAAGAAGGAGACGTCAAAGGGAGCAGAGACGATCCAAGAGGACCGTGCACTTCTCATGAGAGTTCCAAAGCTTCCGCAGGATCCACTGCAGCCGCTCGAGCGGCAGGCCCCAACGCTCCAAGGAACGCAAAGCAAAGGGCCAGGCCAATGCCCAGGAGGATCAGACCCGGATGATAAAGGGCGATCGCTGTGAGTTCAAACGGCAGCTCGGGCAAGGCAGCGAGGGTACTCATCTCGATGGCGTAAGCTGCACCAAACCCCACAATCACGCCGAGGAAGCCAGCCACCCCACCGGCGATCAATGCCTCCGAGAGAACCAGTCGGTAGATGAGTCTTCGTGGCGCCCCAAGAGCACGATACAAACCATATTCTCGGCGCCGCATTGCGACTCGGCTGTAGAAGGTTTGAGCGATAATCATCGCAGCCAACAACAGCAACAGCGAAGCAACAAGAACGAGGCCTGCCAAAACACCATTGATGACAATGCCAACCAAGCGGGGACCTTCATCAACCTGCAAGCCGTAGCTTTCGATTGCCTCCACCACACGAGACATCGCCCGAGTTTCTGAGAGGCGAACCCAAGCCCCTGCTACAGGCCGAGGCTCTTTCTGAAACTCTCGATTCCAGCGCTCAGCAACACCCTCGGGAACCGATACACCTAAGGTGATCGCTTTGTCGCTTACACCCACAATCTTGCAGGTCACTGCTCTGCCTTTACCCGGGCCACGAATCCCACCCGTCATGTAGGACTTTCCGATCATCAGTCGAAACTGCAGACCGGCCAGAAGTTTTGGCGTCAGATTGACTTTAACGGTCGCCGCCAAGGCACTGTTCGCCATGGTGACCAAACGTCGAGAGATCAGTACAGGAATCACTTGACCCTTGCCGGGGTCCGCAAACACGTGACCGGGTTGCACGTCCTCAGCCACCCATTGCTCTGGAAGCCCTGTTGCGAAAACATCAACAGCCACCGGCTTCGGCAAGTTCAACTCCTTTTGGAGCCCCCACGCCATCATGGGCACATCGACACGAAGCCTCGGCACCACCTCAGCCACACCATCCGTCTGTACTAAGCCCTGAATTTTCGCCGCTTCGATCACCGGCCCCATGCCCCGAGACTTCTCGTTCCCCAAGAGACCCATCAACACGCTGGATCCCGAAGGTTTCACATCCAAAGTCCCAACGGGCAGTTCACCGACCAAGCCATCGATGACAAATGTCCGAAGCCCCAATCCAAGGACGAGAAAGCAGGTCAACGAACCGATGCCGAGGGCGATACCGAGGCTACCCATCAGCAAGGTGGATCGATCCCTCTTCAGTCCTGATCTGAGCAAACTTGTCTCACTCATGGCGAGATTCGGAGTCTCCCATATCCAGCGGTGATCGTATCGGGTGGTCCACTCCACGTCTCCCACGCGCCATAGCGCTGCAATACAAGACCGACTTTAGCCGCAATAGGAACCTTCACCAACATCTTCGACATCATACGGCCCACTTTTGCCGCATCGAAGAACCCCGCCTGAGCTTGACCTTTTGCCAACTTCGCCAAACGACTTTCGGGGTCTGGGACTGCCTCCCGACCGTATGCGATCGAAAGTGCATTGTCGTCTGTACGAAAACGAATCAACACAATGGGCGGGATGAACAGGTCGTAGCCGCCATCGACCGCCTTCAGCTTATCAAGCGGTAAATCCATGCCCTTTGCCGCTTGGATACCCGCCGCCAGTGCTGCTTTTGGATCGCCTCCTGCCAGATCGAGCCGAGCGAACAAGGAGCCGAGTAAGATCATCGGATTCGAAGGCTCTCCATCCACACCGATGGTGAAGGTCAAATCTGCGCCCAGATGAGCCAGCATGGGCTCGATCAAGCGAACTCGTTGCTCCTGCTCAAGCAGGACCTTTGCCATCTGCTCATCCCGCTTCATCCATGCAAACAATGCATTCAGGTCGTAGCTGGCTGTCCCCGCGATAAGCGCTCCTTTGGGCCCAGGGACCCGACCGACGGGTTCGGGGCTGAAACGACGAGCCTCGACGAGGGTTTCCGGCAAACTGAAGGAAAGGCTCTCCATGAAGACCTCTTTGTTCGGTGTCATCCGAACTTCCCCATAGACTGCTGCAGCGACTGGCATCGCACTGAGCGACTCCGCATTGAACTTCTCAAGCCACTTTGGCGAGGCGAAGAACCCCACTTGCCCCTTCCCCTGACTCGCTGCTTGCAATGTCTTCAAATGGGGATGTTGCGCCACGGAAGGCCCGGTCGAAAAGACTTGGAGTTGCTCGCGCTCACCGTTGGTAAAGACGGCATATTTACCTTGCAACAACAGACCACCGGCTGGCTCTTTCTTTTGACCATTGGTTCGACTGAATCCGATCCAATCCCCCTTTGCCGTTGCAATTGGACTGCCGCGGGACAACGAGCCTTTCGCCAATATTTTATCGAGAGTGGCGAGAAATGCAGCGCGCTCGCCGATGGGTAACACGCCCTGAAAGAGTGCCTTTTCGGGGCTAGAGCCCCCGATCCATAGCGCTAAGGGTCTGGTGGGATCCAATCCAGCGGTCACCATCCCACCGACTGTGATGGGGTTGAAACCGAGATCCTCTTCAATTTCAGCTTGAACCTTACCGCCCACAAGTTCTTCCACTGCCGTGACCTCGGACGCCAAAAATTCGAGCACATGCTGGGTGTTCTTTGTGAAGACAACCACGCCCATCTCCGCACCGGGTAACTTTTGAAGAACGGTTTCGACGCCGCTGCTTCGACCATGCACGCAGCCGATCATCCCACACGATAAAACGAGTACGAGAAGCTTTCTCATCGTTGCTCCAACTTTCCATTTTCAAGAATCAGCACCCGATCAGCAGCATCAGCGAGCCGCTCCTCATGGGTGACCCAAACGCTCGCAACGCCGCGTCCCCGCCCCAACTCACCCAACAGATTGATCACGAGACGACCTGTCTCCTCATCAAGGTTACCCGTTGGCTCATCAGCCAAGATAATCTCCGGCTGATTACGAAGCGCTCGGGCGATCGCAAGCCGTTGCCTCTCCCCACCACTCATCAACGCGGGTTGCTCATGACCCCGACCCTCAAGACCGACTGCGGCGAGTAAGTCCGCGGTGCTCTCAACACCGGTTTTAGGGGCAAAACGAGCTCCAAGATCGACGTTTTCTGCAGCACTCAAGTGATCGAGAAGATGAAAAGATTGAAAAATGATTCCAACGGATTGCGCTCGATAGGCTGACAATTGATCATCGGACAGGTCCTGCACTGAGCGGCCGCCTAGAAGCGCCCGACCGACGTAGCCACGATCCAATCCTGCGATAATTCGTAGTAAGGTCGACTTGCCCGTTCCACTTCGCCCGAGAACTGCGACCACTTCACCCGTCGCAACCTGGAGATCCAAGTCTGAAAGTACCGGTTGGTCGTCTCGATAGGATCGGCTGACTCCTCGTAAATCGATCGGAAACTCTGTGGTCACGGCAGAACGATCTGCATGGTCTGGACATGGTAGTCTTTGTCCAACCGCTGATCGACCAACAAATGACTCCAACCGGAAAGTATCTTGGCGACTTGGTCCGCTGCAGACTTCATCGTGGGCTGCAAAGCGCTGAGGCCGTTGAGTGCTTTCCCCAGACGACCGAGATCCAAATAAAACGCACTCAAGGTCCCCTTGGGCAGCGTGACGAGCTTCTTTGCCCCTGGCAGTGGCTCCTGCGTCGAAGGACTCAGACCAAACCGAAAACCCATTCGCTTTTCAGATGAATCGAACTCCATTTCAACGGGCACTCTCATGGGCGTTGAGAGCGAGTAGCCCTTTTCAGTGGGCACCATCTGCTCGGGTCGTAAACCAACTGCTTTTGCGAAATCGGGCATCATCGCCTTCAAGGGCATTGGGTCCTTGCCGATCACATCAAATCCCAAAAAGGACTGCCCCAGCAGCATCACTGGGTTGCTACCGGGTTCGCCATTGAGCCCTAAGTACAAGCGATAGGTGCTCCCGAGGTTGGCAAAGATTTGACCCAAGGCTTGAACCATCGCCTGCCGCGTGGCCGGGTCAAAGCGGCGCATCTGAGCAGCGACCAGAGGGTTGCGCTCGATCTGCTTGTAGGTCTCGGCGAGATCGAGACTTCCCGCCGCTGCTAGCACCACACCTTGCGGCGGCGCAGTGACCTCGGGAGGCGCCGGCTGTAACTTCTGAGTCACCGCTAAAGCCTCCGAGTCCATCACCTGGTGGCTGCCGATCCAAAGCCGCTTCTCCTCAAAGCCCATCTTGATGAGATAGGGCATCACCTTGAGATTGGCCACGGCGGCTTGCTGTTCCATGGCACGCCCTGCGCCCAGAGTCGTGATGAGAACCGTTGCGTCTGCTGTTTCTTTTGAGCGCTTTTTGAACCGATGCCACTCCGGGTGATCGTTAACCGAACCTTTAACTTTCAAGAACGCTTGAACTTGAGATAAATTAGCTCCCGTCAAGATGGCCATCGCGGGACTCTTCCGAAGCAGCAAGCCGCCTTGGGTTTCCTTCTTTTTTCCGAAGGTCCGATACAAGCCGTACCAAGTCCCCTCCGAGACCTCTTGCGGAGCCTCCATCTGCAGGGCTGCTTCCCGTTTCGCCAACGCAGTGATCGTCTTGATTAAGGCTTCAGCCTCACTGACTTGGAAAACGATATGGGGCTGCCACCCCTCCTCCCCAGACGGCACGCCGCCCCAGACAACAAAGCCTCCATCTGCCTTGATTCCTGCTTTGTCCAACTCCGCAGGAACCATCGGGTTAAACCCTAACTGCTTCTTCAGGTTACCGAAGCTCTCCTCTTTGGCTCCAAGAGCGTCGAGGATCGCACCCACATGAAGGCCGAGCCCTTTGAGCGCCTGGCCAATTTGGGGCGATACCACCAGATAACCCAAATCCTTGGGAGGCAGATGATCCAAAAGATCTAGGGTCGCTGTCCCCGCTTGTGAGGAAGGCGGCTTTGACTCGCAGTTACAATTAAGAAGAAACAGACCAAAAATGGCCAACAGGCTAATTCGCCGCATTCCACGCTCCATAATCCGTAGCGAGCAGACCATGGACCTCAGTTAACTTAGATTCAAGGGGCCATCATAGGCATTGCTCTTAAGCTGGCCCTGCCATTCTTCTCTTTCACGCTAAAACGGACGTCGCGGGCGCCTGTTTCCTCTAAGATTTTTGCTCGAGTGTTCTCGATCTTTTTCAAGAAGCGCTCATAGGTAATCGAATCCGTATCCTCGCCCAATGAGCGACGCATCGCGACATATTCATCGTAGGTTTCCTCATGGGGGCGCAATTGGGTTTCAATCTCGTCTTTACTGATTTGCTCAAGCAAGGTCTCTGGAACATTAAACTGACCCGTCGCCATGTCCCCGAACCCTGCGGGATCCTGCGGTGCGAGCGCCCCCTCGTCTCCAACTTTGAATTGGTTGATCCCCCCGCCTGTGGGGGCACTCGGCATCTCATCTTGAATGGGCTTACCCGCAGGAATCGGCGGCAGTGTCGGACCGCTGGCGGGTTCCGGGATCGCACGCTCCATGGCGCCCNCTTCCGTCTNATCCGATGCATCGGTNGGCGAGCCAAANAGATCGTGACCCACGTCTTCCGGCGCATCCATATCGCCATAGTCTTCGCTGCNCTCTANACCCGCAAAATCCATCGTATCCATGCCGAAATCGTTNTCGTCTTGGGGGGTTAGAGAATCCAAAAATGACGCCGGTTCTCGATTTGCTCGCTTTCCTTCGAGGGCTAAATCGAGCGCTCCACGCACCCGGCGAAACAGCGGATGAAGTTTCAGCGAAGCTAAAGGTATCGGGCTCGACTCCCCCACTCGCCACTCGCTCAGCCAACCGGCCAACGTNTTCGCTGAAGCGCTTAATCNTCGACCNACAAAGAGCACGAGCACCACGCCGAGNACGGTCANACANAGACTCGCCAGAAGTCCGTTTTGCAACAAATCACCCAAGGGAGCTAAGCCGGTGGAAACGTCGGTCGCAGCAACGATAAATCCTGGACCTGCTTGAGTCTGAAGCGACTGAGCNGANGNCATCCAAGCAGCCTCATCCAAACGAATAAAAATTCCCTGCTCNGATTGNCCAATCCCTGCTGGCTCACCCAGGGGAAAGCCACGACGCACTTTCCCCGCCACCTGATCCGGGAGATCACCGTAGCGGCGCTCCCCGATAATCAGACCCAATCGAATGGATGGATCNACGGGATTTGTCAGACCTTTGACCTCGCCGACGAGTCGCTTCGAAGAGTGACTCAAGCGGTTTCCAACAACNACAACACCGGCNACGGCGCCGGCTNAATCCGATACCGGCGCTGCTGCGATGTGCCAAAGGGANGGCTTTGGCTGNACCTTGAGNTTAACGANTCCATCGCTCGCCACGCCTTGTCGAGCCAATCCNACCACTTCGATNCCCGAAAGATCCATCCCAGCTTTCAAGGGCAGACCGCCATACNCTGCGATGACCGTCCCCGAAGCATCGAGATGCCAACGGACAAACTGGTCGGAGGGCTCCTTCGAAAAAGGTGCCTTTACCCCCTGCAGAGCCGCCTGGAATGCCTCGTCGACCAACGCACGGGCTTGAGACTCAAAGCTCATCGCTGCGATCTTTGCTGCCCGAGCGGTCGTTACCCGAGCTGATGCCTCCGCTGCGGCGGCGATCTCGCTCCCCATCCACCAAGGTGTCAAGAGGGCGCCGGCGCTTGCGAACAAAACGATCAAGGAGAGTTGAAAACGAAGCACGTCTACTTCCCTCCCTTCTTTTTGGTTCTCTTCTTCTTCTTCTTCTTCTTCTTCTTCTTGTCTTTATCCTTCTTCTTTTTCTTCGCTTCTTTTTCTTTCTTCTTCTTTTTCTTCTTCTTTTTCTTCTTCTTCTTTTTCTTCTTCTTTTTCTTCTTCTTNTCCTCGGCTTCTACGCTTCCCCANAGCGGNTCATCGACCATCTCGATCGGAATCTCTTTCGTTCGACGAGCAATGAGCCCCTTCGGCTTGCCTTTCCCCTCGACAGCCCAATCTAGNATCAGCTCCAAGGCTTGATTCTGTCGCAACACAGGAGCGGTNTTTAAACTGACCCATTCACCCTCGATTAAGAAACTCAGCTTGGAGCGTCCTTCGATCAGATCGATAAACTGAAACGCATGATGACCATCAGCTGCCCTCGGGACCCGAAACAGGCGGCCGGCTGGCGCAACAAAGACCCGAAGAGACGCGCTACGCCATGCCCCAGCATTGTAACGTGTCGCCCCTGTTTCCGTGAACACGACTTGGCGCGAAGCGCCTGGTGCAAGTTCCTCCAACTGCGGGCCNGGGCCGGCNCTTCGTTCGGTATGGAGAAAGAAAGGGCCGCTGTTCACGATGTTTAACTGGGCACCCTTGGGAAGGACAACCACTGAAGGAACAAATCGTTGTCCGATGAACCGAACCTNAACAGCAGGTANATTCTTCTTTTTCCGTTCTTCTTGGTGNTCCACNCCTTCCGTCGTCACCAAAAGGTAGAGTGGTAACTCCGCTTTTTCTGGCGCCTTGATGGCCTTGAGGCCTGTCGAGCGCCGTACTCGGGTCGCNGGCGAAGCAGGCTCGACGGCCGATACAACGTGGTCCACACCCTTCACTTGTCCTTGCAGACGCGCAGGGACGGCCTGAGCCAACCCAGGCAACAACANGACGATNAGGATTCTTAGCATGGGTATTCCTTGAGCCAGAGGTTAGGGTTGGANTGGCTTGCTGGCAAGAATCCCCTGTTTCAAAAAAATAAATAAGGGGCGAGATCGCCCCTTATTGGTGGCACTTGATTCAGACTTAGATCTCGTAAAGAGAACTCGCCTCCATCAGCAAGTCGTCTGGAATACCTTCGATCTCATCAACCTCAGTCTCCAGATACTTGTAATGCTCAATACCGGTGCCGGCAGGAATCAGACGACCCACCGTAATATTCTCTTTGAGACCCTTCAGGTTGTCTACCTTGCCGCAAAGAGCGGCTTCCGTAAGTACCTTCGTGGTCTCTTGGAACGAAGCGGCGCTGATCCAACTCGTCGTATTCAGCGATGCCTTCGTGATCCCTTGCAGGATGGGTTCCGCCGTCGCTGGTATCCGACCCGCTTCGATAATCGCATTGTTTGCCGCTTCGAAATGGCGACGCTCAACAATATCNTCGGGTAAGAAATCACTGTCACCAGCCCCCAANACCCGAACCCGACGCATCATCTGACGAACGATCGCCTCCACGTGCTTGTCGTTGATGCCCACACCTTGAAGGCGATAGACCTCTTGAATCTTGTCCACCATGTGNGCNGCAAGCTCCTTGGGCCCCTTAATCCGGAGAATGTCGTGGAGGTCCTCCTCACCTTCCGTGAGCGCTTCACCAGGGCGCACATAATCGCCCGGATGCACCGTCAGATGACGCCCCTTGGGAATCGGATACTCCATAGGCTTCGCCCCTTCNACATCGGGGTAAACTTGCAGAATCCGCTTGCCCTTTTTCTCGCCACCATCCCGGACGGTACCCGCAATCTCGCTCACCACCGCCTTTGAACGGGGTTTGCGAGCCTCGAAGAGATCGATGACTCGTGGAAGACCACCCGTAATATCCTTCGTCTTGGCTGTTTCACGAACCTTACGTGCAATGACCTGACCCTTCTTAACCGAAGCTTGGTCTTCCAGATCGTTGGCGAGAATCGCCCCGACGGGCAACGTGATGGCGAACTCCTCACCAGCTTCCGACGTCACCACCAAAGCGGGACGAAGTGTGGCATTTTTCGGCTCGATGATGATCCGCTCGGTTCGACCCGACCGATCATCAGTGTCCACCTTAAAGGTCAGATCGTCATGCAAGTCTTGGAAACGAACGGNACCGTTCGCNGGAGCNAANACCGGGGTGGAGAATGCATCCCAGTCGCAAAGTCGATGACCTGCGGGCACCTCTTCACCATCGCGAACGTAGATATTGGCACCATAAACCAGCGGATAAGTCTCACGCTCTCGGCCCGTGGTGTCGATGATCTTGATCTGCGCCCGGCGAGCCATGCACACGAGATATTTGCCACCTTCGTCATCGGTCATTTCAGCGTAGTTTTTCCCGAGGTCGACAAAGCTGACCTTGCCTCCGCCCTGACACTCATGACGAGCTTCTTCCAACTTCGCAGAGGCAGCGCCACCGATGTGNAAGGTCCGCATGGTCAACTGCGTACCAGGTTCTCCAATCGACTGGGCTGCGACAACGCCAACAGCCTCACCGATNTTNACCAAGTGNCCTCGGGCAAGGTCACGCCCATAACACTGAACGCAAATACCATGCAGNGTCTGGCAGGTGAGAACGGAACGAATAGCAACACGCTGAATNCCAGCATCTTCGATNATCGCNACCTCAGCTTCATCACAGGTCGTCCCTGCGGCGACGAGGGTATCACCCGTGTGAGGATCGATAACGTCCTCGAGAAGCACACGACCTAAAATGCGGTCGCCGATGTTCTGAATGACTTCACCACCCTCAACCAGCGGTGTCACATCGATACCGTCAATGGTTCCACAGTCCCATTCGGTGACAATGGCGTCCTGAGCGACATCCACCAAGCGACGGGTCAAATACCCNGAGTTGGCAGTCTTCAACGCAGTATCCGCAAGTCCTTTACGAGCACCGTGCGTCGAAATGAAGTACTGCAGTGCCGTCAAACCCTCGCGGAAGTTAGCGGTGATGGGCTGCTCNATGATGTCGCCCGATGGCTTCGCCATGAGACCACGCATCCCNGCCAACTGCCGCATCTGCTGAGTACTACCACGAGCACCGGAGTCCGCCATGATGTAGATCGAGTTAAAACTGGGGGTCTCAACGGTTTCCCCTTCGGGCCCCGTCAACACGTCCCACTCAATCCCTTTCATCATGGAGGTTGTCACCTCCTCGTTGGCNCGACTCCAGATATCAATCACCTTGTTGTANCGNTCCGAATCCGAAATCACGCCACGAGCGTGAGCCGCCACAGCTGCCGAGACCTCTTCTTCCGCAGCCTTCAGAATACCCGCCTTCTCCTCGGGGATGTTCATGTGGTCTAAAGCGATCGAGATGCCTGCCTTCGTGGACTCGTTCAGCCCCAAGGTGCGCACTCGNTCCGCCACGAGAACGGTGGCTTTCTGGCCTGCAGCACGAAAGGTGTCGTCGATCAAGATGCCCAATTGCTTCTTGTTCATCACCTTGTTGACGTTTTCGAAGGGGACCTCTTTCGGCACGACTTCATACAGCAGGACGCGACCCACTGTCGTTTCGATCAACTGACCACCATCACGTACTTTGATGGCTGCGTGCATCGCCACGGCGCCNGCGTCATAAGCGATCCGTACTTCCCGCATACTGGAGAAGACCATGCCGGTCCCCAACACAAAGGGACGCTCTCGGGTCATGTAGTAACAACCGAGGACCAAATCCTGGGTGGGAACGATGATTGGCTTACCATGCGCCGGATGCAGAATATTGTTCGAACTCATCATCAAGACGCGAGCTTCAACTTGCGCCTCGATCGAAAGCGGCAGGTGGACCGCCATCTGNTCACCGTCAAAGTCGGCGTTAAATGCAACACAGACCAAGGGGTGTAGACGAATCGCTTTCCCTTCCACCAGGACCGCTTCGAATGATTGCATGCCCAGACGGTGCAAGGTCGGTGCTCGGTTGAGAATAACAGGGTGTTCCTGAATCACTTCGTCCAGAATATCCCAGACCTCTTTCTTCTGACGCTCCACCATACGCTTGGCGCTCTTAATGTTGGTCACGTAACCGTGGTCTTCCAAGCGCTTGAAGATGAATGGCTTAAAGAGTTCGAGCGCCATCACCTTCGGCAATCCGCACTGGTGCAGCTTCAACTCTGGACCCACAACGATGACGGAACGACCCGAGTAATCGACTCGCTTACCAAGTAGATTCTGACGAAAACGCCCCTGCTTACCCTTGAGCATGTCCGACAAGCTCTTCAGAGGCCGGCTGTTCTGCCCGGTGATCGCCTTGCCCCGACGACCGTTGTCAAACAGGGCATCCACGGCTTCTTGCAGCATGCGCTTTTCGTTACGCACAATAATGTTTGGTGCATTGAGTTCAAGCAATCGCTTCAAACGATTGTTCCGGTTGATCACCCGTCGGTACAGGTCGTTCAGGTCGCTGGTTGCGAACCGCCCACCATCCAGTGGCACCAACGGCCGGAGATCGGGTGGCAACACCGGCACGACGCCCACCATCATCCACTCTGCTCGGTTGGGGAGGCGCTCGTTCCCCAGGTGATCCGCCCCCGAATCTCTCAGGGACTCAATAACTCGTAAGCGCTTGGCCAACTTCTTGCGACTCGCCACGGACTTTGTTGCCTCCATGGCTTTGCGAAGTTCGGCACTCTTGGTCTCAAGAGAAAGGTTCTCAAGGAGCTCCTTGATGGCACTGCCACCCATGTCCGCACGAAAACCTGTGGGACCAAACTCTTCCTCGAGGGCATAGTATTGCTCCTCGTCCAAGACTTCAGCGATCTTCTTGCCCGACTCGCCAGGATCGACGACGGTGTAAGCCTCACAATAAAGCACACGCTCCAACTGCTTGAGCGGGATGTCCAGCACGTAGCCAATACGACTGGGCAGGCTCTTCAGGAACCAAATGTGCGCCACTGGGGTCGCCAAGGAAATGTGACCCATCCGTGTTCGGCGAACCTTCGAAGAAATCACCTCGACACCGCACTTTTCACACACGATGCCTCGGTGCTTCATGCGCTTGTACTTGCCGCAGAGGCACTCATAATCTTTCACCGGACCAAAGATGCGGGCACAGAAAAGTCCATCTCGTTCCGGCTTAAACGTCCGGTAGTTGATGGTCTCAGGCTTCTTGACCTCACCATGGGACCATTCTTTGACCTTATCAGGACTCGCCAAAGCGATCCGGATGGCCTCGAAGTCAATAGGTTCGGTGGTCTTCGGAAGAAATGTCCAGAGATCCTTGCTCACGTTCTACCTCCCCGTTCGGGGTTAGAGATTTTAACTCGTTCTCGATTCATCAACTCGCTACAATGCTTCCAACTCGTCCAATGTGCGGTCTGAAAGCATTTCCACATCGAGGCATAACGCCTGGAGTTCTTTCATTAACACATTAAACGACTCAGGAATCCCAGCCTCAAGCACATGCTCGCCCTTGACGATGGCTTCGTACATCCGGGTCCGTCCTTGAACATCATCGGACTTCACCGTCAGGAACTCCTGTAGGCTGAATGCCGCACCATAGCCCTGCATCGCCCACACTTCCATCTCACCAAGACGTTGACCACCAAACTGGGCTTTTCCACCCAAGGGTTGCTGAGTCACCAGTGAATAGGGTCCGATGGACCGGGCGTGGATCTTTTCATCCACAAGATGATGGAGCTTCAGCATGTACATAATGCCCACGGTCACGTCTTGGTCGAAGGCGTCACCGGTCCGCCCATCGAACACCGGCTGCTGACCGGTCCGACGACGATCGCCCGACTCGAGGAGATCCCGAATCCGATCCTCATGAGCACCATCGAACACCGGGGTTGCCACATGCAATCCTCGGCGCTCCTTATCGGCAATGGAGAGAACTTCTTCATCGGATAGCGCCTCGATTTGAGCCTTCTCCGAGGCCCCCGAATAGGCATCAAGCAGAACCTTCTTGATCGCCGCTGGCTTGTCACCACGGCGAAGCATGCGATCCAACTTCTCACCGAAGCCTTTCGCGCCCCAGCCGAGGTGAACCTCAAGAATTTGCCCGACATTCATTCGAGAAGGCACACCCAGCGGATTCAACACCACCTCGACGGTGTTGCCGTCTTCGAGATAAGGCATGTCCTCTTCGGGCAGAATGCGCGAAATGACCCCCTTATTCCCGTGACGTCCCGCCATTTTATCGCCAACCGAAAGGCGGCGCTTCACAGCCACATAAACCTTGACCATCTTGATCACACCAGGCGTCAATTCTTCGCCCTGAGTCAGGCGGTCGATGCGAGACTCGACTCGCTCTCGAATCTCTTCGACCCGAGCCTCCAAGTTGCTCAGCAACTCTGTAGCCTGCCCTCTCAAGGTTTCATCGGCGACATCGATCAATTGCAGCGCCCGAATGTCCAGATCAGCAAGAAGTCCCGCTGTGAGCTTTTCACCCTTTTTCGCCGCGACCTTACGATCGTTACCACGCAGGCTCGCAGCCAGCGTTTTCCCCTCGTAAATGGTACGGAGACGGGTGGCGACAGTCTCATTGAGGAAGCGGATCTCATCGTCTGCGTCCTTGCGCAGATGGACGACTTCCATCTCTTCAATGGCCCGAGCACGCTCGTCTTTGTCAATCCCGCGTCGGCTAAACACCTTGCAGCCGATAATCGTACCGTACTGTCCAGGCGGCACCCGCAGGGATGTATCCCGCACATCACCCGCTTTGTGCCCGAAGATCGCCCGCAAGAGCTTCTCCTCTGGGCTCAGTTGCGTCTCACCCTTCGGTGTCGACTTACCCACAAGGATGTCACCGGGACGAACCTCTGCGCCCAGTCGAACAATCCCAGAATCGTCGAGGTGACTGAGTGCCTCCTCGCCCACATTGGGAATGTCTCGGGTAATCTCTTCAGGTCCTAACTTGGTGTCACGAGCGACGCACTCAAACTCTTCGATGTGCAGAGAGGTGAAGGCATCTTCACGCACCAACCGCTCGCTGACGAGGATCGAGTCCTCGAAGTTGTAACCATGCCAGGGCATGAAGGCGACCGTGCAGTTACGTCCCAAAGCGAGTTCACCTCGGTCGGTGGACGCGCCGTCTGCAATGATATCACCGGCGTCGACACGGTCACCAGGTCGAACCACAGGACGCTGACTCAGACAGGTGTTCTGATTTGAGCGAGTGAACTTCACCAGGTTATAAATATCGACAGGATTTGAGAACAGATCCTCAGCGTCCTCGTCAGCGCTAACGACCACACGTCCGCCCTCGACACTCTCGACCGTCCCGTTGCGACGAGCAGTGATCGTGACACCGGAATCCCGTGCGACCTTTCCTTCGATACCGGTGCCCACGAAAGGAGCATCCGGGCGCAGAAGCGGTACCGCTTGACGCTGCATGTTGGACCCCATGAGGGCTCGGTTCGCATCATCGTGCTCAAGGAAGGGAATCAGACTGGCAGCAACCGACACCAATTGGTTAGGCGCCACGTCCCGAAGGGTAATCTGATCCCGACTGACCAGCACAATCTCGCCCGACGAGCGAGCCTGAATGTATTCGCTGGTGAACCGCCCCTTTGCGTCCACGGGCTCAGCCGCCTCGGCGATAAAGTGGTCTTCTTCATCCAGTGCGGAATAGTAGCTGATCTCACCTTCGACCGGGGTACCATCTTCAACCTTCTGGTACGGCGTCTCAATGAAACCAAGTTCATTCACCCGAGCAAAGGTGGCAAGAGATGCGATCAAGCCGATGTTCGGACCTTCAGGAGTCTCGATGGGACAGATCCGGCCATAGTGAGTGGGATGCACATCACGCACTTCAAAGCCAGCACGCTCACGGGTGAGACCACCGGGCCCCAAGGCGCTCAAGCGCCGCATGTGCGTCACCTCAGACAAGGGATTCGTCTGATCCATAAACTGGCTCAACTGTGAGCTACCAAAGAACTCCTTGATGGCTGCATTCACCGGCTTGGGGTTCACCAACTCGGCGGGGTTCAGGGAGTCGATGTCTTGGAGACTCATCCGCTCACGAATGGCTCGCTCCATACGGACCAAGCCCAAACGGTACTGATTCTCCAGCAACTCGCCCACACTGCGGATCCGTCGGTTGCCGAGGTGATCGATGTCATCGATGTGCCTGCGATTGTGCCGGACCTCGATCAGATACTTGACCGTCTCAAGGATATCCCGGCGAGTCAGCACCATGTTGTCATCGGGCTCGTCCAAGTTGAACTTTCGATTCAATTTATGTCGACCGACCCGACTCAGGTTGTACCGCTCACGATCGAAGAAAAGACGGTTAAAGAGAGCAGTTGCAGCTTCCGTCGTGGGGGGGTCCCCAGGACGCATCTTGGTGTAAATGAAGTGCAAGGCTCGCTCGGCACTGCTTAGCGCCTCCGTTTCCTCTTCAGTCTCCGGAACTTCGCTCATTCCGTCCTTGTCGAGGGTGTCGCGCAGGTAGCCCCACATGTTGAGTTTATCGATCAACAGCACCTGGACGTTCTTGACACCCGCCGCAATCAGGTAACCCACGAGTTCTTCGTCGAGTTCGTCGTTGCAACGAGCAAGTACCTCACCGGTCTTTTTATCCACCACGTCTTCAGCGATGACCTTTGCGGCCAAATCCTCTTCGGAAAGCGTGATAAACTTCAAAGCATCCTTGGCTGCAGTCCATTCACCGCCATCGTCCTGAGTCCAACCCAAACGCCGCAAGTGCCCTTTACCGATGACACGGTTCCGCGCCACGATCTGCTTCCCACTCCCATCNGACAANGCGTCCACAGCACGCTTGCCCAACATGACCGCAGGATCNAAGGCGAGTTTTGCCGTCTTCTTCGTGAGATGAAGAGTCTGCTTCTCGTAATAGTAGTTAAGCAGGAATTCCTCATCGTAACCCAAGGCCCGCAACAGGATCGTCGCCGGAATCTTGCGACGCCGATCGATCCGCACATGAATCAAATCTTTGGCATCGAACTCGAAGTCCAACCAAGAGCCCTGGTAAGGAATAATACGGGCGGTAAAGAGCTTCTTCGAACCNGANACCGANCGGCTCTTNTCNTACTCGAAGAANGCCCCAGGACTACGNTGCAACTGGCTCACCACGACACGCTCAGTGCCGTTGATGATGAAGGTGCCNGCATCGGTCATGATCGGNATTTCACCAAAGTAGACCGGTTGCTCAATCAAGTTGAGAAAGGTCTTCGTCCCCGTCTCGCCGTCGACCTCATAAGTGATCAACTCGACAGTGACCGTAATGGGTGCAGCGAAGGTTAACCCTCGAGCNCGGCATTCTTCCTCATCATACTTCGGCCGCTCCAAATCGTACTGCTTAAACCGAAGCTCAGCAGTGTCATTGTAGTCGAAGATGGGAAAAACGCGCCCAAAGGCACCTTGGATACCAACTTCCGTACGCTCCTCAGGGTCCACTTTGGCCTGNAGGAAGTCACGAAAGCTTCGCATCTGAATTTCAATGAGATTCGGGATGTCAATCCCGACCGGCAATTGGCCGAAACTTTTGCGTAAACGCGTGTTCGGCTGAGTGAGCTTAGCCATCGGCGGGCTCCGAGCGGTTTAGGTTCACAAAAACAACCTTAGGCCCCCGCAGGGACCAGAGGTCTGAACGCACCGCCCCGTTCTCACGGGACGGGCGACCATGAGTGCTTAACGGCACTCGTTCCTACTTCAACTCAACCTCGGCGCCTGCTTCTTCGAGCTTCGCCTTGAGAGCCTCTGCCTCCTCCTTGGAGACCTGCTCTTTCACAGCACCGGGAGCGCCATCGACCACGGCCTTGGCTTCCTTGAGGCCCAGCCCACAAGCTTCCTTAACAGCCTTGATGACNGCGATCTTCTGAGCNCCNGCGCTCTGGAGAATCACGTCAAACTCAGTCTGCTCTTCAGCATTCGCAGCACCGGCATCAGCACCACCAGCGGCGGCGACCATAACGGGCCCACCAGCGGCAGCCTTAACGCCCCACTTTTCCTCAAGCTCTTTGACCAGGTCAGCAGCCTCAAGGACGGTCAGGTTGGAAAGTTCATCGATAATCTTGGCGAGTTCAGCCATTTTCTTCATCCTTCTTGCTTCTCACGAAGCNATTCTTAATTATTNTCGTTCGTTGTTGAGACCTATGCGGCCTCGTCATTGCGCTTGTCGATCCAGGCCTGAATCGTCCCAAGGACCTGNTGCGCCGGCGCGTTNATCGTGCCGAGCAACTGGCTCGCGGGGGCGTTAATCAGCCCAAGGATCTGAGCGCGGAGTTCAGGCAAGGTCGGCAACTTCGCGAGCGCCTTTACCTCAGCTGCACTCAGGGCATTCCCCTGCAGTGCGCCGCCCTTCACAGCCAGAAGATCCTCATTCTCTGCCACAAAGTCAGCGATGACTTTCGCAGGAGAGATNGCGTCCTCTTCACTCCAAGCCAGTGCGGTCATGCCCGTCAAGAGGGGCTCAACAACCTGGTGATCAGTGCCTTCAACGACCCTTCTCACCAGCGTGTTTTTGACGACCTTAAACCGGACTTGGGATTCACGGCACTTGTTTCGAAGTTCGACAGACTTTTCAACGGTAAGACCATTGAAGTCCACAAGCACCAAGGAAGGGGATGCACCTACAGAGGCCTTCAAGTCTTCGACNAGAGCGGCTTTAACCTGGCGTTCCATACGGCTCCTTTCTCATGTCCCTTACGGGTTCGGGTTTATCGGTGACGAGTTCTCGACGGGCTCCAAAGTGGACTTAACCTCGTGGGAGGACCTGCTTTCTTCGACCACCTCACCGACCCCCCCATGGGGCCGGCCAACAAATGAATTAACTATTTAGAGACAACATCTCCTGCGGATCAATCGTGATACCGGGCCCCTGCGTTGAAGAAATGGAGATCCGTTTCACATAGACCCCCTTCTGGCTCGAAGGTTTCGCCCTCAGAAGTTGACCCATGACCACACGGACATTTTCCATCAACTTATCGGCATCGAAGCTAACCCGCCCCACAGGAACGTGGACGATGCCGGCTTTTTCAACTCGATACTCGACTTTACCACCCTTGAGATCTCCGACCGCTTTGGCGACATCCATGGTCACGGTCCCAAGCTTGGGGTTCGGCATCATACCTCGAGGACCAAGAACCCGACCGATCCTGCCCACAAGAGCCATCATGTCTGGGGTTGCAACGGTCTTGTCGAAGTCCATCCAACCCTTTTGGATTTTCTCAACGAGATCCTCGGCGCCGACGACGTCCGCTCCGGCGGCTTCCGCCTCCATCGCCTTCTCACCCCGAGCAAACACCACAACACGGGCACTTTTTCCTGTCCCGTGGGGCAGAATCGTTGCGCCACGGATGTTCTGATCCGCATGGCGAGGGTCAACACCCAGGCGAATGGCTAAATCGACGCTCTCGTCAGATTTCGCAAAAGACGCATCCTTCACCAACCCAACGGCTTCTTCCAAGCTGTAGTTCCGGGCACGATCAACTTTCGCTCGAGCCGCTGCCGTATTTTTTGTCGTTCTCGTCATTTCATACTCCCCGTGGTCAACGCCCTCAATAAAGAAAGGCTCCCACAACGATGTTCTTACGATGCTAGTCGACGACCGTGATCCCCATGGATCGGGCCGTCCCCATCACTGAATTCATGGCTTGATCCACATTGGTCGTGTTCAGATCAGGTAGCTTCACTTCAGCGATTTCCCGAACTTGAGCCATCGTCACGTTACCCACCTTGTTTCGATTAGGCTCTCCCGAACCCTTCTCAACCCGAGCCGCCTTCTTCAGGAGGACTGCAGCTGGTGGCGTCTTTGTAATAAAGCTAAACGAACGGTCACCATAGACCGTAATCACGACCGGAATGATCATGCCAGCTTGCTGCTGCGTGCGAGCATTAAACTCTTTGCAGAACTGCATGATATTCACGCCGTGTTGCCCCAAAGCCGGTCCTACCGGGGGCGCAGGATTCGCCTTTCCTGCCGGGCATTGCAGCTTGATATAACCGGTCACTTTTTTAGCCATGATCGTGTCCTACACTCAAAAGTTGGCGGCGGTCTTTGAAGAAGGCCAGAAGAAAAGTCAAGAAGAGCTATCATCACCCGTATCAAGGGTGACCTGAACAAACTCGAGTTCAACAGGCGTCGGCCGGCCCAGGATATCAAAGCTCACCCGAAGCCGTTCACGCTCCTCATAGACCTCTTCAACGACACCCGTGAAGTTCTTGAAGGGGCCCTCCACAACGCTGATCGAATCCCCCGCTTTGATCTCCAACCGACGACGAGTCCGGGTCGTCCCCTCGGTAATTTGTCCGAGGAGGCGGTCGGCCTCTTGCTTACTGATCGGATGAGGAGCCTTGCCCAAATCATTCTTCGACGCCCCGAGAAATCCAATCACCTTGGGGATCGCTCGAACAAAGGTGGCCGCCTTGGGAGACCATCGCATCTGAATCAACATGTATCCGGGAAAGAATTTACGCTTCCGCACCCGCGCCTTGCCAGCCACCATCGACTCGACGTCTTCACTCGGCACCAGGATGCTTTCCTCGGTCGGCTCGCCAAAGTGCGCGCCCATATCGTCGCTCTCGATACGCTTCAGAAGCGAGTTTCGAGCCTGGAGTTCATAGCCACTGTAGGTATTGAGAACGTACCATCGCAGATCGTTGCTCATGACGTCATTCTCCTCAGGGTACAAGGTTGTAAACGAAGGTCGTGAACTGCTCGCTCGCCATGTCAAAGACAAACAAAACACCACCCAAAATAAAGCTGACGACAATCACAACGATGGAGTCGCTCTGCGTCTCGTCGCGGCTCGGCCAATGGGATTTCACCAACTCATCTGCGACCTCAGCGGTATACACCTTGTAGGCCTGATGCCGCATGTAAACCACGAGGCTTACGATCGCGAGCCCAACGGCGATCACCCGACTCATCCGCCAACCCAGTACCACAGGGCGGTTCATGGCCGGATCCGATGACAAACTCATCAGTTCAGCAATCGCATAGTCCAGCACGACTGCGAGAACCAAGGCACCGATCAACCCGGTCATGCCGATGACGGTACTGTAGCGTCGAGTTAATCCAGGGGTAGGACCTGCCATCTTCTTTCTCCTCGTGCGCTTCTCACGTCCTGTTGGCGGGCCAGGGAGGACTCGAACCCCCAACCTGCGGTTTTGGAGACCGCTGCACTACCAATTGTGCTACTGACCCATACCGACGTGAAAAAGCGCAAATGCCAGGGCCCGCAACGGACCCCGGCAAGTGAACTTCGAACTTTCAATCAGTCGAGAATCTCAGCCACACGACCGGAGCCGATGGTCCGACCACCTTCGCGAATCGCGAACGTGAGACCCTGCTCCATGGCCACGGGGGTGATCAACTCCACCTTAATGCCGATGTTATCGCCA
>NZRT01000114.1 GCA_002696345.1 Myxococcales bacterium
GCTTCAAAGCCGGGCTCTCCCGCGCTTAAGTCTGTCCTTAGAAGCCCGTCTCCACAGGTGGCGATTCTACAGTTTGATGTGCATGCATCATCCTCTGCATCATTGCCGTCATCGCACTCTTCTGCCTGCGGGTCGTCCGCGGCTGTATCTTCCCTGACATAACCGTCACCACATCGAGCGATGGTGCAAACTGTGGTGCACGCATCGGTTTCAAAGAGGTTGCCGTCGTCGCAGGCCTCGCCATCGTTGAGCTTACCGTCACCGCAAAATACGGGAAGAGCTTCGGGCTTCTCGAGCGATGCCGTGCATGCATTGACGAGCAATAAAAAGACGATCCATCTCATGGTTTGGCCTCAGTATTTTGGTGTTCGACTGCGCGAACAGCATCGAGTTGTGCCTTTTGTTCGGGGCTCATCGTTGGCGGCCGATAAGAGATTCGTTCCGCTGCATTGCTCATTTGTCGGAAGCAGCCACGGCTCGTTAGGCCCGCTGCAATCCCACCGCCGAGAGCAGCTACAAGACCCGCCGAAGCGAAGAAACTTTCGTCTCCTTGAACACCATTGATGCTGAGCCCGATGAGGGTGACGATGCCGCCAGCACCCACTAAGACCGAGCCCTTGAAGACCTTACAGCCGTAGGGCGCCGGTAGTTCGATGGCGAGCCCATCGAAGCTGTGGTGTGGCGTGCTCACGCAACTGACAGCGAGCACAACGAGCAAGGCGAGAAAGGTGCGGGAGGTCATGGTCAGTAGTTAACCGTCCCAGGAGCGGTGGAGCAAGTCTGCTGGCCTCAGTAGGCTGTTCGAACCGTTGCCCCTCGATAATAGTGTTCGAGAATTTCTTCTACGCTGTGCTTGGCCTCGGCCATGCCAATCGCACCGACTTGGCACATACCGACGCCATGCCCCCAGCCTCGACCTCTAAAGTGCAGGGCCGTCACTTGGCCGGATTCATCTCGGTCTGCATGGACCACAAAAAGAGCACTTGGAAGTTGTTGAAAGAATCGTCGAATGGGGAGTTCTCGATTGAGAAGTGCCGTTCGTCCTTTGCTGTCGCGCAACTGCATCTGTAAAATGCGACCACTGACCCCGCGGCCTTGAATCTGCCATGAGCGTAGATCGGCTAAACCGAGTTCTGTGAGTTTGTCCGCAATCTCTTGGGTACGAACCCGTCTACTCCAACGGTAATATTTGGCGGATGAGCGAGTACTACGCCGGCACCATGGTTGTGCTTCATCCTCTTCAATCCACTGCTCAAGAGCCTCATCGTCGTTACGCGGTGGAGCTGCTTCAATTCCATCCAACTGACCTCTAAGGACGGGGGAAGGGTCTTGATCCCAGACATGATCGTTGTCTTCCGTATGCCCACCACACATCGACGAGTAATAGGCGTGGCTAAGCTTCTTGCCTTCAAAAAGCAGCTTGCCTCGAGTGGTTTGAACCGCCTTATCCGAATTGGGGTGTCGGGCACCTTCACCTTTGTAGACTTGATCTCTCTGATCATCGACGAGCAGCCACGGCGCGCCGCCGTGGCGATGCCCAAGCTTCGAAAAGAGTTCGGTCCGGCTTGCGATGGCTTGCGCTTGCAATGCCGCAAGGGGCGCTTGGACGTAAGATTCAGAGGGAACAGTGCCAGCAACGAGGTCTTCTGCCCGGGTCACAACAACCAATGCGAGATGCCCCGTGGCATCGAGGACCACCTCGACCTGGCCAGCATACCGTCTATTTTCGAAGCCATGCCACGCATATCCCTCACCAAATTCCACCCCGATGACAACGACGAAAGCACCTCGATGGCCTGCGTCCGGTCGCAATGCCATTCGGTTACCTCCTTGGTATCGACGTCGTCCAACCCGGGTTTGGATCTGCCCGGCAGGTAATAGACTAGCGACGGTTTGAATGGTGGTCTCTAAGGCATGATGTTTTCGAATCTTGCGCTGGAGCTTTTCAGCTTGTTGGTGGCTTCGCCGATGATCGAGAGCAAGGGCTAGCGCCCGGTTATCAAAACCCGTTCCTGTGAGCCCAAAACTGATTCCTAAGGGCAGCAGCCGTGCTCTTGGGAAGCCCTTTTGTCGCCATTCCGCCAGCGCTTCGTAGGCCGCTTGACGCTCCGCCATAGGATAGCGGTCCGTGACGAGAAAATGCCTTAGTTCTCCCGCTTCGCTCGCTTTTAGCGTCATCTCCACGACGCTCCCTTTGCGAAGTCGGATCGAGCGTTCCTCCGATCCTTCACCGACCAAAAGTTCCGCCCTCGTCAGGAGTCGGAATTGGAGCTTTTTCCGTCCTTCCATGATTCCAACCGGAACCATTGGCATCCCATCATGGTCAAAAGCCAAGGCTTGGCTCCAAAGCAGTTGGTTTCCTTGAGGTTCGGGGGGAGGCACCCCCTGACCCAGCAGCTGACCAGCCAGCAAGAGACTTAGCATGGCATCAAGTCCTGAGTGTCTAGAGGGAAGAAGCGATCCACGGACTCCTTCAATTGCCGATGACTGCGTTCCGGCCATCCTGCCGCCTCGACACGCAAACCTTCGGTCTGCAGCTGCTGGACAAGTTCGACAAAATCACCGTCACCACTACCAAGCAGTAAGCTGTCCGCGGTGTGACGCCATCGTAATGCTTCGAGTGTAATCCCCACGTCCCAATCTGCCTTCACGTTACCGTCCACTTGTCGCCAGAGGGTTTTCCAGCGCACTTCGATTCCCGCGGCTTGCAGCTTTTCCGTAAATCGCCTGCCTCCTTCCTCATTGGGATCACCGCTGGTGAAAGCGACCACTTTAATCGGCTTTCTTCCGGCACAAAGACGATGGACCAGCGCAGAGTAATCAATGGGGCGACCCAAGGCGCGTGCACCGGCGCTGAGATTGGCCAGATCGAGCAGGATCACCAGACCTTCTCCTTTGCCCGATTGCGGCAGTCGGCGCAGCGCTTCCTGCAGTCGTTCTTGAAGTTGGGAGCGGTCACGGCGCGCTGCGTCTCGCTCGTCACGAAGTTGATTGATCCTCGGGTCAATCGTAGGGGTAGTGGCAGGGCCGGTCTGAATCTCGTTGAGTTGTGCTCTAAGTGCGTCTCGTTCTTCCTGGACGTTGGCGAACTCCTTGTCTCTTTGACGTAAGGTCGCTCTCAGTTCATCGCCCTCCCGGTTCTGTTGGCGATGAAGTTCATCCAGTTCATGTCGCGCAGCTTCTTCCCGTCGCTGCGCTCCGATCGCTCGATGGTCTGCGGCCTGAAGTCTTTGGAGTTCCTTTTGCATTTGATGCAGTCGTTGGTCTCGTTCTTCAAGGTCTTGTCGCAGGCGACCGACTTGCAGTTGCAGTTGCGCGACATCCGGACTTGGAAGATTCCTTTTGGTACCTGACTTCTGGGGTTGAGCCTGAATACGAACGGTGTCCTCGCCCCGTTCGATACCCTTTAGAAGTTGCTTCGAAACCCTCTTGCCGAGCGTCCGAACCGCTTCGTTTTCGTGGCGAAAGGCAGCCCAAATCATGCGTGCTCGTTGCTTGGCAAACTTAAGACCACCGTAATTTTCTAAGAGCTCACCCGCTTGTTTTACTTTCATGCCGTCAAGCAGACGAATCTCGGTGCGTGCTCGTTTGTCTAATGCTTGGCAAAGGGCTGTTTGCAACGGGGAATCAGCATCGCCTCGATCATCCCGTCCGAGAGCGCGACCAACGATGGCGCCGACGACACGAGTCCGGTCCAATCGTTGGGGTGGGGGGGCACCCTTTGGTGCTCCTCGTCGGTAAAGTCGGTCGAGATCGGAACGAGACAGAGCCCCTTCCACCAACAGAAGAACCAACTCTAGAGGCAGGTCATTAAGCGTCGCCACAGAGCCTCCGATAGCGCTTGAGTAGTTCCAGACTGACGGGACCCGGGGAGCCTGAACCGACTTTTTTCCCATCCAGTTGGACGACGCTCACGATTTCCCGAAGGGTGGAACTGAGCATGATTTCGGTCGCTTCATGGAGCCAGGCGGCCGGAATGGGAGCCTCAATCAATGGGACGTCTGCATCTCGAGCGATTCCAATCAACAATTGTCGAGTGATCCCTGGCAGCACTCCCGCAGCGAGATCGGGCGTGAAGAGCGTGCCACGCCGCAGAATAAAGACATTGCTGGTACTTCCTTCGGTCACATGGTCTCGACCATTGATGCGAATGGCTTCATGGGCACCTGCTTGACGGGCTAAGCGCAAGGCCAGCAGGTTGGGCAGGTAGTTACTGGTCTTTGCTTGGGCGCCCCGACGATGTCCCGTCTGCGAGACGGTGATCGCCTGGACTCCCCCGGACCAAAATGTGTCGGGGTGAGGTTGGAGGGGTCTGTTGATGATGATGAGTCGCTGATCCTCGCTGAGATCAGGTGCTAAACCAAACTCGCCAACGCCACGGGTTACCATCAGCCGGATGTAACTTTCAGGGAAACCTCCCGCTTGGAGCAACTCGCCTAATATCCCTGCCAGCTCATCGGCGGACCAGCGCAGTTCCAGTCCGATTTGCTCAGCACTGAGTTGCAGTCGATCCAGATGGGGTTGGAGGGCATGTATTTGCCCGTGATAGGTTCGCAGCGTTTCAAAGATTCCATCACCGTAGAGGAATCCCCGGTCGTAAACGGGAAGGTGGGCTTCATGAGCCGGGAGGATCCGGCCATCAATCCAGACGAGATCTTTCATGAATTCGCTTTAGAACCAACAACCTATCTTGTCGACCGAGGGGGGATTTGTGTACTTCGCAACCGATGAAAAAAATCCTTCTTACTCTGGTGGTTCTAGGCAGTGCTTGTGCGGTCGTAAAGCCCATACGACTCGCCTATCAACCCAGCAAAGGAACGCGAAGTTTCTTCGGCACTGAAGTGGTCGAAACGGTCCGTTCAACGGGGCTGGCCGTCTTGAAAACTGACTACAGGCAACGGCTCCGTGGAACCTTTCAAATGAAATTGGTGGATTCCAAGTCGAAGGCATGGCGCCTCGAGACCAATGCGTTAAAATTTGATCGGGATGATCTCGCAGCCCCGGTGAACGCCGATATCGGTCAGGATTTACGGCAGATGCGCTTGGAGGGGGAAGTTCGTTCCTATGGACGAACTCGAGGGACCTTTATGGTGCGAGAGGCTGGGGCGACCGAGGCGCATCACTCGGCCCGCTGGGCCATGCGTTCCGCTTTAATCTCAGCGATTCCTCGCTTGCCTGATTCCGATGTTCGTCGGGACGATTTGTGGCGCAGTGAAGTGGATGTCATGGGCAATCAACTGAGCGCGGTCGGTCGTGTGGTTAAGGTTCGGGGGGATGTGTGGTTCGTGGAGTTGAAAACCTCCGGAAAGGTTCGCTGGGAGGTGGCTCCTGCGGTCTGGATGCACGGCATTTATGAAGAAGTGACTTCGTTTCAATGGTCGGGGGTTCGAGGCGAGGTGATTGCCAACGATATTCACACGGTGGTCGACCTAAAAGACGATGGAGGCGGACAGTATCAGTTGAAGCGTCGTATCAAAACGCAGGCGCTGACGCCTGATCAAGCTCGACTGTTCCTTGATGCGACCTAGGGCAGGTCAGGGTACAAATCTTCTCGAAGCACTTTGACCCGCTCATGGGGTAGGCTGAGATCGATGGAGCGAGGGCTCAGCGCTGAAATTAATTCAATCAGAGCATCGATGGGTGCGTCCTTCCTGATGTAGAGAAGCACACGAGCATCTTCCGGAAGTGTTGCCGACAGCGTCGCCAGTCGTTGTCGCCAGGCCTTCACCCTGTCGCCACGGCGACTGCTGTGATAACCCGCAAGTTGGAGCCGAGCATCACCTGCGAGATCGGTAAAGAGTATTTCTTTTCCGCTCATGGTGACCTGGGTTTTCTTACCGGAGCGAGCCAGTCGAATTTTTCCGGTCGCTCCCAAATTGAGTTGGCCCGCATCAAAGCGACGCTCTCCATCCTCGTTGATGGATGTGGGTGGATCATCTTGGCTACTGCCATCCTTGGAAGAGGAGGGGCCACCATCCAGTCCAGAGGTTTTCGGCTTCAGGATGGCAAGCGCTTTGGCATCAGTGCCCGGGCCCCCATCGACCCGTGGGCTGACTTTCGCTGATGGACTCGGTTTCGACCGGGTAGGCAGAACACGGTCGAACTCCAGTTCATTATCGAGGTCTTGTTGGGTATCGACGGTCCTTTCACTGGTTCGAGTCCAGCCAACATGAGCGGTGACACTACGGATACCTCGATCCCAAAAACCCAACTCCACTAGGCTGCCCCTAGGTAGATAGGAAAGGACTTTACCTAACGTCTTCGCTGGGGCGCCCCGACTAAGGATCAGGAGCAAAGGGCGTTGGCCTGCATCGGGCAGGTAGGTTTGAGCTCTTAGCGTGAGTCCATTGAGGGCATCGGACAGGGTATCGCCGCTTGGCGCAGGAAACATCGGGTCAGGTCGGCGTCGAACCAGGCGCCCCGGCCATGCGAGTTCGCTTTCGAGATCGAGAAAGCGAACCCCTTGATCACTCACAGCTAAGCCGGGTTGGAGGCCGACCCGTATGTTCCCGTGCTTGTCGATACTGGCGAAGCGTTGACCAAGGGGTCGTTGAGCTCCCTTTAGCGGCCTCGAGAATCGCATCACCACACCATGACGAAACTCGCCAGGTCCGAACCAGCCTGGATAGGGAGCAATCACTGCTCGGTCTCGAGCCTGGTCACGGAGTGCCGAGAGAAAACGACGCGCTCGATCCGCCAGGGCACCGTCGTCTTTCCTGGCACGGCGGAGATTGGTTTCGCCGTGAACGAGAGCAAACCGTAGCGGAGCCAANCGNGGACCAGCATAACGATATTCCTCTGGCGCNCGGAGNCCNAAGCTCTTCGGGCTGCATGCTTGNCGNAGAGCCAGTCGGCGGGTTCGAGCATCGCTTTTGGGCTTCGGTTGCGGNGAAAATGCCTTGCAAGTGACCGGGCAGTTCGCATCGTCCTCTTTCGGNTCGGGGATGTCCCCACGAGCCAAACTGGCCATGACNGAGGGNCAGGGGTACGGGTACGCNTTAGCNACCTCGGATGCCTTCGAAGTGTCTCCATCGAGAAGCTGTTTAAAGGCCAGCGCNAGCAGNAGTCGTGCCCGTTTGCCCGAGGGGCTGTCTTCGAGGCTAAGCGTCGCCATCCGACCTTGCTGTTGAATTCCGGNCGGGTCTGCGGTCGCTTTGAGNAATTCGGCATANTCATGATCTTTGGGTAGCCACTTNATGAGTTGGCTTGCGCCTGGGATGACCCCGCTGTCCTCCTTGAAAATATCCGTGAGCGGTGCGGTGCTTCGGCCTTCGACTTGTGCTGCCAGCAACCCATCCACATAGGCTGTTGCCAGGGTATTTCGTGCCAGGATAATATGNTTCNACTCGCTTTCNTCGGGAGCGGCNGTGGCAATTTCATGAAGGCCTTTGAGNTCAAAGGCTAAATCCGATGGNATTCGGGGGAGTGGTGTCAACGATTCCACCAATTGATTCACTCGCTGGGGTGTCTCATCACAGCCGCTCGCGACCAGCAGAACAGTTAGAGGCCATCNACGCATCAANTGTCTCCCTCGTGAGCCGTGGGTAACNCTGTTTTCGGTGTGACGAAAAACATGGTNAGATCNCCCNTGTTTTTGACCGCTAAACGGCCTCGAGATTGTCGGTCGACGCCTTGGAGTAGGGCATTTGTTCGTGAACTCACATTGATTTTTCCAGGCTCNGAGGTGCTTTCCATTCGGGCCGCNACATTCACTGTGTCGCCCCAGATATCGAAAACCAGTCGGCTGCCTCCAAGGATACCGCTCACCACCGGACCCGAATGAGCTCCCACCCGCACGGTCCAGTGGGGCGATTTTGGCCGAAATTGAGGTCGACTTTCCAGGTAGGCAATCATCTCTTCGCCCGCNGTNACTGCCCGTTCGGCGTGCTTCGACTGACCATCAAGCCCGGCGACCGCCATGTAAGCATCACCAATCGTTTTGATTCGCTCCAGNCCAAAGCGGTGAGCGATTCGATCGAACTCTGTGAAGAGGTCGTCGAGTTCCTGAACGAGTTGAACACCATCCAATTGCTCNGCAATTCGAGCGAACCCGACCAGATCGGCGAAGAGGATGGTGACTTCCTCGTGTCGAGTGGGCTCAACCCGGCCNTTTTCAAGGAGCTCCTTCGCCGCATTTTCGGGCAAGATGAGTTTGAGTAAGCTGTCNGCAGCCATTGCCTCTCGTCGCAGTTGCTCTGCGCGNAGGAAAGATCGTGCTCGCAGCCGACCCTGCGTTCGTCCGATCAACCAAGCGGTCAGCAAGAGAATGATGACGAGCGGGAGGAATTCGACGGCNTCACGTCCCATCGTGATGGTGAGAAGTGCCANGACGGTGCCGCCACAACCTGTCACCAAGACCAGTTGAGTACTCCGNTGAACAGGCAGCATTGCTGGCACGAAAGGAAGCAGCATCAAGAGGTAGATCTGATACGACGACGTGAGTAAAGCCGCGGTGGAAGCACCGATCACTGTNACGACGCAACTGGCGACAGCAAGGGCTGTTGGCTTCTGGACGGGGCGTCCCCGAAGGGTCGGCCATCCGATAAGCAAAAGTCCGGTAATGGCTGTCAANCGAGCGACGAGCACCCCCTTTAACTGGTCCGNTGCCATCAGAAAGTCGAAAGGTAAGGGGATCAAAAGATAAAAAATAAAAGCAGGAAAAAGGCGCCTTAGGCTCTGGTTAAGTGCCTTGTCGAGCTCTCGNCGATACCGTTTGCGTACACGGTCTGGGACCCGAGCTTGCTGTTCCCCCTCGGCTAATTCCGCTCTGGGGCGCCACCATGTCTCAAAGGCCCATCTNCTCTTTGAGCTTTCCGGCTCCAGACTCACCGCGTTCTTCTCCTGTTCACGCCATAGCGCTTTTGCAGTGTCGGGACCATCAGCGGTTTGTGGAGGGACAGAGGCGAATTTTTCGCTATGGGAGGCTGTCTGGAGAACATCATGTATCGCCTCCTTTGTGTGTGGGCTCTCGCCGTGACGGTCGCATGTCCTGGGGAATCGCAGCCAGAGACAGAACCCCTGCCTCCCATGCCGCCATTGACGGCAGGCAGCGCACANGCTGGAGTNTATGCTGACTTTTTACGCCTCCCNGCGGGCATTCCACTCGGTGGTTACACCAGCCGNGATGCTGCATTCGGCGGCACGCGCACACGCCCCCGAGATCTGCGCAAGAGCCCCTGGGCGCACAAGTTCCATCCCAGTGCTGGGCACCTNACNGGCGTTCCACTGCAAGCGCNTTGGTTNAGTAATGGNGACCGCCATTTGGTCCTTTTGAAAGTGGACCTGATCGGTAGTTTCGATGGTCTGGTGGGCAGGCTNGAGCGAGGTCTTTCGCAGTCGACCGGAATCGATATGACNGGTTCCGTTGTCATGGCCACCTCCCANAGCCATTCGGCGCCTGCGGCTTATTTNCAGAGTTTACAATTTGCTCTNGGTTTCGATCGCTATGACCCCCGGGTTTTGGANCGAATTGCCGAGCAGGCTCATGACGCTGCCTTNTCGGCTTTCCAGCGATTGCAGCCAGCAAAATTGGGTTTTGGTATCGTTCCCGATTTNGACCCCGTCGATGACAATCGTATTTATCGAGACCGCCGACAGGAAAACGACCACTTGCTGAGTCCAAAGGGGCAGCCCGCCCTGAAAGACCCTTCCGCTCGTTTGCTCAAAGTGGAAACGACGACCGGTCAACTGATGGCAGTGGCGCTACACGTTGGTCTTCACGGGACTCTTTTTAACGATGATAATGCTTGGATCCATTGGGATGCGCCCGGGGCTGTTGCGTGGGGACTGAGCGCAGCGCTCGANGGGGTTCCAGTGTTGCACTTTCAAGCGGGCGGTGGGGACATCAGCCCAGGCGGCCAGGGGGACGGCCCGATGCTCCGATCCGATGATATCGCTCGGATTTCTGGGCAGCGCCTCGCCCCCATTGTTCGGTCACTGACCACAAGTGCAGGTCCTTTTATCCTCGACNCGTCNACGGCCACCGTTGTGCAGCAACACCAAGAGGTACGNGTTCGGCGCCAAGGCAGTTCGGACTTTCATTACACACCGGTCACCTTGGATGAATATGGGGATGCGGTCGAGGATCCCGATAATCTCGTTTATGGGCCGGACGGTTCGGTCCTCGAAGCTATCGACGAGTTCCAAGCTCCGATCGGAGCTGGTTTGTGCGGTGATGCACAGGGAATTCCCTTTGGAACCATCGGCATGGGGATNGGAAAGGCCGACCCAGAAGGTCCTTATATCGGTTGTGCGGTGCTTGATCGACTGATCCCCGTGATNGCGGGTCGTTATCAGATCGACCAAGATCAGTTCTTGTATGCTGGCTCCACTGCAAAGCCCACCAACAATGAGCGAGCGATGGGATTTAGTACGGTGGCATTTGCCCGTTTCGATGGCTTGCCGATCACGGAGATGAACCGAAGGGGNGAGCGCCAGGAGCAGGTGGGTGATGTCGGCATGATTTTCTTACCAGGCGAAACCACAACCTTGNTNAATTGGGTCGGAGACCACCAACTNGAAGCGTTAGGTTTCGACCTGCCTTGGGTGGTCGGATATGCTCAGGATCACGAAGGCTATCTGCTCACCGTCGAAGATTGGCTCAGCGGTGGGTATGAGCCGTCCATCAACATTTGGGGTCCCTTGCAGGGGGAGTATCTGATGGAGCAAGCGCTCGAACTCGCGGCAAGGGGTCGNGGGGACCGACGTGTTGATCACCGTGGGATCGATGTCGGACGCCCTGATTATGCCAGTGAGCCTCTGGGCTTCGATCCCCTNNCAGAGACTCGTCACGTGACGCCTCGTGCAGGAACGTGGGTCGAGTCCCTTCCTGAGCGTGGGATTCTCATGCCGCTAAACCTCGATATCGGAGATTTGGATCCCACAGAGAGGGTCAANACGCTCCGGCGATATCAGGATGTTTATCTGGCGGTTTTCGAGGGAGGCGATGTGGCCATCGATAGCCCGCGTGTGTATCTGGAGATTCAGGGTGAAGATGGTCAATTTGTGCCCTTCAAAAGTGNCTCTCGAGTGATCGATAGCGACGGNCCAAGCGTCCTTATGGGTTACAATCCTGACCCGTCTCGTCCCAGTTCTGCCTCCGATGAGAGGCGCCATTTGTGGGTGTTNGCGTGGCAGCCTGTGGGNGAGGGTACGGACCCATTAGATTGGCTGAACGTNCCAATCGGAACGTACCGNTTCGTGGTGACGGGTCAGGCACTGGTATCGAGCCCAGTGGAAGCTCCTGCACCCTACCAGTTGCTCGGTGAGCCATTTCAAATNGAGCCGGCAACCATCGACGTCACCGTCGTGACTGGTGGCTTGCGTTTGGCCTATGCCGGTGCACCTCTTGGGTTTCGAAAAAGGGGGGAAGGGCGGACCGCNACCGGANCCGTTTCTTTACCGCCTGGGATCAGCGTGACTGTNGACTGTCAAGGCGNNGAGCAGGTTTTGAATGTTGAANCCGAGGGATTCCTTGCACTCGAGACGCNAGCAGATTGCGAGTACGTGACCGATGAGGCTGGCAACATCGGCCAAATTCGTTAAAGGGCTNTGCCCTAGAAATGGAGGATTCNATGCAGGATCCCATGACTTTACTCTTTATCATTGTTATCGTNTTGGCTGTCGTTGCGTTCTGGATGATGGATACGAGCCGTCGAGCTCAGGCGGCGAAAAGCCGNAAGCTACTNNCGGAAGCACGGGAGCGGGCAGACCGCGCAGAGAGTAGCCTTGCCCAGGCTCGAAGTGATCGGGATGAGGCNAAAAAGAAGGCGGATTCTGCGACGAAGCAAAGAGACCAAATGCGTAAGAGTCTCCAGAAGGCGAAAGCCAAGCAACGGAAATCCTCTGGATCCGAGCTGGTCACCCCGGCGAATGAGGAGGATGGACCGACTCAGCATCTGCGTAACCAACTCGAGATCGTCGCGGACGAACTCGAAGGTCGTGTGCAACGAATTGCCCAGCTTGAGACCGAGCTTGAAGCCCAGGCAGAAGCCCATGCCGAAGCGATCATGAAGGCCAGTACCCGAGCCGTGAAGCCGGTTCGTGATATTCCGGAAGAAGCGCGTACAGATCTCCGCTTGTTTCTCGGCAAAATGAAGGCAGAAATTCAAACCCTTGAGCGCAAAGCGAACAGCACGCACCGTGCGTACCTTGCTGCCGAAGGCCGAGCGGAAGCGTTGACGGCACGCCTCGCCGGGTTGCAGGAGCGCTACCGAGCGGTTTGTCGTGAATTGGCGATCGGCGCAGGGGCGAACCATGAGATTGACGATGACGCAGCGGTCGCCCAAGCAGAACAAGCGGTGGCAGCGATGGAAGAAGCTGCAGCGTGGAGTCGCTTGGATATCCCCGTGAACGCAGAAGAAGAGGCTTCGACGATGGCGACCGAACCGGAACCGGAAGCCGACTCTGGCGAAGAACTTTCCAGTGAAACCGCGGCGGAGGTGACCTCATCCGAGCCAAACAGCAACGACTCCGATGAAGCATCGAGTGATCTCGACCCCTCTACAGAGTTGGATGTCGAGGTGGACGCATCGGAGCCG
The DNA here is from genome assembly GCA_002696345.1 of Myxococcales bacterium. Taxonomy (GTDB): domain Bacteria; phylum Myxococcota; class UBA4151; order UBA4151; family UBA4151; genus UBA4151. Next base: position 12,540 of record NZRT01000114.1, read on the forward strand.
TCCGCCGATCACGTTGAGGAATCAGACACTGAAGCCCAGTCCGAGGAGGGCGCAGAAGAGACGTCCGAAGACGAGAAGGCAGCAGGATGAGCAAGCCAGTCGTTGTCGTTCATGGAGGCGCCGGGCGTATTCCTGAGCATCGTTGGGACGGGGCAATGCGTGGTGTTGAGACCGCAGCGATCAGTGGTTGGGATGTGATTAACGCCGGCGGACGAGCTGTGGATGCGGTCACGGCCGCGGTTCGCTCGATGGAGTTGGATCCTCAGTTCAACGCCGGACTCGGGGGCGTTTTGAACGTGAGCGGTGAAATTCGGTTGGATGCGGCGATTCAGTGCGGTCGACGCTTGGAGATGGGGGCAGTCGCTGATCTTCCTGCCATGCGTCACCCGAGTGCTTTGGTGCGTCGGATGCTCGATGAAGACTGCTCGTCTTTTCTCGTCGGTGCTGGCGCATTACGTCAGGCCGAAGAGTGGGGGTTCGAGGCGGTCGGAACGGAAGCGCTCGTGACGGAAACCAGACTCGCACAATGGCGTGCTGCAAAGCACGAAGGTGTGGATGAACAGCGACCGGTTTTTGGTGATGAGGGCGATACCGTTGGGGCGGTCGCCCTGGACGCCAATGGGGATCTCGCAGCGATGACGAGCACCGGCGGCATTGTCTACAAGGCGATCGGCCGTGTGGGTGACAGTCCGGTCGTGGGCAGCGGCCTTGTGGCGGACAATGAGCTTGGAGCTGCCAGTTCGACGGGCAAGGGTGAAGACCTTTTGAAGGCCGTGGTCTGTCAGGTGGCTCTTGACCGCCTGCATCGAGGTGACATGTGCCTGACGGCTGCTCGGTACGCACTGGAGCGGATGCAGAGGCGCACCATGAGCTTGGGGGGGATGATTCTCATCAATCCCTATGGTGAGGTCGGTATTCATCACACCAGCGATCATATGAGTTGGGCGCAAATGGATGACAGTTTGACCAAGCCATTGTCGGGTTACCAATTTTCTTAAGCGATGAGGGGTTTTGGATGGCGAAAGTTGAAATGTACACGACCCGTATCTGCTCCTACTGTGTGATGGCGAAAAGGCTGCTTTCGAGCATTGATCAGGAGTACACGGAAATCGGTGTCGACTTCGATCACGGGAAGCGAGCGTGGCTCGTGGAGACCACCGGCCAGCGAACCGTGCCTCAGATCTTTATCGATGGCCAACCCATCGGAGGCTACCAAGAACTTGCCGCACTCCACCGAAGCGGTGAACTGGCGAGACTTCTTTCCTAAGTCGGTCGACTGTCGGGTCTAGTCGCAACCTCCTCTCCTGTCTTACGATAATCCAGCGGCAGGACAGGAGATACCGATGCCCAGCAATACGAAGCTTACCTTCAGTGACCCGAAAACGGGTGCCCAGTACGAACTCAGTGCCCGAGTCGTGGAAACGGTCAAAAATACCACCACTCAGGTTGAGGATCGACTCTCCCTGAATCCACAGGATGGGGCGATTGATCTGTTTGTTCGCCAGGAGTTTGGTAAATACAGCGCACCGACGACCCGTCATCTTCAGATCGACTCCAGCCAACTGAGTGATGCTGCTGCCAAAGCGTTGCAAGCAGCTATCGAGACGGGAGACAGTCAAAATTTCAAGTTGGGTAGCATCCGGGGAGCGGAGATTACGTTACGAAGCGATATCGTGAGTGAGCGTGCCTCTCTCTTTAAGGGCAACACGGGGGGCGTCGTGATCACTCCCACAGGTCACTTTGCCGTCGAGGGCGGAGAGGCTGGGCTCGCCGGACAGATCGCTGGACTCGAAGCCGCTGCTGTCAAAGCTAGTCAACTGGCAGAAGGTATGGATCTCTACACCGCCGTCGGTGCAAGCCTCGAGATAAAAAAGGCGAATCTAAGGGCGCTTCAGGACACATTGAGCCAAGTGCGGGCAGGGACGATGGCTCCCGATGAAAAGGCGAAAGTACGCAGTGCCGTCGCCACCAACTTGGCGGAGTTGATTTCAAGTCTGGGGCACGAGGGCACGGCCGGCCAACTCAAGGCTGAAGCCTTTCAAAGCTACCAGGATTTAGTGAAGACGGAGACGGTCACTGGGTTAAAGGAATCCATGATTTTCAATGGAATACGCATCCAGAGTCGACTCGACGCCCCCGAAGCAAAGGTGGTCGATGGCTGGCGACAAGAGATTGCCCCAAAGAGCCCACCTTACGAAAGCTTCTTCAAAGAGGGAAAGCAGACGGTCAATATCTCCTACGCAGCAGGCCATGGTGAAGGGTTCTATGAAGGCATGACGGAATACTTCAAAAAGAAGGATTTCACCGTGAAGGAAGAGGGCGGTTACGCCTCGCCGCGTGTCCTCACGAAGACCCTCAATGGCAAGACGATCAATGTACACCTTCGCCATTTTCGGGAGGATAGTTTCAAAGACATCAACAATCCCGATTACGACATGATCGTCTATGGCGGTCACTCAAATCTGGGTGGAAACACCCGTCGTAGTGTCGAAAATGCACCGGAGGCGACCGGGGAGGGTAAGCTTATTTTCCTCGGGCTTTGCTCCGGTAAGGACAATGTCGATCGTGTTCGGAAAGCCTTTCCTGATGCCCAACTGGTCACTACCTTTAACTCTTCGTATTTCACGAAGGGGGCAAAGGACGGCACCCAGTTTAGCGATGGCGAGGACGCCAGAGCGCTCAATGAGTTAATCAATGGAGTCGCTGCCGAGGCGGATTGGAAGGCGATCTCGTCAGATATGAAAGCTCGAGCGGTGGGCTGGAATCATGGCAAGGAACTGGGTAACTACATGACGCCCATCGACCTACGGGTCGTGAATCGCTTCCGCGACAGTGATGCCGACGGCGTGGTGGATCTGAGGGACAAGCACTTCAACTTGGATGTCTTGCCGGTCAAAGCCCAGTTGGACACGGAGTTTACACCGAAAGCACCGGATGCAGGGGTATTAAACGGTGATCTGCCTTCAACAGCGGCCTTCTTTGCCAACACTGTGGATCTCTACAACCCAACTTTTCGCAAGTTTAGCCACGAGGGTGCCGTCCTGTCGGATGGGTACTTCAAAGGGGGGCCGGATCAACCGATTGTCCGATTTGAAACCCAAACGGTGGACGGTCGGAAAGCTTACAGTATGCAACTGAACGACCATTACAGTCACATGGGGGAAGAAGCCCTGCGGGCGGTGACGATGGTGGCCTACAATCGCCACTTGGCAGCTACCGAGTCGAACTATCCCATCAAAGACCCGAAAATTGCAGAACTCACCGGTCTGACCGCTGCGGCAGCCAGCCTCAAGTATGATCACGGACGTCGGAACGCAGCCGTTTGGCAACGGATGATCGAGCACATGAAACTCCCCGAAGGAATGGATTATGGCCCGATGCGGACGTTGATTATGAAAGAGAAGCACGACTACACTGGGTCGGAGAAGATTGCTCGAGCCTATCTAGAGCAAATGGACCCCGAGACACAGCAGGCATTGACCGATCTGTACGCTGCCGATTCGCCGTAAGGGGGAATAGTCTTCATTGCAGGGTTGCTACCTAAGTGCCGACTCGGCAGGGTGCCCCTACTATGAACCGTCCTCGCCTATGCCCTAAGTGCAGAACACTCGTCGGTGTTGACGAGACTCGTTGCTACAAGTGTGGAGCAAACCTCGGTACTGCTGGGCGCATTGTCCATGGGACCGTACGTGGTTCCATGGAGATGGGCCGGGAGATCGCCTGGTGGCAGATTATTCTGGGTGCCAATGTTGCCCTGTTCATCGTGGGGATTGGACTTACGCTAAAAGCCACGGGGGATATCGGTGGGCGTGGGCTCTTTTCGTTGGGGGCATCCACCGACATTCTCTTGCGCATGGGCATGCAGACCGACGGCTTAGTGGCTGGGGGTCAATGGTGGCGCGTGATCACATCGACCTTTCTGCATGGTGGTCTATTGCACATTGGCTTCAATATGTACTTTTTGGCGCAGCTTGGACCTGCCGCCGAAAAGATTTTTGGCCAGCGAGGCTTCCTCGTTATTTACGTATTAGGTGGCGTGGTCGGAGGATTAGTCCAACTCGCAGTCGGTGGCGCTGTCGTGGGTGCATCTGGTTCTTTAATGGCTCTAATTGGCGCACTGGCCGGTTATGGAAGGTTGCAGTTTGGCAGTTGGAAAAATCCGTTGAGCCGGGACATGTTTCGCACCTTGATCTTTATTACCCTCATCGGTTTATTGCCGGGTCTTCACGCCGCTCATGGATCGCACA
>NZRT01000115.1 GCA_002696345.1 Myxococcales bacterium
CAAAGCATCCGCAGGGATCGCTTCCGCAACCAAAGCATCCGCAGGGATCGCTTCCGCAACCAAAGCATCCGCAGGGATCGCTTCCGCAACCAATGCGTCCGCAGGGATCGCTTCCGCAACCAAGGCATCCGCAGGCAGGGCTGCAGGCATCGAGATCTCCGCCACCAAAGGATTCGATTCTTCAGCAGCAGAGGGTAACGCTTCATCCACTCCCTCAAGAACGGAGGCAATCGACGCATGACCACTGGCAGGTTCCGCCGTCAACGTCACAAGCGCATCCTGCACAGATGGATCAAAAACCTCAGGCTGGTCATCCCCTTGCACCTCAACAATGCCAGCCTCTTCATCCAGCGCCTCTGCTGCAATGCCTGCACCAAATTGCGACGTATCCTGGGGCGCCCACAGGTCGAGTTCATCTGGATCCTGAGCCAGTTGTTCAGACAATGCTTGAGGTTGCTTCGCCTCATCCGGTGGAACCGTCCCCAGGATCTCTGGCACAAGGTCCAACGGTGGGTCCGTCGCCGAATCCTCCATCATGCTCGCAGAAAGATCATCGTCACTCTCTTGAGGCTCGCCTTGGTTTAGGGCTGCTAAACTCGTCTCGAGGGAGGGAAGTGCGTCGAGATCCGACATCGAGGTCAACAGTTCATCCATCGCCATATCGATATCCTCAGGAGGCGGCGCTGATTCGACAGCAAGCTCACTTGGGATCAGTTGATCGAAGTCGCCTTCATCCGCTTGAGCAACGGGCAGTTCGCTTTCCTCCGAAGTCTCATCTTGAACCGGTGGGGGATGAATGGCGTCATCTGTTGATGACGTGGTTGGCGTGGGATCAACAAATTCGAAGACCTCCAGTTCCGGTAATGGGGGGAGGTCATCATCTTCTGCGGCAAACGACGGCGCCGGTACCATGGAGGTTGGATCCGCAAACGGAGGCAAGCTTTCATCCTCTGGAAACGGCGGCAAACTTTCCTCGTCGGCGGTTAATGCAGGGGATGCTTCTGCTTCGGTTACTCCCACTGCAACCAAATCGTCGCTTGGCTCATCAATGGATGCCATCGGGGCGTCCTCAACATCGTCAAGCACGGGCGATTCAGGCGGTGTTAATGTTTCAGCATCACCAACGATCACCGGCGGTAAACTCTCCGAGATCGCTTCCTTGCTCATGGCTCGTGGCCCTTGATCGACCAACCCCTGAATAAGTTGTTGGAGATCTCGAGATGACCATGGCTTCCTGATAATCTCGTCGGGCTGGACCTTTTCGAGAAAGGCTGGCGATGGTTCCTGCATCACACCCACCATGAGCACAAGTCGAGTCCCGGGGAATTCCTTGCGAATCCGCTGCGCCAGCGAGAAACTTTCATCGGCATTGGCGATCTTCGTCGCCAGCATCACGAGGTCCCAGACCTGGTTATTCAGCGCATGCTCTGCTTGAGCAGTCTCTCGAGCAGCACCAATTTTCACCTCTCGACCAAGAGATGCTTCCACGGTTCGGTGGACAAGTGGGCTAGGATCGATAACAAGAACGGACGTGGACATAGAGTAACCGCCCTCCAATGCAACTTTTCAAAGGCCTTGTCACCCTCGGGATCTTGATCACTGGCTGTGCCACCAGTCGCTACACCGATTTAGGCTGGGCAGAAATCGCTGCTCGAGCCGGAGATCAAGACGAATTTTCCCAACAAATCGAGCGTTTCCACAAATCAAACCCCGGCAGCGTCGAGCCCTTCTTGCTCCAGTTGCGATTGGGTGTTGCTCCCCTCGATACGCCTCTGACTCCGACTCAAAAAAAGATAGCGACGCTGGCCAGCGCATCTCCGAAAGACCTAGTCGCTCTCTCTCGACAAAATTTCTTTCGTGCTGAGCCCATGCGACGACCACTCATGCGAGCCATGCTCAAAGCACATGCCTTAAAGGATGCGGAAGGGCTCGCAGAGGGTGCACACGAACATCTCCTCATCGCCCTTAAGCGGGGCGATCCCGTCACTACCAAGCGACTGCTCGCTCAACTCTCGACGCAAACTCAACCCTCCGACGCAGCCATCAGGGATTTAACGACGGCTTTAAGACAACTCGAGCCTACAGGAAGCTCTTCGAGCCATTCTGCACTGAAAGACCTGGCAGCCAGTCAGTCAGCAGGCAAAGCATTAAAGACTCTAAAAAGTGCTCCAGAGGATGACTGTTTAGCCGCCATTGTCGGCGGTCTTGCGCTCGAGGAATTGGGGCAGCCGGCAGCTGCAACCGAACGCCTTGAGCGGGGACAATGTGTAACAGCCCGGGCGCACTGGGCTCGGTTAGGGATGACCCTTAGCCCCCAAGAGGCTCGACTGGTGATGGAGCAGTTACTCGAAGCAGCCCCACTCAATCGAACCGCACTAACAACAGCGAGACTTCTCTTCAGTCCGGATCATCCGCTCCACGTGATCGCAACCCAAAGACTCGCAGCCTGGGTGCCTACAGACACTGCGGCGCTCGCAGCCGTTGTGGAGTTAGAACAGCGGGAAGGTCGATGGCTTGCTGCCGCAAAATGGATGGACCGATCCCTCCGATTTCGATGGGATGAAAGCCTTCACACCCAAGCGCTCCGATCCATGATCAAAGGTGGCGCATCGGAGCGTGGACATCCCCTGAGAACAGCTCTTTATCATCGCTTGGAGTGGCTCCGAGGACGCCGACCGGAACTCGCAAAGTCCATCGATCAAGTGCTGTCGGGCGAAGCGCCAGCGTATTCGGTCCCTACTCCTTAACCTGAAAGTGAATCCGAACACTGGGTTTGATGGGGTTCACTCCCCAAGAGCTCATGTAACCGGTCATACCCCATCGGCGACGGTCCATTTTAAAGTCAGCTTTCGCCCGAACTTCGCCTTTGTCCGTGAGCCAAATATCGGCAGGAAACGACAACGGCACGGTCTTGCCCATCATGACAAGCCGGCCTTTGACCTCGTATTTATCTTTGGCGAGTTCCTTGATTCCGGTCGACGTGAAGACTGCCTTTGGCCACTTGCTCACATGAAAAAAGTCGGCATTGCGTAAATGTTGATCTCGTTTGTCGATCCCTGTGTTTAGCGAGCCGATATCAACAACCACCTTGATCTGTGCGGTCTGAACATCAGCTCCTGTAATGGTCACCGAACCTTTAAACGCACCGAAAGATCCGTCCGCATCGATGAGGCGACTGTATGCTTGAAAGTTAAGCTTCGTATTTTTCGGCGAAAGTTGAGTTGTGCGCTGGGCCGGTGCCTGCTTTGGCTTCGGGGGAGGCGTCGCCTGTCCTTGATCCCCCGACCGAGAGACAGGCGCCTTCGGAGCCCCGAGCGCTAGGGACGGCATTAGAAGGGTAATCAGAGCAAGTTGTCCTATCATTGATCGCATCAAAATCTCCCCTGTAATGCCCTGGAAACGGGCTGCTGACCGAAAGCATTCATTCCATTCAAAATGGTTTCACCGGTACCCACCACACTTTGACCCAACGCTCCGGTTCTGCGACAATACCGCCATGAAGATTGCTCCAGGTCAAAACAGTTCGCTGAGTGCACTGCGAGCTTACTCAAAATCGACCGCTGCAACTGCACACAACCTCGCCAATTTAAACACCGAAAAATTCGTCCCCCTCAAGCGGCACTTCGTGGAGCAAGACGGGGGCGTTAAACTGACATTAAGTCGTGAAAGCCCCGAGCCCGGCGCATCGATGAGTCGCCCTCAATCCATCGGCAACTCCATGGTGGAACTCGTGGGCGATGGACATGCCTACAAGGCGAACCTCAATGCCCTAAAGACCCAACTCGATTTGGACGACGTACTGTTAGGAATGGCGGCTGGAAGTCGAGATCAGGATGACGGAAATGGGAACTGAACTGTTCTTCGATACGGCGATCTGTTAGAGGCAACCCATGGACGGCATCTATCCCATTCAATCGGCGGCGGTTTTCAACAAAGCACGTTTACAGCCTGTCGACCCCGTTCAACCGGTGGACAAAACGGTCGCTCCCGAAATCTCGGAGTCTGGTCGACCTCGGCTGGAAGAGACGACGATATCGCCACTCCCGGCACCTCCCGAAAGCTTGGAAGGAAGAGATTTAGCGGATCCCTTCGAGGCACGCAGGCAGCAAGAGCGTCCCGAAGGCAGCGCGGCTGAGGCGACTCCTTCACTTCGTGCTCTTGAGATCCCTGAACTGAGCCCCCAGGGAAGCACTGAAATGGAGAGCCAATTGTCCGATACGGAACGACTGAGCGAGCCTGAACAGTCCGCATCGAGACCCCGAGCAATCGCCAGGTACCAGGACGTGCCACGAACTCGGGCAGACTTGATGACCTCTTCCGGGACGGTGGAAGTAGAGCCCGAGCCGCTGGCACTGGACACAGCGGAAGGTGGAGTGGAGGATCTCGAGGCCAGTGGTAGGAACAGAGAAACCCTGGAACAAACCAACGAAGAGCGCACTCGTCGAGGCAGCGCTGACATCGCCAGCGGTGCGCTCTCCGGAGCCGGCGAACAAGTGGCCGCAGTGATCGACGACCGAAGCCTTCGAGCCAAACCTCCTGAGGTTACAGAAGCGCTCGACGAAACCCCCGAAGATGCGGTGGATCTTCTGGAATTTTCAGATCTGAACGAGGATGGCTCGCTCGCTCCGCCTGAGGCAGCGGCGGCTCGCTCGAGGTCGGGTCAAGATACCGTCAGAGGCCTCTAGTCGGCACCGCCGGCGGCAAAAGAACGAACAACCTCGAAAATAATCGGAGCGACAATCGTCGCATCGGATTCGATGACAAACCGAGGCGTATCAACCCCTAGCTTCCCCCACGTTATCTTCTCGTTGGGTACGGCCCCGGAGTACGAACCATAAGACGTGGTCGAATCGCTGATCTGACAATAATAACTCCACAAGGGGCAATCGCGTCGCAGATCCTGACGAATCAACGGAACGACACAAACAGGAAAGTCCCCTGCGATACCTCCACCGATCTGAAAGAACCCCAGAGGTCGAGATGCGGTGAATTCTTGGTACCAATGGACTAGGGACTCCATAGCCTCGGATCCCGAACGTATCAGATGGTGACGACTCAAATCGCCGCGAATGACGGCGGCGACAAACATATTGCCCAACGTCGAATCCTCCCAACCTGGCACAAAGAGTGGTAAGTTGGCTTCTGCCGCCGCGAGCACCCAACAATCAGCGGGATCGATCGCTGGACTCACCTCAAGTTCACCGCTGAGTAATAAATCGTACAAAAATTCATGTGGAAACATGCGCTGTCCCGCCAAATCTGCCCGTCTCCATCGCTGCAGAAGATGATGCTCGATACGGCGCATTGCTTCACTTTCGGGAATGCATGTGTCGGTCACTCGATTCAGCCCCTCGTGCAACAAGGCAACTTCGTCGTCGGGGCTTAGATCCCGATAGTTTGGCACGCGACGGTACTTGTGATGAGCGACATAGTTGAAAAGATCTTCTTCGAGATTCGCCCCCGTGCAACTGACAGCCGAAACCACTCCTTGTCGAATCAAGGGAGCAAGAGAACGCCCGATCTCCGCGGTGCTCATCGCGCCCCCGAGCGTGACCAGCATGCCTCCACCCGCAGAATACAAATCACACCACCCACGAGCCGCATCCGACAACACACCCGCATTAAAATGACGAAAATGATGCTGAATAAAATCGTGAAGATTCATTCTGAGGTCCCCCAATTCTGTCGGCGCGGCGGTACCCTCCGGGTCTTCGGATGACAAGGGTATGGGCAAGTTCTACACCCGATTCAGGCGATCTCCTTGCAACTTGTAGGCGCGCCTTTGACCCTCAGGGTCAGGGCCGTTACACTTAGTCGCTTCGAATCGAAGGCGGTACTCATGAAGTTTCGGGTTGTGCTCACCCTGCTTTGCGTCCTTTGGGCTGCTTGCGATCCCGTGGATGACACAGAAATCATTGAGGAAACGGTTTGCGTTACAGACGCTGACTACTTCAGCGATGTTGTCTACAGTCAAGTTCTCAACTTGCATTGCGTGGGCTGTCACAATCCCCAGGGGGTCGGTCGTACCAGCGAGTTTGTGCTGAAAAACTCTGCACTGCCAGGGTACATGGAATCCAATCAGACCATGTTAGTAGACCTCGCCCGACTGGAACGGGACGGAGAATCTATCCTCCTCTTGAAGCCCACCAATGAAATCCGTCATGGCGGTGGACTGGTGCTAGAAAGAGACAGCGAAGCATACCGTCAACTTGAGGAATTTATTCGCCGTGTTGACCAGCCGACCCAATGCAGATCCAACGAGATCAATGAGAATGAAGCCTTAGAACAAGTCGAACTATCCGACCCGCTAAAGACCCTGCGAAGGGCAAGTCTTCTTTTGGTAGGTAGGATGCCCAAACCCGATGAAATCCGGCGAGTGGAACTGGGTCAAGCCGGCGCATTGAGGCTGATTCTGCACGAAATGATGACTGAAGATAACTTCGACATTTGGTTGCGCGAGGTGTTCAACGACAAACTTCTCACCGACCGCTACCTTGGCGGCAACAACGCCAGTGAACTCTTGGATGTTGAGGCATTTCCAAACCGCTATTGGCACGAAGATTTCGAAAACCGACAGGATCGCAATCGAGCCCGCTCCTGCACTCAACTCGGCATCGCTCGAGCACCCCTCGAACTGATGCTGGAAATTGTTCGAGAGGATCGCCCCTTTGGTGAGATCCTGACGGCAGATACCATGATGGTAAATGCCTGCTCAGCGCGGAGCTTTGGTTTGGAGGAACTGTTTCCAAACGCGCATGACTCCTACCCTCGAGAACTGTTTGTAGAGACGCAACTCCCTAATCGGCCTCATGTCGGCATACTGTCGACTCATGCTTGGCTGCACCGCTTTCCGACAACAGCAACCAATCGCAATCGACATCGCTCCAGAATCTTTTACGAACACTTCCTTGCCACGGATATCCTCGCACTGGACGCACGTCCGATCGATCAAGCGTCATCGGATATCCACAATCCAACCCTGAATGATCCGCAGTGCTCCGTTTGTCATGCCAATGTGGATCCCATCGCAGGCCTCTTTAAGAACTGGGACCTGAGAGGGCGCTATCTCCCCCCAGAATTAGGCTGGCATGGTGATATGCGACAACCCGGTTTAGGTGAAGAAAAGACACTGCCCGGCGACCGAAGTCATGACAGCCTTCGATGGCTCGCTGAGCAGGCGGTGACCGATGTACGCTTTGAACTCAGTATGTCTCGGTGGATGCTGGAAGCGTTAACCGGACGCCCCGCGCTCAAACCCTCCGAAAGCGATGAGCGCCATCAGGCGGCTTACGAACTCGAAGACCGGTTGCTGAAAGCCGCCGGGCTAAAGTTCAGGGAAAGTAACCAGAACCTAAAGTCGTTACTCAGCGCGATCATCCTCTCACCGCTGTACCGGGCAGAGGCTGTGCTGCCGAGCGATGAAGCCCCTCACGCGCTCGGAAGCGCACGCCTGTTGACCCCACGTCAGTTGGACCGGCGTATACGAGCGGTGACTGGCTACAACTGGCGCTGGTATTATTCAGGATCAAGCGCACTCACCACGACCTACCGAATGCTGTACGGCGGTATTGATTCCAATGGGGTTACCAAAAGGATTAATCAGCCCAATGGATTGATGGCGGCAATCGCCCGAAGAATGGCAAATGGGCAGCCCTGCAATGTGGTCGCCCGTGACTTCGTGCTGCGGGCCGAAGACCGTCGGCTCTTTCCCTTGGTGGAGTCGACCTTCGAGCCCGAAACCATCGATGGGTTTGTGATCGAAGAAGCGGCCGAGCGAATCCGAGCGAACATTCGATATTTACACGAGCATGTTCTCGGTGAGCGCTTGAGTATGAACGACCCTGAAATCGACCACACCTACCAACTATTCTACGACGTGTGGAAAGAAGGAAGGCAAGCGGTTGAAAATGGTGACGAGCCAGAAACGCTCTATGGAGTTTGCCGGGGGACGACCAATTTTGAGACCCGAGAACCAATTCCTGAAGACCGTCGAGTGACCCATGATCGAAATTACACCCTGCGAGCTTGGAGTGCAGTCCTGACCTATCTCTTAAGCGATTATCGCTTCCTCTACGATTAAGGACCATCTGCATGGATCGAAGAGAATTTTTGAAACTAACAGGTATCGCTGGCTTGGGGTTGGTAACCCCAATGATCCCCAGATCAGCCTGGGCAACCGCTGCCGCTGGTGAACCCTACTCGGGGACCTTCTGGGTCTTTGTCCAAGCCACAGGAGGTTGGGACCCGACCAGTCTATGTGACCCCAAGGGCAATCGTGGAGAAGTTGATTCCGATCCGATGAACAAGGCCTATCATCACGATGATATTCAGACAGCCGGTCCGATTCATTATGCGCCAGTGGGTTACAACGACACCTTCTTCAGCAAATACCAGAACCAACTGCTCGTTCTTAACGGTGTGGACATGCAGACCAACGGTCATGACAGCGGGCGAAGACATGCCTTTTCCGGCTCACTCAAAGAGTTGCAACCCTGTCTTCCTGCCCTGTTGGCACACGCTGCTGCTCCCTCCGCCGCCCTCTCTTTTATCTCGAATGGCGGTTATGATCATACCGCTGGATTGGTCGCACCGACACGTGTGGATGACACAGGGAGCCTAACAAATCTGGCTTATCCCGACCGGATCCAGCCGGGCTCAACAACAGATACCTGGCATAGTGAGGCGACCCATGCCCGACTGAACAAGGCCATTTCAGATCGACAGGCCCGCCAACTGGCTAAGGTCACGCTACCGATCGAGGAACGGGCGATGAATGCGCTCTTCACCGCTCGCAGTGGACGTAATGAACTGAAGCGACTGACCGAATTTCTACCGGCCGAACTGGATCCCGTTCGCATGAAACGTCAGGCCCAGGTGGCGGTTGCCAGTTACAAAGCCGGAATCACCGTTGCTGCCACCATCACCCAAGGTGGGTTCGATACGCACAATAATCACGACCAGAGTCACATCCCTCGACTTGCCAGCCTCCTTGAGGGCGTCGACTTTTTAGTGGAAGAGGCGGAACGACAAGGCATCGCAGATCAAATGGTCGTCATGGTCGGTTCTGATTTTGGCCGAACGCCCGGTTACAATGAGAACAACGGCAAGGACCACTGGTCTGTCGGCTCGATGCTTCTGATGGGCAAAGGCATTCGTGGAGGTCGAGTCCTGGGTGCAACCACAGAGCGCCACCGCCCTCTAACCGTCAATCCACAAACCCTCGAACTGGACGAAAATGGGATTCGTTTAAAACCAGCCCATGTCCATAGGGCCATCCATCGGGCCGCAGGAATCACTGAACTTGAAGCCCTGAGGAGACACCCTGTGGATGGAGAGAATCTGGATCTACTGACTTGAAGTCGTTCCGGTATCTACTCCTTCACTGCGGCTTCATGCCGTGGCTCCTAGCATGTCCGGTACTACCTCAAGTGATTCCGGCTCCAGTGGCCGACCAATCTCTTCGGTGTGGTGATGGGATCGAGGGCGCTGATGAAGCCTGCGACGATGGGCTAAGGAACTCGAACTCGAGAGCTGACGCTTGCCGAAAAGACTGCCGGTTAGCTCATTGCGGTGACAACGTCACCGATACAGGAGAGAGCTGCGACGATGGCAATCCCTTTAATGCAGATGGCTGCTCAACGGATTGCGCTTTGGAAGAGGGTGAGTTCGAGGAGGAGCCTAACGATGGCACTGGAGATGATGCCCAACTCCTGCTTTCAGGCATGACCGTTTATGGCGTCCTCGAGGAGCGCGATCAGGATTGCTACGCTATTCGAGTACCCAACCAAGGGTATCTGACCGTCCAAGTAGGAGATGGTCAGGGCGGCTGTTTGGGCGACACCTACCTTCGCCTCTATGGCCCTGATGGTGAAACTGTCCTCGTTCGCGATGACAACAGTGGCGTCGACGGTTGCTCGAAGATCGACCCCCACGAAGTACAGGGTGCAAGGCATTTGGACAGCGGTCTTCACAGTGTCTGCGTTCAGGGTTTTTTGGATATTCCAGTGAGTGGTTACGCACTGAGCATTGAACTCGGGGCAAACTCCTGTTCACCCGGTGTTTTTGAGCCCATCGATGCTCTCGATAATGACAATGATGGTGTTCTCGATGCCTGCGATGACGATGACGACGACGATCGAATCCCCGATGAAGAAGATAACTGTCCGAAGGTCTCCAACGGGCCTTATGCGCCCGTTTTTCATCCAAACTACGAAGGCTTCATTCGCCATTGGCTACTTCTTGGAGCCTGGGACAATGAATTGGCTCGCTGCCTGCCGACAGAGGACGGTCTCGTCCAGGATGAAGAAGGTTTGCAGCCTGAGCCCTTTCAACTCACCGAAAATCGGGAATGGCAACCCCACACCGACGGGGATGCCTACATCGACTTGAACCAGGTCTTTCCCTTTGACCAACAATACGAAGCCTACGCCTTTGCCCATGTTCATGCGCCCGCTGCGCAGCGGGCGCTTCTCGCTGTAGGGAGCGATGATGGAATGCGAGCCTGGCTCAATGGGCAAATGGTGACGGAAAGTGCAGACTGTAGAGGAGCTCAGCCCGATCAAAACGTGGCAGAAATCAATCTACAGGAGGGCTGGAATCGGCTGTTGATTCGGGTCAAGGATCTCGGCGGTGGTTGGGGGTTCTATGCTCGCTTTCTCAACGAGGATCGAACTCCAGTACGGGGCTTAAAGATCCAACATACTCGAGAAATCGCCCATGACGACAACCAAATTGACCGAGACGGAAATGGTACCGGTGACGCCTGTGAGAGAGACTAGTTCAGCGGCAGTGAGCATTTCGTCTGGATGAACTGGACCTCGCAAACAAACACGGTCAGAAGCTTCGGCCTAAAAAGCTGCGCAAGACCACCCACGCCATAAAGCCAGAAGGTGCGTCGTTGGGAGCGATCTTACTTCTACCCGAATGTGGCAATGATGCGAGGCTGTACCGGGTCTCGGTCCCTCAAAGTCAAGAGACGTTAGTCGAAGCTGACCTTGACGGCTTGGCGTTCACTGGCGTCCTCAACCTCCCACAAAGCAGCCGACTGAAAGCCCAGCATGGCGGCAAACAAAACTGCGGGAAACACCTCCCGGCTGGTGTTGTAGACGGTCACCGAGTCGTTGTAACCTTGACGAGCAAAAGCCACCTTATTTTCCGTCGAGGTCAGTTCTTCCATCAACTCGGTCATGGTCGCCATGGATTGCAAGGTCGGATAGTTCTCAGCAACTGCGTAGAAACCTCGCAATGCCCCGGTTAATAGAGATTCAGCCCCGGCCAGTGCCCCCATCGCTGCGGGATCACCAGGGTTTGCGGCTGCAGCACTGCGAGCGGACATCGCGCCCGTGCGNGCCCGAGCCAGNTTCTCAAACGCTTCCACCTCCGTATCNACAGCTTTCTTGGCGGTTTCCACAAGGTTGGGAATCAGGTCGTAACGGCGCTTCAACTGCACATCGATCTGGGCAAAGGCATTCTTGTAACGATTTCGAAGCGAAACCANTTTATTGTAGATCCCAACGGTGATCACCAAGAGGATGATTCCACCGAGAACCAGAACANCCATCAACACGCCTGCGNCTGCGAGCATAATGATGCCCTCCTNNAGGNGAAACTTAGGGATAGATTAGCGAGGCGGCAAGAGGTGCTGTCGATGTTGGCTTGCTATTCCACCTGACANGTGGCGCTGCAGCCATCTCCGTCCCAAACATCACCGTCATCACAGGNCTCGTGATGCATCTCCCCCGGCTCTATATCTTGACGCACGATTCCGTCGCCGCAGCGAGCCTGGCGACAACTGTTTAGACAGGCGTNNNNATTAATNNCNTNGNCATCATCGCANGCTTCATAGTCGGGATGGTCGTCGGCAAGATCTGCACGACGAACCCCATCACCACATTCGGCACGCCGNCANTTATTAAGACAATAATCTGCATCATCACCATCACCGTCATCNCAGACCTCGTAACCAGCCTCATGCTCAANNAGNTCCTCGCGNANAANGCNGTCACCGCATTCNGCAACTTGGCAATTATTGAGACAGGCGTTGGTATTAATTCCATCGCCATCNTCGCAGTCCTCTTGNCCAATCCAAAGAGANCCGTCGCCACAGAAAGCATCATTACATCGGTTGGTGCAGGCATCATTNTCGTTGGCATTGCCGTCATCACAGTTCTCATTGTTGAGCCAAATTTCACCATCGCCGCACGTCGCAGGTCGGCAGTTGGAGAGNCAGGCATCGGTCTCTCGCTGATTCCCATCNTCACAAAGCTCTGCCTCNGGATCAGGAGCCGCTAAATCTCGACGGACAAANCCATCACCNCAGTGCGCTTCACGGCAGTCCGTCAAGCAAGCNTCCNAATCATCGANGTTGGCATCATCNCACCCNTCNACGCCTTCNCGGGTGAAGCCGTCACCGCAGCGTGCGAGCACACAGNTCCCCACNCAGCCGTCGTCGTTGTCAGCGTTACCATCGTCACAAGCCTCGTAACCAGGCATNCCCAGCAAGANGTCCAGGCGNCGAACACCATCNCCGCAGACAGCGAGTTGNCANGCATTCGTNCACCCGTCCTCNTTGNTTTGATTNCGATCGTCACATTCNTCACCCGGATCCTNAATCCCGTTGCCGCAACNCTCCANTCNGCANAANGACGAACAACCATCGCCGTCATTTTGATTGCCATCATCGCANCTCTCNTAATCAAAATCCCCAGGCAAAAGATCCTCNCGNAGANGACCGTCCCCNCAGTAAGCNGGACTGCAGTCATTCAGACAGGCATCCAACTCCCCAAGGTTACCGTCATCGCAACTTTCACCGGGGTCAATGATTCCGTTACCGCAGNCCTCAACGATGCAAGNACGTGAGCAGCCATCTCCGGGNAGATCATTNCCATCATCGCATTCTTCGTAGCCGGGCTGCCCAGGAATTANCTGAAGCCGAAGCACGCCGTCNCCACAGCGAGCCAAGCCACAGTCATTGGTACACTCATCACCATCGACCNGATTCCCGTCGTCGCATCCTTCATACCCCTCTTGACCGATAAAGCGGTCTCGACGGGTGACACCATCACCACAGCGGGCTTCCTGACACGACGCCAAACAGTGGTCTGTNTTGTCATCGTCNCCATCGTCACANGCCTCGTAACCATCCTCGTGCGCNTCNAGATCTCGACGNCGGTGGCCATCGCCACAACGAGCNGCTCGACAAAAGCGAACACAGCCATCGAAGAGGTCGTCGTCACCATCATCGCATTCTTCATAACCGATATCGCCGGGACCTAAATCAGCGCGTCGAACTCCATCGCCGCACGCGGCGAGCCTGCAGTTGTTCAAGCAGGCATCTGCCTCNACATNATTGCCATCATCGCAGACTTCATAGCCGTCTTGACCTGCAAGNCGNTCCTGACGCCGAAAGCCATCGCCACAGCGAGCGATCTCGCACANNACNGTGCAGCCNTCGCCNTTGAACGGGTTGCCATCATCACAGGCTTCAAACCCCGGCTCGTCGACCTG
Source organism: Myxococcales bacterium (assembly GCA_002696345.1). Taxonomy (GTDB): domain Bacteria; phylum Myxococcota; class UBA4151; order UBA4151; family UBA4151; genus UBA4151. The sequence goes on from NZRT01000115.1 coordinate 13,507, forward strand.
AAGATCANNGCGCCGGAAACCATCGCCGCATGACGCGATGCGGCACGTGCTGAGGCAAGCATCATCTTCGNACTCATNGCCATCATCGCAAGCTTCAAACCCCTCCTCCCCAAAGTCGATATCTTGCCGATGAAAGCCATCGCCACAACGNGCCTCNGNACACATNGATGTGCACGCATCTTGGGGNTCNTCGTTGCCGTCATCGCAAGCTTCAACCACCCGGTGGAGAAATCCATCACCACAATGAGCCAAGCGGCAAGTCTCGGGGCAANCATCGCCATTGTCTTCATTGCCATCGTCGCAAGACTCGAAGCCNTCTTGACCTTCGATCAAGTCCTGTCGATGAAATCCNTCACCGCAACGNGCGAACTNACAGTCCGCNACACAAGCATCCTCATTGGAGTCATTGCCGTCATCGCATTCCTCGACCTCTCCAAAGAGTAGACCATCACCGCATGCAGCGAGTTGGCAACGATTGGTGCAGCCATCGGTGTCGATATCGTTGCCGTCATCACAGGTTTCGCCCGCAACCTCCTGTGTAATTCCATCGCCACAATCGGGAAGTTGGCAATCTCGACTGCACCCATCCTCCTCATTGTCATTGCCATCATCACAGGCTTCATTAGGCCCCAGAAAACCATCGCCGCACGTGTTGCGTAAACAATTCGCTAGGCAGGCATCTTCGTTGGCTTGGTTGCCGTCATCGCATTCTTCATAACCTTCCTCCCCAAAGGCTAAATCCATGCGCAGGATTCCGTCGCCACACTGGGCTCGTCGGCAACCGCTAAGACAGCCATCACTGTTCTCTTCATTGGCATCGTCGCAGCCTTCGTATCCAGGCTCCCCTTCGCTCAAGCCGAGGCGGACATAACCGTCACCACAAACCGCTGTCCGACAGCCCGTGGTGCACGCATCGTTGTCACTGTCATTGCCGTCATCGCACTCCTCAAAGCCTTCGACGTTCGGTTGGGTAATGTCATTGCGCAAGACTTGGTCACCGCAATAAGCCACCTGACAGCTGGCTGTGCATTCGTCACCAGGCGCTAAATTGCCATCATCACAGCCCTCTCCCACCTCGACCGTACCATTTCCACAACTTGCCTCCCGATCGAGAACAACCACTTGCTCTCCACCGCACGACAGGAGTGCAAATGCCAAAAATGTACCCACCAGCCGATTCAGCAAAGATCACTCCTTTGAGCAGTCTGGCCCCGTCGCCCGTAGGGCGCAAGGAACTGATCACGAAAACGCAGTATCTCTCCGATCCGCTTTCCTCCACGCACACTTCACGAG
>NZRT01000116.1 GCA_002696345.1 Myxococcales bacterium
TGGACTTCGACCAGATCTGGCACTCGCGCCATGCAGATGTGCCCAAGTCCAGTAATTTTGTCTCCTTTCGCAATGCGGAAGCGGACAAGATCATCGAGGCGATGGAATTCGAATTCGATATGGCGAAGCGTTACGAGTTATCGAAGCAGTTCCACCGGATCATTTACGAGGAGCAGCCCTATACCTTCCTGTTCCAATCCAAAAACGCCTACTTCTGGACGCCTCAGTTACAAAACGCCACCACCGTCGGAAAGGTGAGACCTTATCTCAACCTCCGCTCCTGGTACCTCAAGCAGAACTAGGAGGCGCTTATGTTCATCTACGCCACCAAGCGCATCCTGCTCATGATCCCCACCTTGTTCGCCGTGAGTCTGCTGATCTTCATTCTGTTGAACGTAAGTGCAGGCGATCCCGGTGCGCAGCAAGCAGCGGGGGATGGCAGTCAGGACGCCCAAAAGGGTGACAGTCGAGAGTCTTATCGAATCTTTAAAGAACAGTTTAACCTGGACAAGCCCATCCTGTTCAATACCCGTTACAGCTTGGATGGAGCCGATGTAGCAGCAGCCATCGGTGACATCCTAAACGAAGAGGGTTCGGTCCCTCTGACTCGGCAGATTGAAGCCCAAAATAACATGGATGATTGGGGCGGCTATGCCGTTCCTGGTTTGCTCGATTGTTTGGTCAACTGTCAGACGGAAGCCGCTCGGGCGAAAGCCAGTCAGCGACTGGCGATCAATGCCCAAGAGAAACTGCTCACGGGCTATATCGACAGCGATGTCTCCAAAGAGGAAGCGGCACGGCAGAAGGCTAAAAATCGAGAGATTAGAAAGTCCAATACTGAGCTTGCCACATGGTCCTACGAGGCATGGGGGAAGGCAGCGGCTAATCCCGACGATGAAAAATCAAAAACGACCCATGGGAAACGGGTTGGAGAGGTCGAGTCGTTCTGGGCGACTTGGTGGACAAAAAATGAAAGTCGCTGGGATTACACCACCGGGGAGAAGGTCAGTATTTTCTTCTTCGATACTCGCTTTGCCAAATATTGGAGCAATCTCCTGCGACTGGATTTCGGCAAATCCCATTTGGACAAGAAACCGGTTCTTGAAACGGTCCTTTCCAAGTTGAAGTATTCCATCACGCTGGCAGTGAGTTCGGTCTTTCTGATCTACTTTATCTCCTTGCCTCTGGGGATTTGGTCTGCGGTGAAGCAAGGGACGGTAGCCGATCAACTCGTTACCTTTGTCCTCTTCATGCTTTACAGCCTGCCATCCTTCTTTGTGGCGGTGATTTTGCTCAATCTCTTTACGGTGGGAGACTGGGCTGTCTTTCCCAACATTGGGTTTCAGTCGGACAACGCCGACCAGATGACGACTTTGCAATACGTTAAAGACGTCCTGTGGCATGTCTGTCTGCCCATCGCGTGCATGAGCTATGGCGGTCTCGCCGCCCTATCTCGTTACGCTCGAACGGGTCTGCTGGATGTGATTCGTTCGGATTACATTCGGACAGCTCGGGCTAAGGGACTTCCCGAGGGTGTCGTTATTATCAAGCATGCAGCCCGCAACGGGATGATTCCCATCATCACCTTGATGGCGACTCTGCTCCCGGCACTTATCGGCGGTTCGGTGATTATCGAAGTCATCTTCGGCATTCCGGGAATGGGCAGCTACATGTTCTCAAGCATTCTTCAATATGACTACAACGCGGTGATGGTGGTGTTGCTGATCTCCAGTTTCCTCACCCTTGTGGGCATGCTCCTGGCTGACCTTTCTTATGCATTGGTCGATCCACGGATCACGTTTGACTAGGGGGGCGTGATGACAGAGCAGGATACCCACATGATGCAATCCGAACCCGAGGACATGACCTTCCTCGATATTGTTTGGGGGCAGTTTAAGAAGAACAGAATGGCGTACGCTGCGATGTGGCTCGTTGTCGTTCTCTTTCTTTTGGCGGTCTACGCACCGGTCATTGCCTCCGAGCGTCCATTCATTTGGCAGGACAGTGAGGGAACCTACTTTCCTTGGTTCAGTTCTCTGTTTGACCACAACTACTACGAGAACGGTGTCGACAAGTTCTTCAACCTTCTTTTGATTCTCGGTACGCCATTGTTTGTCGTCTGGTGGTTCATGCTGCGTTCGACGCANAAGTCTGGANTGGAAAAGAGACTNCGTCGGCAGAAGATTCGGAAGTTCAGTTCGGTGATGGTGATCGGCTTCCTCGTGGTCTTCCTTGGGGTCATTCTGACNCAGTCCGGTCAGGTGAATCGCTATAACTTCGATTCCTANGAGGCGGCNAAAGCCGAGGGNAAAGCGGTGAGCGCTCTCTTTCCNCCCATCGCTTACACCTATTCCANGCAAAGCCTTGAGGAGAAACTACAGCAGCCCAATGCCAAGCACATCATGGGAACGGACAGAAAAGGTCGGGATGTGGCTGTTCGCATCCTGTTCGGCACGCGGATTTCNCTTTCTGTCGGCGTGATTGCCGTCGGGATCTATGTGACCATTGGGATCTTTCTTGGTGCGTTCGCAGGGTTCTTCCGAGGCCGTGTCGATATGATCATCCAGCGGGTGATCGAGATCTTCATGTCGGTCCCCACATTGATCGTCCTTTTGGTGATGATCTCGTTCATTGAGAAACCGTCAATTTTCCACATTATGGTGGTGATCGGTTTGTTTCGATGGACCGGGGTCGCGCGNCTGGTGCGTGGTGANTTTTACCGCTTGCGGAATCTCGACTTCGTCACCAGCGCGATCGCACTCGGTTACAGCAATCGCCGCATCATCTTCCAGCACATCCTGCCCAATGCTTTGGGGCCTGTCTTGGTGGCGGCGACCTTCGGTGTGGCCGCAGCTATTTTGCTTGAGAGTTCCCTGTCCTTCCTGGGCCTCGGCGACATCAGCGTGCCGTCATGGGGTCAAACATTGAATGCTGGCTACAAGACCGGTGAGTGGTANCTCATCNTGATTCCAGGGATNGCNATCTTCATCACAGTGACGCTGCTGAATCTGATCGGTGAGGGGCTACGAGATGCCCTCGATCCGAAGATGCGAAAGTAAGGAGACAAAGATGAGTGAGACGCTCCTGAAGATCGAAAATCTTCGCACTTGGTTTCATACGGACATCGGTNTCGTCAAAGCCGTTGATGGACTCAATGTCGAGGTGAAGGCNGGCCAAACGCTCGGGATCGTGGGCGAGTCTGGNAGTGGCAAATCCGTTACAAGCTTGTCGGTGATGCGCTTGCTGCCTTTGCAGACGGCGCGCATGGAGGATGGCTCGAAGATCTACTTCGAAGGTGAAAACCTCATCGATGTCAGTGATGANAAGATTCGCTCCATACGCGGGGCGGACATCTCGATGATCTTTCAGGAGCCGATGACTTCGCTTAATCCCGTGTACACGACGGGCAATCAAGTGATCGAAGCCATCATGCTGCACCAGCAGGTGAGCTACGACGAGGCGAAAACCAAAACGATCGACCTGTTTCGAGAGGTNGGTATCCCGGATCCGGAAGAGCGGATCCACATGTATCCCCACGAGATGTCTGGTGGNCAGAAACAAAGAGTCATGATCGCGATGGCTCTGTCCTGTAATCCGAAGATACTGATCGCTGATGAGCCGACCACCGCTCTGGACGTGACCATCCAAGCGCAGATTCTCGATCTGCTGCGTTCCCTTCGNGATACCCGAGGAATGGGGATGATCTTCATCACGCACGATCTCGGCGTGATCGCCGAAATCGCTGACGACGTGGCGGTCATGTACCGCGGGAAGCTGGTGGAATACGGTGATGTGAAAAGCATCTACGAAAATCCACAGCATCCGTACACGAAAGGCCTGCTCGCTTGCCGGCCCAAGTTGGACTCGAAGTTGCGAAANCTCCCGACGGTTCCCGATTACATGGACACCATTTACGACGACAGTGGCGAGTACACCATTGAAGAGAAAGAGCTGAAGCCTGGATGGCTTGATGCCATGGAGCAGGATGGTCGTGGCCGGTTCCTCTACCCGCTCAAACGTCTTGGTGATCTCGGCTACTCGGCGGAGCCGAGCGATTATGCCAGCGACACCACCTTTGCCGGTGATGATGAGCAACCCCTCTTGCAAGTCCGAGATTTGAAAGTTCACTTTCCCATCAAAAAGGGATTNTTTGGNAAAACGGTCGACCACGTAAAGGCTGTCGATGGNGTAAGTTTTGATGTTTATCGGGGCCAGACCCTTGGTTTTGTGGGTGAGTCAGGTTGCGGCAAAACCACGACGGGTCGAGCCGTTATGCGACTCATCGACCCGACCGCCGGCCGAGTCATTTTCGATGGTGTCGACATNACCGAGATGCCTCAATCTGAGCTTCGGTCATTCCGGAAACGCTTTCAGATCATCTTCCAAGACCCCTACGGATCACTCAATCCTCGCAAAACCATCGAGACCACGATCATGGAACCGATGGAGGTGCACGGGATTGGCTCNAGTTATGATGAGCGACGGGAGATGGTCTTGGATCTTCTCGCCAAGGTTGGATTGCCAGGGCGACAGTATCTGAATCGTTATCCGCACGAATTTTCTGGCGGTCAGCGCCAACGGATNTGCATCGCCCGTTCGTTGTCGTTGAAGCCCGACCTGATTATCTGCGACGAATCCGTCTCCGCTTTGGATGTCTCCGTGCAGGCTCAGGTATTAAACCTCCTGAAAGATCTGCAAGCGGAGATGGGACTCACCTACATCTTCATCAGTCACGATTTGAGTGTCGTGAAGTTCATGAGCGACATGATGGCTGTGATGAACGAGGGAGAGTTCGTCGAGTATGGTCCCAGTGAGTCCATTTACCAAAANCCACAGGAAGCTTACACGGAACGNCTGATCGCAGCGATTCCTCGAGACAGTATCGAGCAAATCGACCGGCGGCAGCAGCAACGTATCAAAGCTCAAGCCAGCGGAGCAGACGCGTCGTAGGGGCAGAGGCTTGCCAAGGGGGAGCCTTTCTGCGGATTTTACCNGAANATGACCAGGCGTTCGGCAATTTTTGTCTTTGACCNTGGTTGCGATGTCATAAGAGACCCGAAAAATACTGTATTTTGCGTGGTCTGAAGCAAGCCCAAAGCGGGAACAGNCTCTGTCATTGGCAAAACCCACCAAAACAGGNGAAGATAATNTTGTACAGATTGGCATGGATACTGCTTCAGAATCAGCTACGCTGTCTNAGGTAACGAGAGGCTCTACACCCAGGATGGATGCTTGTCGTCGGATTTCACTGCTTTCGCTTCTGCTNGTTNCTGGCAGTTGCCTGAAGGACTTTACCCCGGGTGATCCACCNTGTTCATCGCCACTTGATTGTACGCCTGAGCGATTAGGCTCTGATTTTTCTAGCCTTAGAGTTTGTGACCCGGACACGCGCCGCTGCCTGAAGACGAGTTGCGGTAATCGGATGCCGGACGAAGGCGAAGAGTGCGACGATGGCAACCTCCAAGAGGATGATGCTTGTCGTAACGACTGCACTGCAATTCGTTGTGGTGACGGTATTTTGGATCTGGCAGCGGGGGAGGTTTGCGATGACGGTAACGAGGACGATGATGATGCCTGTCGTGCTGANTGCCGCAACGTTGCAAGTTGCGGCGATGGGGTCGCCCGGACCGACCTANGCCCTGAAGACGAGGGCTACGANGANTGCGACGACGCCAACATTAGCAACATCGATGATTGCTTGAACAACTGCCTNGCAGCATCCTGTGGTGATGGNTTNCGAGCCGAGGCTGAGCCCTGTGATGATGGCAATGATGACCCCACAGACTTTTGCAATGATTGTGTTCTGCCCGAGTGCGGTGATGGTCACATTCAGCCGAGCAACAACGAGACCTGCGATGATACGAATGAGGTCGACAACGATGCCTGCTCNAATGAGTGCCGCTCTGCAGAGTGTGGCGACGGAATCCTGCGGGTCGATCTGCAGCCTGATGAGGATGGCTACGAGTTCTGCGATGATGGCAACCAGGATGATACCGACGAATGTGTCACNGGCTGCGTTCTTGCTGCCTGTGGTGATGGTTTNGTCTGGGCNGGGCGAGAAGCCTGTGACGATGTCGCAGCGCCGGGGAGTTGCNAAAACTGCCGACCGGTGAGTTGCGGTGATGGTGAAGTTCAAGCCGGCGAGCAGTGCGACGANGGCAACGACTTNGAGAACGATGAATGTCTCACCTCATGTTTGAGNCCGAGTTGCGGNGATGGGTTCGTTCGNGANGGTCTCGATGAAGACGATGANGACTATGAAGAGTGCGATGANGGTAACGANGACAATGACGACAANTGNGTCGAAGGCTGTCGGGATTCCCGTTGTGGCGATGGCTTCGTGGGGCCTGGTGAATCCTGTGATGACGGCAATGACGTCCCCGATGACGAGTGTGATGATTGCCGACCCAACACGTGCGGCGATGGCGAAGTCCAGGGCGCCGAAACCTGTGATGATGGCAACGAAGATAATGGGGATGATTGTCTAAATACCTGTGTGCCCGCTCGTTGTGGTGACGGGTTCCGCCGTCGAGGGCTCGAAGGCTGTGATGATGGCAACGAGGTCAATGATGACGGCTGCTCGAACACCTGTCTTCAAGCCACCTGCGGCGATGGGATGTTGCAAGCACGGTACTTCTTACCTGAGGGTGCTCAGGGGGATGCAGGGCCCAGTGACGTGGGCGGAGATGCCGATGGGGGCCCTGGGCAGGGGCAGTGGATCGAAGAGGAATGCGACGACGGTAACGAAGACGTGGGTGACGGTTGCACGCCCGGCTGCCTCGCTGAAATTTGTGGCAACAATCGTCTCGACCATGGCGAGGCTTGCGACGACGGTAATGATATTGCTGAGGACGCCTGCCAACAATGCCAGGTCGCATTTTGCGGTGATGGCATTCGCCGGATCGATATCCAGGCAGGCATCGAGGGCTATGAAGCCTGCGACGACGGCAACGAAGCAGACGATGACGATTGCCCCACCAATTGCCTCGCCCCTCGCTGCGGCGATCAAGTCGTTAATCGGGGTGAGGAATGCGATGATGGCAACCAAGACGACACCGATGCTTGTCGCAACACCTGCATTCGTGGAGTTTGCGGGGATGCCGTTGTTCGTACGGACGCTGCAGCCGGCGAACTCGGACATGAAGGTTGCGATGATGGCAACCAAGTCGAAGACGACGACTGCCGGAATGATTGCACTCCAGCGATCTGTGGCGATGAGATCGTTGCCCCGGATGAAGCTTGTGATGACGGCAACGACCAGAACAATGATGGCTGTCTGAATACATGCGATGTCGCTCGCTGTGGTGACGGTATTTTGCGAGAGGGTCTCCAACCGGGTGAGGCTGGCTTCGAAGCTTGCGATGATGGCAATCAGAATGAGGCGGATGCCTGCCGCAATGACTGCACTGTGGGGGTCTGCGGTGATCGAATCGTTGGACCGGGCGAGGACTGTGACGATGGTAACGGCGCCGAAAATGATGAGTGTCGAAACGATTGCACGTGGGCGACATGCGGCGACGGGGTGGTTCGAGTTATCGGAGAGAATCGCGAGGAGTGCGACGATGGTAATCGCCGAGGCGGCGATGGCTGCTCCTCGAACTGCCGCTCAGAAAACTGTGGTGACGGTGTCGTCAACGAAGGTGAGGAGTGTGACGACGAGAACAATGTTGATGGAGATGCTTGCACCAACTCTTGTCTGGATGCTGCGTGTGGTGACGGGATCCGACGAACCGATCTTCAGCCCGGCGATGACGACTACGAGGCCTGCGATGACGGCAATGAAAACGACGATGATGGTTGTATCGCCTGTGTCGAGGCTGCCTGTGGTGATGGCTTTCGTCGTGCGGATCGTCGTCCTGATGAGCCCGGTTATGAGCAATGCGACGATGGGAACGACAGTCAAACCGACGGCTGTTTGAACAGTTGTGATACCGCTGCCTGCGGTGATGGTCACGTCCTTGAAAACGCTGAAGCCTGCGATGATGGGAACTTAGAAGATGAAGACTCGTGTACCTCCGAGTGCGTTGAGGCCGTCTGCGGCGACGGCATCCACAGAACCAATCGCGAGGTGGGGCAGGAGGGCTTCGAGGGTTGCGATGATGGCAACGAGATCGATACCGATGCCTGCCGAGACAATTGCAGGACAGCGCAATGCGGCGATGGTGTAATTCGAGACGACGTCGGCGAAGGACAGATCGGTTTTGAAGCTTGTGATGATGGTGATGATCGTAACGTTGATGAGTGCACCAATGCTTGCACGGTGGCGGTCTGTGGTGATGGAATCCGGCGAGTGGATCGAGCCTTTGGCGAAGAAGGCTTTGAGCAGTGCGACGATGGCAATGCAGCCAACAATGATTTCTGCAAGAACGATTGTCGGACCAACCGTTGCGGTGATGGAGTCCTGAGGACAGCCGGTGGGGGCCGGGAAGAGTGTGACGATGGCAACAACCAATCGGGAGACGGTTGCTCAGGAGCCTGTCGCTTAGAGGCCTGCGGTAACGGGGTGCTCGATGCCGGGGAGGTGTGTGACGATGGCAACAACGAGGACCGTGATGCCTGTACGAACTCCTGTCAGATCGCTCGTTGTGGTGATGGTGTTCACCGAACCGATATTCCAGGGGGCGAAAATGGTCATGAGGAATGTGACGATGGCAACGTGGTGGACACGGACGCTTGCCTCAACAACTGCGATCTAGCGTCTTGTGGTGATGCCCTTCGTCGTACCGATTTGAACCCAGGCCATGTGGATTATGAAGAATGTGACGACGGCAACGAGGATAATCTAGATCCCTGCCGAAACGACTGTCTCAGCGCTCGCTGCGGCGACGGCTTAGCCTCCAATGGAGAGGCTTGTGATGATGGCGATCAAGAAGATCAAAA
>NZRT01000117.1 GCA_002696345.1 Myxococcales bacterium
TTGCATCCGCTTTGATCATCGTGGATTTGACGGGGTTTCCCTGCAAGTCGGTGACTTCAACGATTGGCTCGATCAGTTCGTTCAGTGGCATATTTTTAGGTAGTCGGAAGCGCACCTTGTGCTTGCCGCTCGAAGAAAATCGCCAAGGGGACACATGGTCAGACGCCTCCGTCTCAGGACTCGGCTTTGTTTCCACCGGCTTTGGTGCTGTAATCGGCTCCGGTGAGTCGGTGCTTTGTTGACAGCCGGTTAGGGCAAAGAAGAGCGCCACGACGGCGATGCCTGGCGTGCTGGGCCGGGGACGAGGGCCCCGCTCTTCATAAAACCACCGAAAAAAGGCTCGTGCGGCCAGCCCCCATAAAACCAAACCTGCCGGTAGCCACATCAGCAACCCTCCCAGCCTTTGATCTCCTGCTGGCGTCAGTCCCCAGACCCTCGGTGCCGCAGCATAGAATTGGTACATTGAATCCGCCTTAAAGGTGAGCACCGCTCCGAGTGCTTTCATCGGTAGTGACATGGCAAACAGATAGATTAGCTGCCAACCCCAACTGATCGCAGGGAATCGCTTGGAGCGAGAAAGCAGCGGCCACCAGGCGAAGACCGCTGACCCCATAAAGAGGACGTGCTCTAAGACATGATAATCGTGGTCGAACATCGCCAAATCGTAGGCGCCGGGCAAATGCCAGACCAGAAGTACCCCATTGTAGAAGAGGAAGGCTCGAATCGGATGAATCAAGAAGACAAACACTGATCCAATCACAGGGACATCTGCGAGACGATCCCAAGCCCACGGCGGAACCCCCGCCACAAGCATTAAGGGAACAAACAGCGTGATGACGAGGTGCTGAAACATATGAACGCTGAACAAATAGTTGTCGGCTAGATGGTGGACTGGGCCGTCTAGGCTCAACTCCATCAGCACCATGCACATCAAAAAGACGATCCACTCAAACCGAGTCGCCTTCGGGCCCCAGTTGTAACGTTTCCGAGCAGGACCGACGATCCAGACGTACAAGCCGATCATCACGCAGATGCCGATCGCAATACTGGGATGGAAGTCCCAGACGAACCACTCGCCTGGCCCTAACACTGCCTGATTATAGCCATCACTAAGCGTGTCGAGTGACACTCGACCCCGGCCGTCGAAATGAGCGAGCAGGGGCGATCGCATGGTCTTAGCCTCTTACTTCGGAGCGTAGGTCGTTTTGATGTAAGCCAGAACGTTGTCAATCTCTTCGGACGAGAGAATACCCGCCTGAGCAGGCATCACGCCAATCTTACCCTGCTTACCATTGACGATCGAGTTTCGTAATGCCCCATCACCTTGCGCCCACAACTCTGCTGACGCCAAGTTGGCGCCCAAAACGGTTGGACCGAGCATACCACCGCCGTCTTTCTGATGACACGCAACGCAGACAGCGGCGTAAATCTCTCCGCCCTCTCGAGCCGGCTTGTCTTTACCCTCTGCGTCGCGAACTTCCTTCGGAACTTCGACGCACTTTGAGAAGACCGGACGCTCACCCAAGCCCTTCGCTTTGCGCAATGCTGCCGCCGTCTTCGGAGCCGGTATGGGACGGCAACGTTGGGTAGGTCCACAATCGCTATGATCCTGGCAGTTTCGTATACTCGCATGAAGACGCCCAGTCTCTGGGTTATCATCAGGCAAACTGCCCAGAGCCGCCATGACAACGAACACAATCACAACAGCCAAGCCAAGAACACCGAGAAAGGTTCGTTTGAAGATTTCAGCGTCAAATTTGAGATGCATGAAGTAGGCAACGACGGCGGCAAACTTACCGACGGACAATATAATCAGTCCGGGCTTCGTCCATTTGCCCAAATCCCAATCAAGCATTGCCCACTCAATGTAGGTGACGATGGCAAGTGCTATTGCGACACCCGTATAGAACAGCGTCGAGGCATGGGAATGACCGTCATGCTCCCCCTCGTGGTGGGTAGCGTCCGTCTTGTCCTGTTCGTTAATGACTTCGCTCATGGTGCAAACTCCACCAGGTAAACGATCGTGAAGATAACAATCCACACGATGTCCACGAAGTGCCAGTAGAGTCCACAAACCTCAACGGTTAGCGCCCTCTCAGGCCCCAACCAACCTGTGAAACTCAGAACCCATAAAGCGAGTAGCCAGACGATTCCGATGCATACGTGGAACCCGTGGAAGCCCGTCAGCGTAAAGAAGGAACTCCCAAAGGTACCCGACTCAAGGGTTAAGCCTTTGGCATAGAATTCCGTGAACTCGTACGCTTGAAATCCAATAAAGATGCAGCCGAAGAAAGCAGTTGCCAAAAGCCACAACCGGGTCTTCTTGGCGTTACCATCCGCCGCTGCATTCACCGCAAGGACCATCAGAAACGAACTTGCCAACAAGACAAAGGTAGAGATGGTCGTCAAATCCAGGTCGAACATCTCGATAGGAAGTGGCTCAGGCGTCACCCGATTTGGTTTCAGGCTGAAATAGGTCGCCAAAAGCGAACCGAAAAACATGCACTCGGAGCTAAGGAACGTCCACCATGTCAGCTTGATGGTTGGAACGCCAAGGGAAGTCCCCTCAGTCTGGTGATTGATTGGAAGATCGCCATGTGCACTCATTTGCTTCTCCCTTAAACCGGCTCAACGACCCAGGCCATGACTGAAAAGATCAGTAAGCCTGCGCCGGCAGCAGTAATCCAAAACATTGGGAAAGCCATGATGCCACACACGATCATCGCACCACCAACAGCAGCCCAAAGTGGCCAAATACTCGGCGGTGGCATATGAATATTCTCTTCACGACCCACGGGGAGTGAACCCCCACCATATTTAACATCCCACAGCGGAACCTCGCTGGCGACAGAGGGGATTTTATCGAAGTTATGAATCACAGGTGGGCTTTGAGTCACCCATTCCAGAGTGGAACCATCCCATGGATCACGCCCCGCACGCTCACCCTTGGTGGCGCTCTTCCACATATTCCAGGCAAGGATCAATGTCGCAAAGCCCAAGATGAAGGCACCAATGGTTACTGCCAGATTGGTATCTGCCCAATCGTAGCCACCCGCTTTGTAGGTAGCAATTCGGCGAGGCATGCCCTGCAAACCCAGGAAATGCATAGGGAAGAAGGTAAGATTCATCCCGATGATTGTAATCCAGAAGTGCCAGTATCCCAGTTTCTCGGACAACATGCGCCCTGTAATCTTGGGATACCAATAGTAAATCCCAGCGAAGAGACCAAAGACTGCTCCACCGAAGAGAACGTAGTGGAAGTGTGCAACGATGAAGTAGGTATCGTGCTGCTGAAGATCAACCGGCGGGGAGGCATGCATGATGCCCGTCACACCACCGATTGTGAACTCGACGATGAATGCAACGGCGAACAGTGACGCCGTGTTAATCTTGTATTGCCCCCCCCAGATCGTGCCGATCCAGTTGAAAATCTTCACGCCTGTCGGAACGGCGATTAACATCGTTGTAATCGAAAACGCAGAATCAGCCACAGGGCCCATACCCGCTGTAAACATGTGGTGAGCCCACACGCCGAAGCCGAGGAACCCGATCAAAACACCGGAAAAGATGACGAATGCAGCCCCGAATAACGGCTTGCGCGCCATTGCTGGCAAGACCTCTGAGACGATTCCCATGGAAGGCAGAATCAAGACGTAGACCTCGGGGTGGCCGAACAACCAGAACAAATGCTGGTAAAGTTCAGGGTCGCCACCACCAACCACATTGTAGAAGTTGGTACCGAAGTTGCGGTCAAAGAGGGTCAGGATGAGTCCTACCACCACCGGGGGAAAGCTCAGCAGCAGCAAGAACTGAACGACTAAACTCATCCAAGTGAATACCGGCATGCGCATCATTGTCATGCCCGGCGCTCGGAAGTTTAGAATCGTCACGATGAAGTTGACACTGGCCGCCGTGGAAGCGACCGCCAGCAAAGAAAGCCCGCAGATCCAGAGGTCACTACCAACATCGGTGTAATCTGCCGTCGTAATGGGCGGATAGCCCACCCATGAACCACTCGGGGCAGAACCGATCAGCCAACCAAAGTTCAGCACGAGCGCACCCGCTAGAAAGATCCAGTAGGAAAAGGCATTCAGCCGAGGGAAGGCCACATCCCGGGCACCGATTTGCAGCGGGATCATGTAGTTAAAGAAAGCCGCTGCGCCTGGCATGATCACCAGGAACACCATGGTGGTGCCGTGCATTGTAAACAGTTGATTGTAGAGTGCAGGGTCAACAAATCCTGATTCAGGCTGGGACAGTTGGACTCGGATTAACAGTGCCTCGAGACCACCAACCAGAAAGAAAAAGAATGCACTCACACCGTAAAGGATACCGATGCGTTTATGATCGACAGTGGTCAACCAACTCCACAAGCCCTTGGGGGGCGGCGCATCCGGATCATAGTGCCAAGCACCAGCGCTCATGATGATTCCCTTTCCCTCTCGAGCCTATTCCAAGGTCGTCAAGTAATCGACGAGACCCTCAACAACCTCTGGTTCGATACTCAAAGCGTTCGGCGCAACGCCTCGTACTCGATCCTCCGCCGGCGTCGGATAGGTCACACCATGACCCGGCATGCGTACCCCCGGCTTGATCGTACGAGGATCGTCCAGCCACTTGGTCAAATGCTTCTTCATCTCTAAACGCTTGGCTTCAGGCTCTTTCGGCAAAGTGTAAAGATCAGAGAACAAGCTTCCTCTGCTGGCGAGGTGAGTCAAATCAGGCCCGGAAACCTTGGTTCGAGGTCGACCGGGCAGCACGCCTCTCAAGGCATGGCAAGCGTTGCATTGAGCGAGAACAGTTGCGACTTTTGGGTCCTGTGGCGGCAGCGCATCTTTGGCCTGATGCGCCAACCATTTCTCGAACTCTTCTTTGCTCTTCACTTCCACACGAGTGCGCATCAAGCCGTGCGAGTCGCCGCAATATTCAGCACATTGTCCTAAGTAAGTCCCCGTTTTGTCAGCAGTAAACTGGAGCATATTATTACCCCACGGTTGGACGTCTCGTTTGCCACTCAATGCCGGCACCCAGTAGGAATGAATCACATCGGTAGATTTCATATCCAGGTAGATCGGCTGACCCACGGGAATAACCAGTTCGTTAGCGACCACCACTCCAGTCTCCACGTACTCGTATTCCCACCACCACTGCTTTCCGATGACCTTGATCCGAAGAGCATCCCCTGGTGGGGGGGATTGCTGAGCGAAAATGGTTTTCGTTGTTGGGACCATGATGGCGATGAGAAGAAAGCATGGAAGAATTGTCCAAGTGGTCTCAAGCAGCGTATGACCATGAACCTGTTTCGGCCGTTCAGTTTCGCCCTTGTAGCGAAACTTGACCATGGCGTAGATGATTAAGACAGCAACTAAAATGGACACGCCTGTCATCAGGTACAGGATGAACATGTACAAATCATCGCTCATCCGAGCGCTGTCGGAAAATGGATTCACAGCGCTCTGGTCATTCTCGTAACCGCAACCAGCGATAAACGTGATGAGCCCGAACACCAGGGTTCTCACGGCAACAACCATATTCTCCGCCTATCCTATGGCGCACTCCCTTTTCACATGTGCGCGTCTGTGACAAGTGAAGAAGCCGTTTTCCGTGAGGACTATTCCCGATCTACCGGGTCTTCTATGCGCACTGTGAAGATTCTACTCTATTCGGGCATTCTGGCAATGAGTGCTGCCCTGCCTTTTTTACGTTTTTGGGAAGCGGAAGAGGCCTGGAATGCAACCACCCGTGTGACGGCCTGGTTCCCTTCTCCTGCTGTGCTCTGGTGGCTTGTCCCCATGACACTCTGGTTCATGATGATCCATGCAACACTTCAACGGCGCGTGTTGAGCCAACGGTTCTATGGCGCCGTCCTTGGAATTTCAATTTTTGGTGGCGGGGCCGCAGGCGGTGCTCTGGGGCCTCCGAAACCAATCCCAAATCACCCCGACCACCTACTGATCGATCAAGCACTTGGTCTGCAAATGAAACTCGAACGGCGCTTCGTGGCCGATGGTAGTTATCCCAGTCAGCTTGATTTTACCGGTCGTGCACACCCGGAATTCACACCCGCGGTGGTGTCACGCCTGGTGGTAAACTCCGGTATCTGTGAGCGGGTCGGCGATCTACTGCTCGTGAGTAAACCAAACGACTACAAAATACGAATCTGTGGGCTGGATGGAAAGGCGGGAGGACGAGCGCAACACCTTCGGCAGAATGGAAAGATCATGACGCTACGGCCGAATGCCTCGCTTCAACGAGCAATCTTTCTCAAGATGCAGCCTGAAGAATCTCCTGCGCCCTCTCGAGACGGCCCTCGCCGTCCGTCACCGTAATCGCTGTCACCGGTTCTTTCCGCAACCATGTCTCTTGGTTTCGAGCATAACGGCGAGTATCCCTGGCCGTCAGCGCAATGGCTGTCCCCTCGTCCAGGGTACCATCGGCGACAGCGAGTGCTTGCCGATAACCGATCGCATCAAGCGGACGCACCTTGCCATAGCGGGCTCTTAAACCAACGGCCTCTTCGACGAGCCCCTCTCCGAACATCGCAGCTGCTCGACACTCAATACGGTCATGAAGCCAATCGCGAGGTGGCATGAGAGCCAGTCGAACCGAGGGATAGCGAGGCTCACCCCAATCGTGCTCGGCACGCTTTGCGCCCAAAGCCTTACCACTGGCCTTGAAATGGCCAAGAGCTCTTTCCAATCGATACCGGTCATTGGGATGAATGGAAGCAAACGCCTGGGGATCTACCTTTTTGAGTTGCTCTCGAAGGGTTGTTTCATCCAGGGCAGCAACCTCCGCCCGAATCTCCGCCGGGATGGGTTCGACCGAGATGGCGCCTTGCAGCAAGAGACGAACCCACAAAGCGGTACCCCCGACCACAACGAAGGGTTGATCAGGTCGTCCCTCGAGAAGATCCTCCACCGTACGCAGCCAGCGACCTGCAGAAACTTCGTCACCTGGCTTCCAGCAACCGATCATATGATGGGGAATTCTCGCCTTTTCGTCGACGCTCGGAGCCGCTGTCCCAATGACCATGCCTTCCACCACCTGCCGAGAGTCGGCACCGATGATCTCTGCGCCCAACGCTTCAGCAAGTTGCAGCGCAAGTTCAGATTTACCACTGGCCGTAGCCCCTTGAACAACAATCAGACGCGGTGAAACCAACGCTCTAACTCCTCTGTCGTCAACTGCAGAACAAATGGACGTCCGTGGGGACAATGACTTCGGTGCTCGACGTCATCCAGTTGTTTCATCAACGCCCTCATCTCATCAGTGGATAATATTTGTCCTGCTCGAATCGAGCCGTGGCAAGCCATACGAATGATGACCGCGTCTACTGCTTTTTCAACTGCGTCACCTCCACCGTACTCCACCAATGCTTGTGCCAGGTCCACCAGCAAACGCAGTGGCTTTGCATCCTGAAGTAAAGCAGGAACCGCTTTGACCTGGATACCGCCCTCAGCGACAGCCAGTTCATATCCGAAGCTTTCCGCCAGTTCTCGATGCTCAAGAAGATGGCTGGCCTCCTCCTCATCCAGCGGTAAGACTTCGGGTAAGAGGAGTCCCTGACGAGTTAATACCTCGCCACGAAGAGCCAACAAGAGACGGCCAAAGACAACCCGCTCGTGGGCGGCGTGCTGATCAATAATGACGAGGCCCTCGGTACCGCGCATGAGCAAGTAGGTTCCACTGATCTGACCGATCGGTTCCAGGTCAGCATAACGCAGGCCCTGAATAAGGCTTGGCTGGGGTGAAACGGACTTTGGCGGGTCCATACGAGGCGATATTGCAGACGAAATTGGAGATGGTTCCCTCGCGGGACCCCCCGTTGAGACCTTGGAGCCTGTCCAACTCGACACCTTGGCGCCAAAGACCGAACCCAATGCACCTCGACTCTGTTCCGAACGAGGTGTTGGGCTATACACCTTCGCGACGTCCTCCCCTCCCCCAAGCCCTAGCCAAGGGGCAGACGCAAGCCGATTCATCACGGATTCCCGGAGCAGGGAAAACAAGAGCCGGGGCTGCGCCAGTCGAACTTCAGTTTTCTGGGGATGGACGTTGACGTCAACGAAACCATCGGGGGTTTCAAGGTAAATCACCCCCACGGGAAACCGCCCCACCTCAAGGACAGACCGATATCCCTCGATCACGGCTTGTTGCAGCCTTTTGTCGTCCACAACTCGGCCATTAATCACCAAATGAATCCCGCGGCGATCCCGGCGACTCAAATCCGGTCGAGCGATAAAACCAGTCAGAGAACTTCCCTCGCGCATCCCAGTGACGTCGACGAGACCATCACTCAGCCCCTGACCCAATAGCTGCTCACATCGACGTTTCAATGCGTCGCCATCGGATGCTGCGACAACTTTTAACCCTTCACGATCGTCATTTGTCACGGTGAGATCGATTTCTGGGCGAGCAAGTGCAAGCTTACGCATCCAAGCCGTGACTGCAGCGCTTTCCGATCGCGCACTTTTCAAGAAGGCACGACGAGCCGGTGTGTTGGCAAAGAGTCGAGTGATGGTGATGGTGGTTCCCCGCCCTCGAGCCAACGGCCTTATCGACGGCTCTTGATCCGCTGTAACGATCACCTCCCAACCTTGACCTTGCCCCTGACCGGTTTGGAGCACCACGTGCGCAACCGACGCGATGCTCGCCAGTGCCTCGCCACGGAAACCAAGACTCCGAATGGCCGCAAGTTCGGCATCATCTGTCAACTTGCTCGTCGCGTGCCGGGTAAAACACAGCAGGGCATCTTCTCGATCCATGCCACAACCATCGTCGCTGACCCGAATTCGAGAGAGGCCGCCTTCGGACAGCTCGACGCGTATCGAAGTCGCACCGGCGTCGATTGAATTCTCCACCAACTCTTTGACGACGGAAGCTGGACGCTCCACCACTTCACCGGCAGCAATCCGGTTGGCAAGCCGCTCATTCATGCGCTGAATTCGACCCACGACTTTAAGCTCCTTTGAGTTCGAGGAGGGCAAAGGCCTCGAGATGATGGGTCCAAGGAAAGGCATCCCAATACCCGACCCTATGCAGCGCATAGCGTGTTCCGAGCCCCATCTCAGCAAGATCTCGTGCGAAGGTGACTCGATCACAGCCAAAAGCGACGACCTTCGGCGGCTGGAACCGGGCAATTGCTTGGGCACCTTCACGGTCCCCCCCTCTGGGACCATCGAAAACCACCACTGCGGGGGGCCGACGCTGGCTCGCACGAGATAAAGCTTGAGCCGCCGTCATTCGAAGCGGCTCCAGTCGGGCCCCCTGACCCAATCGCTTGGCGTTTCGGCTCAAATCCTGAAAGGCTTCAGCATCGACTTCACTGGC
Organism: Myxococcales bacterium; assembly: GCA_002696345.1. Taxonomy (GTDB): domain Bacteria; phylum Myxococcota; class UBA4151; order UBA4151; family UBA4151; genus UBA4151. The sequence continues at coordinate 9,334 of NZRT01000117.1, forward strand.
TTGAACCCGACAACGCGCCAGCGCGAGCGCCAAGGCAAAGTTCCCCGCTCCCGCGTGCATGTCGAGGACTCGCAATCCTTTTCTAGGATTCACCATGCGCAACAGTTCAGTCCCCATGGATGCATTCACAGCTGGATCGGCTTGATAGAAGAGACCGGCCCGAACAGTGAAGCGTGGATCCCCTGCGAGATGACCGCCAAGCTCGACATTACCGCTCACGACCAACTGACCGTCCTCAGACTCAGCCCAAGCTCCTTCGGCAATCCCACGGTTCACGATGGTCTGGGCAAGAGACTTCAATCCTTGTCTAGTCATCGGGGTCGCCTCCCCCCGTCGACGTGGGCGAGGATGCAAACGAACTGCACGTGATTCACCTGAGCCGTCCAAGCCCATGGCAACCTCGACGATCTGTCCCTGCAAAAGCGGAGCGATCTGCTCCAGTCCCCTGGCAACGGACTCCAGGCGAGGATGAAGCGCTGGACAGGCGGTAGGCACCACCAAGTCGTGGCTTGCCGCTTGATGGTATGCGAGCCGTCCCGATGGGTCGACCCGCATCATCACCCGATGACGCCCCCGATGCTTGACTGGTATGGGCTCCAGCAGCATCTCTAAATCCTTCGGGTTCTGACGGGCGAAACGGCTTAAACTTCCGACCAACAGCCGCCCTTTCCAAGCCATCGCTTGCTCGACGACCAGTTCTTGCCACGAGCAGCCGCCGCACTTCGGACGACTATCACAAACTGCCGTTTGGCGATGGGGGCTGTCCTTCAATCGTCGAACGACTCGGGCTCGAAGAACCTTACGTCGTTTCGCTAACGTGACCTCGAACTCATCTCCGGGCAACCCTCCCGGCACGAAGATCACCTCACCGGAGTCAGGATGCCGGGCCAGTCCATCTCCCCCTTGTGCCAACGACTCTACAGCGAGTTTCACTGCGACCGGCGATTCCTACTTTTGAGTCGTCCGGTACGCCCCTGGCGCCGAACTGACTTTCGCTTCACAGCGGGTGGTTGGGTGACCGAATCTTTGATCGGCTTCACCCCCGTCGGCACCTGGGATGGCTGTGGAGTAGAGTCGAAAGTCAGCGAGGCAGGCGCCGTGGGTAGCGTAAAATCTCTATTTTCTAGCTTCTTGGCTTCTTCCGCTGCTCGTTCACGAGCTTTTTCCTTACTCTCGACCAGTTGTCCGCTTCGCGCTGCGGCATCGGCGGCGCCCGGTGGCTTTTCTCCCTCTTCCAGTGCGCGAAACCCCACAACTTCATACAACTCAAAAATTGGATAAGGTCGGCCCTGACATTTGGTACTGACTTTCGGATTGCCCTCCGAATCTTTAAGAAATTCACCTCGGAACGTGTACACCTGCTGCCGTATGCCTTTCCGCTGATGGGTTGGTGCGACCTTGCCACGAATCCAAGCGTAGTCCTCACCGATGACGTATCGGGGACAAAAACCGGAAAGAGGCCTGAACCAGGCCTCGTAGGTGTCACCACCTTCCGGATTGTTGCAAGCCGATGCGAGGAGTAGCCCCGCAACGACCAGACTTCGTCTCAAGCCGTTATTGGGGCAGGAGGCGTCCAGCGATACTCGCCGAGACGGTTGCTCCGCCACTGGGGAAGAGATCTTCGACCGCTGAGTTGAATTCGATCCGGCTGAAGACAGCGATGGAGAACTTCAACGACAAAACCGTATCGCTCAAGTCCTGCTTACCATTCTCGGAATACTCCAGCCCGAAGGTACCGCTCGCCCCTGGCTCAAGCCCCGTCATGTGACCCACGTTCTTGATGCCGCTGGGAAGATTTGCCAAATCGATCTCTTCAGCTTCCGGCATTTCGACGCCCTCGTCGACCGTCAGGAAGTAGACCGAAGGGATCGGGTAGTTGAGTGTGTTCTGAACAAACTCGACCTCAAGTTTGTCCACCGCAATCGCTGACAGCCTCCCGGCCATTTGAGTCACATTAGGATCGTTCGAAAGATCCACATCGAACTTGTGCAAGAGCGGAATATCAATACGCAGCTCATCTGCTCCCTCAGGCCAAATGTCGTTCGTTTCGGCTTCGCCAAGATACTGAGCAAGAAGCGCTCGAGCCTCTTCTGCGTCAGCAGGGGCGCCTTCCGGGATCTGGTCGTTTTCCGGCAACGTGACGGCACCGTCCCCCATCACCTGCGAGATATCGACGGGAAACTGCTCACTGTCGTAGTTAAAGGGCAGCGGAACACCACAGCCCACGATGAAGGTGAGTGCGGAAAGGGCGAAAGCGTGCGTCATGCGCATGATAGTTCTCCTGGGACGGTCGTGTTTATTCCACACCTGGCAGCCCTTCGCAAAGCGCCATTTCAACAGCCTGACGTGCAACCTCTTCCGGCGAAGATTTGGGAGCAGCGGAACAAGCCATCCCGTGCACGTCGACCCGACGGTGCATTTCCGTCAAAACCGCTGCTTCAAATGTTGTCAAAACCCGATCATGAAAGCGCTGCCGACGCCGCTCTTCTAGCAGATGAGCGCGCCCTTCAAAGTCGAACCAAGCCTCCAAAGCCGAGACCAACTTCCCCACACCTTCAAACTCCGTGGCCACCGTCCGGAGAATATCGGGATATCCCCAGGCGGGTGGGTCGCCAAGGTGCAGCGAGGCTGTCAATTCCTTGTGCAAGCGATCCGCTCCCTCGCGATCCGCCTTGTTGACGACCAGAAGGTCGGCAATTTCAAGCACACCTGCTTTAATCGCCTGAACCGAATCACCAAGCCCAGGAACACAGACCACAGCATTGACATCCACAGCCTTCACGACGTCCACCTCATCCTGTCCGACGCCCACCGTTTCCACCAACACACGATCATACCCGGCCCCTAGCAGTGCTTCGATACATCGTCCCGTGCTCATCGTGAGCCCACCCAAAGCACCTCTTGTGGCAAGAGACCGAATGAAAACGCCATCATCCTGAGCATGAGTCACCATCCGAACCCGGTCGCCCAAGATGGCCCCCCCGGAAAATGGACTGGTCGGATCAACAGCCAGGACGGCCACCGTCCAGCCAAGGCTACGAAGTTCACCAATAACACCATCAACAAGGGTTGACTTACCGGCCCCCGGCATACCGGTGAATCCATAGACCCGTGCGTGATCGCGAGGTGATGGAAGTTGCCGGAGCATTTCCTGAGCCCTGGGGTCATCATCGTCGATTGCGCGCAGCAAAAGACCGAGTTCCCTTCGAGAAAGCCGATCAGTCATTGGTGAAAAGCTCCCAGGCCTGTTACGTTTCTGTCGGTACTATCTGGCCCGCCCAGGGGGCAGATGTCCAACCCTGGAGAATCTCCATTGAGAAGCTTTCGCTCAATCGTTCTGCTCACCCTCTCATTAGCCCTCGGCTGCGGCGGTGGCTGTGGTGGCTGTACAAGTCTGGATGAGGATTATGTTTACCCGACTCGTTTGAGTGTGGACACGATCCCTGTGGCCGATGCTTTCCGACTGCGTATCACCAATGATGGGATTCAATTCTTTGAGGAGGCTTTGCCGGCGGTCATCGAGGGGGCGCTGGGCGAAGAGGGGCAACTGATCGTCCCGATCCCTGGTGCTGTCATCCCCTTCAATCAGGCGCCGCTCGTGGGTGACATCACCATTCCCGATGGTCAGAATGGGGCGCCACCAAGTCGCGCCATCATCTACACTGAAGCCTTCCGTGACCGCATGAATGTCAGCTTGCTGGATGAACGGGACGGCATTCGTCTAACCATCGAAGACCTCCAGATTGGGATCGAACTTGTGGTGGGTGCTGAGGTCAATATTGAGATTCCGAGCCCGATCCCAGGCGTGCCTCCGCTGCGACTCACAAGCATCAACGCTGCCTGCCTGTTCGGCAACGGTCATGCCCAGCCAGTGGAGCACGCATTACGTGCGACCATCGACATCGATATCTTCCCAAGCGTCAACAACGCCAGCGAGTTGGATTTCGATATCAACATCAGGGAAGCGGCTCTGGAGGACCTCGATCTCCAAATCGACGGCGACCTGGCTTGGCGCTGCGATGATGACGATCTTTGTGGTCCGTTCGGCAACTGCGTTGACGACTTGATACCCGGCGCAGACAATGACTGGGAATGTGACGAAGTGCTCTGCCCAGTGATGAACGGCGTCTTTAACGTCGTGGAGACCCTCTACAACGTGTTAGAGCCAGCCTTACGGCCCTTGGTGAATACGCTGGTGGAGGAGCTAATCAACCGACTCGCACCCGCGACACCGTTGTTGAGCCAAAGCCTGATCGATACAGGTGAGTTGATTGCTGATCTTCCCAGCAGCGCCCGGGCCAAACCACTCGGGCTTCGGTTAGCGGTGATGCCCGGTGCCTTTACCGTTGATTGCGCGGAGGCAGCCCCGGGAGAATGTGAAACGGACCCGACAATCGGAATGAACATTGCCACCGAGTTAGGATTTGAAGCAGCTGCTTATCCCGAGGACGATGGTTGGCCCGCCGGTTGTGTCCGAGTCGATGAAGAATCGCTTCCGACCTTTCCATCGCCTCAGCCCGTTATGCTTCCCCCAGTCTGGATCGATGAGGCGGGCAATGAACAACGATATGCGATGGGAATGAGTCTCGCAGAGGCGGGCATGAATCAACTGACTTGGGCTTTGTACAGTTCCGGACTCATCTGCATCGACGTCGACTCGGCACAAATCGAAGCGCTGACGGGTCAAGCCGGACTCCTGTCGACAGGCACCTTCGGGTTGATCGCCGGTGAGATCGTCAGCATCGCCGGCCCCAATGCTCCCGTTTTGGTGCGAATGCGCCCCACGAAAGCGCCGGTGATCGACTTCATCGCAGGAGCAGGTCCGGATGAGCCTCAGATCGACTTTAAGATCGACCAACTCAAGCTCGAGTTCTTTATCGAGGTCGATCGTCGGTGGATCCGCGCCTTTGCGACCCTGGCCGATGTCGGTATGAAGCTCCAAATGAGTCCAGAGCGAAACGAAGAAGACCTGCCAATATTGGTCGTCCAAGTGGCGGAGGGACCAACGGTAGACGGGTTCGAAATGGTGTACGATGAGCCCGTTTCTGGCTCCGATCTCGCCAACACCCTGCCCGCACTACTCGACGTGGTGTTAGGCACCTTTTTGACCGACGCACTCGTCTTCCCGGTGGACCTTGCGGGTCCGCTGAGTACTGCTCTGGGAACACCGGTGGATGCGTCCATCGACCATGTCATGGTCCGTGGCGAAGAGGGTGATGAGTTGGCGCTGTATGCAACCATGCGGATGGTCGAAACATCGCCGCAACGTTTTGTCCGACTGCCAGACTTACGATTAGCCACTCAAGCCTCACCGGTCCAACTGGAAGAACAGAATGCTTGGGTCGACTTGGCCGTCCCTGACGCTCAGGATTTGGAATTCAGCTTCCGCGTAGATGGTGGTCCTTGGCGAAGTTGGCGTCGTCTCAGCCCCCAAGGACTACTCCGCATCGAACAAGCCCGCTTGGCTCTTATCGGCGATCATCAAATCGAACTCCGCCAGAGACGGCGTGGGGACTGGAATGAAACCCCTCAAAACCTGACCTCCGTCATCGTGACCACCGATGGGTATCGACCTGAAGTCCAACTCGAAGGCACCCCCGGTGGGTGGCGTGTTCTTACCCACGATCTCGGTGGTTTAAGCGGCATGCGTTGGACGCTGGCGATCGATGATGGTGACGCTGAGCCCCTCAGTGAACCGTTCGTCCACCGAGAGGATGTGCCTTTGGGAGCACGCATCCATGTGGTCGCTATCGACGCGGAAGGCCGGAGGTCTCTTCCAGCTTGGATCGATGTGCCTCGCGACCGGGATCTGCAACTCTCTGATGCTGTAACGGCAACCGGTTGCTCGACGTCAGCCAACGGTTTCATCCTGTTGATGTGCCTGGTGATCCTGAGACGCCGGCGCCTTCGGCGAGAGCAGCGAACCGCCACAAGAACGTTCTGACAACGGATCGCCCGGCTTAAATCACCAACGGGGCGTTAAAGATCAGGGTGACGGCTCATGAACATGGCCACTTCATCCTGGTACACCTCATCGCCGCCACTGGCATGAACTGCACGCCGCAGCAGAGCCAAAGCGCCCTGAAGATCGCCAGCTTTCTCAGCATCCACCGCCTGAACCACCAGCGCACTTGGTTCTTCCGGGGGTAGTTCCGAAGTGTCAACGGGAGGGATTTCGCCCTCTTCCCAATCAAAGTCGAGCGGTGGGTCTTCCACTGCTCCCCCATGATCGGTCGAATCCAGATCGGGCGGATCCTCACCAGGAGCTGTCGCTGAAGAAGGTGGTTCGCCCCCATGAGGTGGCATTTCATTCAAGTCCTCAATCACTGGAGGCGGATCCTCGGAATGTACTTCCTGAGCTCCCGATTCACCGGCATCATCGGTAAGCGCTTCAGCAGAAGGATCGATGGGTGGAGGACCATCGTCTAACGCCAGCGCATCCCCCGGAAGTTCCGGTGGCGTTTCCTCGCTGTTTGCAGGTCCATCAAGGACACTAGCGCCAACCATTAACTGCGGTAGATTGGTCGAATCCAGAATCAGGTCGTCGGCGGGCATTGGCGCAGTGGTCGCCATGTGGACGACCCCTTGATCACCCGTGACGATGCGAGCCGTTTCTCCAGCAAATGTTGGCATGGGAACTCGCTCAAAGGCCACCTCGCTGAGCGCATGGGCCAGAACTCCTCCGGAAGCAACGATTCGTTCTCGCGCCTGCTGTGCATACGCTCCCTGGATCTGCAACTGCCCTTGTTCAGCCATGGCGCAAATCTCGAGATCCGACAGATGATCACCCAATTCTTCGCCCACCCAGGCAAGACGCTCACTAAGCCCCTCCCAATCGCCTTGCTGCCGTAGATAGCTCATCACCGTTTTCTGCAGCGGTAGATTCTCTGGGTTCTCTTCTTCCAACTCCGCCAAGGCGGGAAATGCGAGGTCCGCCTGGTCTCCGACGATGACCTGTTCGATAATCCGACTCGCTGTTTCCAATTCCAAGCGATCGGCGACGGCAAGGAGCGGCGTCAAAACGGCAGCGGCGGCACCATCATCGCCCTCCGCCTCATAAATCGCTGCCAGATCCATGAAAGCTTGGGGGTACTGAGCGATATCCTCCAGGCACTCCAAAGCCTCACCGAGTAGTTCGATGGCTCGGTCTCGATCCTTCAGGTGATTCCAGGCAGTCATCGCCGCGCGATGTAACGCTGCGGCGGCAGGCTCACCCACCTGAAGTTCAGCAATACCGACGTATTCCTGAATCACACTGGACCAAGCTTCATTACGCTCAGCCACACGGGCCAAAGCCAATCGCGCACTGAGATCCTCCGGATCATTAAGAACAACGAGCCGGAGCAGTTCTCCGTCTTCACTGAGTTCGGCAGCGCGGCGCAGTGCCTGAAGGCGGCGCTCCTTGCTGCCGGTCACTTTCGCCAGGCGTCTTAAGGCCGACACCTCTTCTTCAACATCCCCTTCCGCTCGAGCAAGATCTGCAAGCATGCCCACCACTCGTTCGTCATCNGGCACGGCGGATTCGAGACGANCGAGGAGTTCTCGGCTNGCGGAAGCATCCAGGGTACTCAGGGCGTCGGCTGCTTTNAGCAAATAACGGACGCGATCAGACAATTCATGCTGACGCTCGGCCAACTCCTCATACACGCTCGCTGCTTCCCTGCGCTCTCCAGCCTTCACAAGAGTCTTNCCGAGAGTATCAGCGACGTCNTCATCTAGAGGGTTAAGCGACCTTGCTTCGGTCAGGAAACTGAGCGCNTCGCCGGGATCTCGGCTCAACTCTGCCGCTCGCTTCAACCAAGTGGCACGCAANACAGGATCGCTGGCAAGCAGATCAGCGAGTCGTTCCCGAGCCCACGCCGACAGTGCNGGTTCTCCCATCACCATGCCGAGGCGTTCCAGCATTCGAACCGCATCGATATGATCCGGCTCTCGATCCAGAAGAGCCCGCAACAAATCGACAGCTTCATCGGAACGACCTAAATAGTCGGCCAAAAGCCGAGCTCGGGTGAGTACGAGGTCTGCGGCCTCCTGTCCGTCCAGTAGGGCTTCCGCTTCTGCCCAACGCCCCAGACTTTCCAGTGCCTGACAGGAAAGAACGAGATCCTCGACACCCNCCTCTTGCAATAACCGATAGGCTGCACCTGGCTGACCCGCAGCNAAGCGAAGCTCGGCTTCCCGGCGACGNACCTGATTGCTTTCCTCTCCCCGAAGTCTCAGGAGGGCGAGTTGGTCTGCGGCCTCTCCGGGTCGATCGGAGGCTTCGTGGATCTCTGCGGCGAGCCAGCCTGCGGCCGCTCGCAAACCAGGNTCGANCTCATCGGAAAATAAAGATTCAGCCAGGCGAAGAGCCTTCGCCCTGCTGCCCCGCTCACTTGCTAACAANGCNGCNGCCGCAAGNCGATCCTCCATCTCGACGGCATGGGTAGCCAAAACATCACCAAGCTCAGCTTGAGCCCCCCGNAGNGCTAACTCGGGGTANAGCATGTTGAAGGCACGGCGCCTCATCGACTCGCTGCCTTCGCGCATCGCTGTGTAGAGGTGAGGGATCGCTTCCTCCGATCGNCCCACAGCCATCAAGGCTTCAGCCATGCGATAAAGAATCGCTGAGCGCTCTTCCAAGCCTGANATCTCTCGAGACCAAATCTCGAGTGCATTCANCTTCTCTTCGTTNTCACCCAGNTGTTCTGCAATCTCGACCCANGATGCNGCCACTCGCACCCGGTCGGCTCCACCATCAAGNGCGCTGCGAAGATCAGCGAAGGCTTGCGGCCCGTGTCCGAGTTGAGCGTGCGCAGGAGCCCGCCGCAACAGGGCTTCGATTCGAGTCAAATCATCTTGTGCCTCAGATTCTACCCGNTCGAGAAGCTCCAAGACGGTTTCTCTGTCCCCCGCCCGTTGGGCAATTTCCAGCGTACGCTCAGTGATTTCTGCTGCTTCAATGGCATTTGCGGGCTCATAAGCTCGCAGCAGAGCCAAGGCTCGCTCCGGTTGACCAAATCGNTCCGCTGCAACATCCGCCATGGCACGACGGCGCTCNGCATCGTGAGCAGGATCCAACTCCCGCTCTAGAATGAGTTCGCCCACCTCCATCCGTTCCGACCAACGACCNAGTTGAGCTGCCAATCGCTCGAGGCGCAGGGCGTGATCACGCTCTTCAGGACGTCGATCCACAAGGAANGCCAAGAGATCCAAAGCTCTTTCAGGCTGTCGTAAAGTCCCCGAGAATGCCTCCTCGGCTTCGAGCAGCCAACGATCTCCCCGACTTTCGTCGATCGCTCGTCCAACCTCGTCACGCGTTTCGGCCGCTTGCAGCGGTGTTCCATGGGCATCNGTGAGCCTTAACCATTCGGCCGCCAGATCTTGATTCGTTGGAAAATGTCGAGCAGCCTGAGCACCCAAATCCAAAGCCGCCGATGCGTCATTGCAAGCTTCTAGCGAAGCGACCAACTCTTTGACAGCCCAAGCCAGTCCCTCAGGAGGCTCAACAGCCTCTGTCTTTCCAATCCAGTTGGCGACCACAGGCATCGCTTCTTCAGCAGGTAACGTCTGTACAGCTGCCGTCGCATAACGCCGATGAAGTTCGCCGTTATCTTGATCAAGATTCCACGCACGGCGCCACCAGGGCAATGCATTCTCAGGGGGCATGCGGTGGGCTAAATCCACCATCAGATCACCTGCGAGCTCGGGTTTCANGCTAGGGCCCAACTCGTGCAAGGCAGCTTCCAGTGCCTCACTGCCTTCGGCAGAACGGGCAGCCTCTAACCAATCNCCTTGACGCCACGTGTTACGATCGGGCTCAAGCTCATAGGCCTGCAGAAAGATCTCTGCCGCTTTCGCAGGCTCACCAGCCTGCTTCAAATAGCTCGCCCATTCCCCCATCAAGTAGGCATCGCAGCTCAACTCTGCGANCCGCTCCAACTCTTGACCGTACCCCTCCTGGTCACCAACCCGACCCAACANCTCAAGGTATCGTTTCANGCGATCCAGATGCGCTGGNCGATCCTGATCGATCGTTTCCACGTCGACATAGCGCTCGCGAACGATTTCCATCGCCACATGNGCATCGCCAACGTCGAGAGCGAGATCCAGGCGCTCAATATCGAGATCATACGCTTTGTCGTGATGTCGAAGTTGATCGAGAACTCGGGCCAAAGCGAGCGTGAGGCGGCGCGTCCTTAANGGCTCAAGCAGGCGTCGAAGAACGCCCGACTCTAAGCCCTCTCTTTCCAGGATCGAAAGCACCAAGCGCTCAACGGCCTCGTCTTCCAAGTTCGTGTGTGCGGCGAGCGTCACCAAACGTTGAGGGTCACCGTCTCGGTCGGCCCCAAGATCGAGGATAGCGAGCATCCAATCTCTCGCCAATTGTGGAGCGATCGAGAGCGCTGCCCTCTCCCCCAAAATCAGTTGTTCCGGCTGACTGCGGTCAGGGTCACCAATCATTTCTAAGGTTCGCTCAGGCTTCCCGAGGCGCTCTAAACAGAGCCGAGCAGCCTCAAGCTGCCCCCCCTCAATCGAGAGTGTCAGTTCGATCGCTTCCTCAAAATCACCAAGGTCCTCATAGGCTTTAGCCAAATCAAGCGCCGTTTGCAGGCGCGGCTCGAGATCATATTCTCGCTTCAGTGCGTGAACAACCCGGCCAAGGTCATTGCAAGCTCGAGCGTACCGTCCTGCAACGTTCCAATACTCACTCACTGCACTGTGAAACGTCTCGCCAAGCCTGAGCAGATCTCCAGCCGACTCGAAATCTCCATCCCGCATACGAATGTCCACGATCGCCAACAGCAAGTTACCTTCTTGCTCAGGACGCCGCCGAACAAGCGTTTCAGCCATTCGACCACGATCCTGGAGTGCATGAACCGCTAAATGCAGGTCGCCATCTGGAATACTGTCAGGTTGCACACCGAACCAATCCCTAATCACTGAGGGCAAGGCCTGGTCACGAGCGGATTGTCTTAACGCTTTCACCAGTACCGGATAAGCCGCAGGGGCGACTTCCGCGTCAACGGTGGCACGAGACGCAGCCGCTGCGGCCTGGGCAGGACGCCCAAGCTCCAACAGGAGGCCGGCCGCTTCCAACTCCCAAACAGCGGCCTCGCCAGGCAATTCCAGCCTCCGCTCGACAGCGATCAGTGACTTTTCGAGGTCGCCTTCAGTCCGAGCCCAAGTGGCTGCAGTCACCAGGTCATCGCTCTGACCCAACGGGTCGAGCTTACTCGCCTCTTTCAGCGAATTGATGGCCGCCGATAAAAAGCCATCCTGCCTCGCCTCGAAACGCAAACGAGCTGCGCTCCGCCAATGAGTCGCTCGACGCTTATCGTCGAGATCGGCGTGACGTGCAGCCCGCTCCAAACAAGCGAGGGCATATGCAGAGTCTTGATCCTCTAGAGCGATCCAAGCAGCTCCCTCCAGAGCGCGCGCATCGTCCACAACCGTCAATGCAAGTGCGAAATAATGTTTCGCTCGGGGTCGGTTGCCTTCGGCGAGGTGCAACTCGCCGAGTTGAACAATCTCCTCCACCGTATCTCCCGGACGACCGGACGCAACGATTCGCCGCAGGATGGAAATAGCCAGGCGACGAGCACCGGCATCTTGAGCAGCAACTGCCAAAAGCTTGAGTTCGCTTGGACGACAGAGATCCAATTCGAGAAGGCGCTCAACGACAGGCAAGCGGAAGGCGGAGGGCTCGTCACCGGCTAAAGCCTGCAAACAACAGCCGTATTCTAAATAGTTGTAACCTGCGTCCCGAGCAGCCTCGGCTGCAGCGCGCCATTGTTCCGGTTGAGGATGACGCCGAGCATCGATGAGTCGATGGGCGAGCGGGTCCAGTTGATCCCCTAAATCCGACAACAACTCCAATGCATCCACTCGCTCGGCTAAAAGGTCGGCGGCGACCGCTGCAGCGGCTCCAGAAATCCCACCATCAACCAAGGCTCGCCGAGCTTCGACTCCAGCGTCTTCGAGGTCAGCATCACAAGCGAATCGCTCCAACTGCCGGAAGTCTTCCGGCAGGTTCCGAACCGGCAAGCTCGCCCCGGGCTTCTCTGCTATATCAAAGATATAAACAGGACATTCTGATTCAAAGGTCCAACCCGATCGACCGGACCCTACGCGGGTTCTCTTACGTCCTGCCTCGACCAACCCCCGGCGAGCGAACTGCTCCACCGGGTCATCGATCTTACGCCCCCCAAAAGTCTCCTGAATGAGAGCTGCTGTCTGACGCCAAGCCCCGCCCCCGCCGAGACGGGTTGTCCAGGCTTCTCGAATCAACAGGCAGAGTCCCCGATCCCCCCAACGCTCAAAGGCGATTCGAGCGGTCAGTTCTGGCCGCTCTACGACCAGTTCTTCTGCTTCCCAACGAACACGTCCGCGCTCGCCCGCCAGACGCTGAGGGTCGAGACTGAGTTCCAAGCGAACCAAAGCCGTTCGATGGTGAGCGAAAGGCTCAATGCCCCCCTTCAACTCAACAGGCCCGTCCACGTCAACAAGGCGAAGCACGGCCTGCTCGACGACAGCCGGGCCGAAGGGCAAGCCCCTTGCCACCAGGCTGGCTTCACCACGATAGAATGTTAATCGCCAATCATTCACAGGATTTCCGTGGACTCCTCTTTCCATACAGGCCAGGCCATCAGTGGGTCCGGTGGCAGGCCGTTAGCACAAGGATTTCTGCCGGAACAGCAACCCCTTTTTCGCCCTTAAGTCCTTGTGCAAATAACATGCTCAACTCATTGGAATCATGAGTCTACGACCGATAATCATTGCTGTCTCTGTCCTCTTCATCGGCTTCATCGTGCTGCAATGGATGAGTATGAAGTCTCAACGAAGGCCGCGGCGACGAGGGACGCGCGCTCAGCGACGCCGACGGAGTCAGATCGTCGTGGCGAGTACCAAGAGAGGCCCCAGTCCTTGGGCGATGATCGCCGGACTGATCATGACGTTGGCAGCGCTAGGTGTCGCCCTGTTTTGGAGGTCGACATAAGACACCTCAACCTATTGCTAATACTGCTTTTATCATGCCAAGATCAGCCCCAGCAGCCCCCCTGTACACCCGAAGATATTGTACGAGGTCCTTGGGCTGTAGGCTACCATTCCACTCGGGCAGAGGTACGCTGGGAAACCACATCGCTCGGATGTGGTGGGATTCGGATCCGTCGAAAAAGTGGCGGTGACTGGCTCGCTCAAGTCGGCTCGACGCAAACGCCACTCAGTCGACGACTTTCCCTCACTGAGGGGGTCCCTGGTCGCCCCGATCAAGCAGGAACGAGCATCCTGCATCGAGTGGAATTACAGAACCTAATGCCTGGTACATGTTACCAGTACCAAGTCTCACAAACAGAGGGCGTTACCATCGGACGATTCTGCACCGCGCCTCGTCTGGAAAGTCGAGAGACGATTCGGTTTGGCGTGCTCGGCAACACGCATCCACACAGAGGTGTGGACCTTGCCCTCTACGATCGCCTTGCCGCCTGGTCCCCCTCGATCATCCTGCACACCGGAAATATCCAGCACTATGAGGGTTTGGCTGAAACCTGGTCCGACTGGTTTGCTCGAACGAAGCCTCTGCTTCAGTCGGCAGCCATCTTGCCCGTTATCGGAAACCGTGACCTCGAAGTCGTGGAAGAAACCGTTGTGGAGGACGGCTCGCCTCCCCTGGAATTTCAAGAGTACTTCCAAACCATTTGGGGTGAGAATGGGCATACAGGCATCGGAAACAACTATGCCTATCGTATCGGCGGGTTGCTGGTTCTAGCCCTCGACTCGGAGGGGAACGATCGAAACATGTGGGATGACGCAACCCAACAGTGGCTTATCGAACTGCTCAGCACGGCTGAAGCGGATCCGACGTATCGCTTCGCTGTCGTGATCTTCCACCGAGCACTCTATACCCGCAGCCTTCACGGAGGCCAAGATGCCCTTCGCTCCGAGTTCGTCAATCTTGTGGCTCCTTTTCGAGTTCGCCTGATCCTGAACGGACAATCCCATTGCTACGAGCGATTTATTGAATCGGAGCGTACATGGGTGGTAAGTGGTGGTGGTGGAGCGTCTCTCCATGACTGCGACGAGCGATTTGATCAGTTGGAGCTCGCCCAGCAAGCTGCGGAGTCCGTTCATCACTGGATCGGTTTCACCCTGACCGCCAGCGGATTGACAGGAGAGGTTTTCGACACCGATGATCGGCTCATCGATCGTTTCGAAATTGGGGGCTAAGTTGAGACGAACACTGTGGTTATTGCCGTTCATAGCGTGTGCACCCATGCAATTATATGAAGGGGATCGGGGTGCCTTCGACCGGATGCTTGATGTGATGGAGCCGATGGAAATCACCACAACCGACCGCAACCGACCGAAACACTCGAACGTCACGCCCCCCCCTGCACCGAAGCAAGCAGCTGTATCGAAAGCGCCCCCGCCGGAAAGGCCTTCTGCCGCTACCAAGACACTTGAGCCCAAGGACTTGGGAACCCCATCGAGGGCGAAAAATAGTCCGTCATCGGCCGCTTCTAAAGGGCCGCAACTTGATCTAGCGGCTCCTGCCCCTCCCTCCAAAGAAGCGGTAGAAAAAACGCCTCTGCCGGTACCAAGGGACGAGTCCGCAGTGCCTCAAAAGAAAGAGAAGGCATCGGTCTCACCGTTAGGCGCCCAGCCAGCGCCACCGAAAAGCGCCAAGAAAAAGAAAGAAAAACCTCCTTCGCTTCCGACACCACAACCCAAACAGAAAGTGATTTCGAAACAAGATGTAGCCAGCGAAGTCGCAAAGTCACCAAACAGCGCCGCGCTCGCTGCAGCCGAAGGTGACAACAGGAAAAAACCGAAGCGACAACTCATCAACCGAGCGGGATCTTCACCAGAGCATTCCACAAGCGATACGTCGCCATGGGCGAGTGCCGACGGCCTAACGGAAGGGACGGGGGAGTCGAACAGCGGAGATGATGTGGGCTTAGATGACCTTTTTCCTCCAACTCCACGCCCAACAGGTCCCCGTGACCCAGACGGAAACCGAGCATTGATCGGCAAGCGAAAGGGGCCTCTATCGGATTGTTACGTCGATGAGAGACTCCGAGACGAAACCGCCGCAGGCACCATCAAACTCTTGATCGAGGTGCCGAAAACGCTGCCGAACAAAGTGTCGGTGATGCGAAGTGAATTTTCCAAAGGGATGGGGGCCTGTGTTCGACGGGCGCTCTCAGACATCCCGTTTCCTGGCGACCCAGGAGGTAAAACCTACCGATTTGCGATCCCGTTTACCTTCCGTCGTTAAATTTGAGAACACTTCCATCCGTAACGACCTCAGATGCCCCTTGCCCAGGACCGCCTCTATTCGTTACCGCCCCATTCCACGGATGAACATCGAGGCATCATGGCGGGACCCAAAGGCAGAAGAGTCCACATCAACCCGGAGTTCCCGGAACCCCGCAAGGTGACTCAAGCCTGCCAAGCACTCAAAGACGGTGAGCTGATCGGCTGGCCCACCGACACGGGGTATGCGCTCGCCTGTGGGCTTTACAACCGAAGGGGTATGGATACCTTGCGCTGGACTCGAGGCCTGGAGAAGAATCATCCGTTCACCTTTGCTGTGGCTGATCTTTCGTCGATGACCAGATATGCCGTGATCGAACAAGGAACCTTCCGACGCCTTAAGCGCATCTTGCCAGGGCCTTACACCGTGATTCTAAGGTCGACGCCCCAAGTTCCACGAGTCTTACACCGCAAACGGCGGCACGTGGGAATCCGGGTAATCGACCACCCTGTCAGCCAAGCACTAATGACTGCCTACGGCGAAGCGATCATCACGACCTCAGCGATCCACGAAGGGCAGCATTTAGAGTATGGTGAAGCCCTCAAAGATGCTTTTGGGCATGTACTGGATCAAATCTTAGACGTAGACTATTTACCCCGTGCCGAGAGCACCGTCGTGGACATGAGCAGTGCGATCCCCGACGTGCTTCGGGAAGGGGCAGGAGAAGTAACGTGGCTAGAAAATTAACTCTCATTATCACTTTCGGAACGATGCTTGGATGCGCAAGCGTCCCGGTGCAACCTGGGATTCAAGGACATCATCCCCATAGGCAGGCAGACCAGACCCTACTCACCACGGTGATCCAAGGCAGTGTCAATGCGCTCAAAGTAGAGCCCTGGGCGGAGCAGTTGAAAGACAAAAAGGTGTCTTTACGAATTGTGGGCGTCCCAGACGTCAATCGTCAGCATTTGGCTTACAACCTCGAAAACAAACTGATGGCAGAGGCAAAGGTGAGTCAATTCACGCCCGGAGCAGAACTCCAAGTTGTGGTCGTTGTTCGAGCGATCGGCGTCGAAACCAAGAAGAATGATGCCATGACTCTGATCCGAGGCTTCCTCGTGGGAGAGGTGGTTCTTGTGCAGTCGAAAAAGGAAGTTGCTCGTCTGGTTCTCAAGGGTCACGCGATCGATAGCTGGGAAGACGGGGCGGCGAAGCCCGATCGGGGCAAAGGTCAATATGGCGACCGCCCCCCCCGTCGGGATCGAGATCGGGAACGTTACGATGACCGAGATCGAGACAGAGATCGAGATCGAGACCGAGACCGAGATCGGGATCGATATGACGACCGGGATCGACAAGATGACGATCGGCGAGACCGCAGAAGAGGCAGGGATCGCTACGACGACCGGGACAGAGACCGAGACAGGGATCGAGGCAGGGATCGAGATCGAGATCGAGGCAGGGATCGAGACAGCGATCGATACGATGATCGAGATCGAGACCGAGACCGAAAGAAACGCAAAGACCGACGGAAAAAGAGAAGCCGTGACGAGGCAGACAGAGACGATGATGGTCAAGATCGACAGGACCGTCGTCGAAAGCGTCGACGCCAACCCCTCATTCTCGAGTAGCGCTGATGACCTCCTTTCAGGGCACCGAGCACTATGTTTCCTCCGATGAACTGAACCAAGCGGTTTCCTGCGCGCTGGTCCTAGGGCGTCCGCTTCTCGTGAAAGGCGAGCCGGGTACGGGCAAGACGCTACTTGCGAGCGCCATCAGCGAGGCTCTGGACCGGCCGCTGTTTCGTTGGCACGTCAAATCCACCTCAAAGGCGCAAGAGGGACTTTACAACTACGATGTGGTGGCGAGGCTAAACGACTCCCGCTTTGGGGGTGGTGATGTTCACGACCTCCGCAGTTACATCCGGATGGGTCCTCTTGGATTGGCCTTTCAGAAGGATTGTCCTGCGGTGGTTCTTGTGGATGAAATTGACAAAGCGGATCCTGAGTTCCCCAACGACCTGTTGCGGGAACTCGATGAGATGGCTTTTACGATCACGGAATTGGACGAGACGGTAACAGCGATTCATCGCCCTTTGGTGATCATCACATCCAATGCCGAGAAAGAACTCCCCGATGCATTTCTTCGGCGCTGCGTCTTTCACTTTATCGATTTCCCCGATCCAGACCGCATGCGTCAGATTATCGACGTCCACCATCCCGATCTCAGCGAGAAACTGGTCGAAACAGCAGCAGCTCGATTCTTCCAACTTCGGCAAGAGCGAGGTCTGCGCAAGCGTCCGAGCACAAGTGAGTTGGTCGATTGGCTCGCAGTGCTTGCGCACCACGGCGTCAAAGCCGAAGACCTTGCTGCGGCAATGCCCTACTTGGGCACCCTTTTAAAGGACGAGCGAGATCTCCAGCGCTTAGCCATCTAGGGGCATTCCACCATGTTCCTGCACTGGTTCATCAACCTTCGCCTCGCCGGTGTCCCCGTGACGCTAACCGAATGGCTCGATATGGCAAAGGTGATGGAGTCCGGGCTCGTCGGTGATGTCGATCAACTCTACGGTGTCGGACGAGCCTTGTTGGCGAAGACCGAGAATCGCTACGATGACTACGATATTGCGTTTTCTGCCACCTTTGGTGACGGACAAATACCGGTGAAACTAAAGGATGAATTTTCAGCCTGGCTCAAGGATCCCGTACCCGCCCAATTTGACGAAGAGTTGCTCAAACGTCTCTCAGAGTTAGACCCCGATGAATTGCGGCGCCGATTCGAGGAAATGCTGAAAAACCAACAAGAGCGGCATGATGGGGGATCACGATATATCGGTACNGGGGGGACCTCCCCCTTCGGTAGCGGCGGTTACCANCCCTCAGGCGTTCGAGTTGGACCCGGTGGCGGGCGNATGGCTGCTCGAGTTGCNCATCAGCGTCGTTACCAAGAGTATCGAAGNGATGCTGTCCTNGATGTCCGNCAGTTCGAAGTCGCCTTAAAAACGCTGCGACACCTCCTNCGTGAGGGGCCAGANGAACTTCACTTGGATCGAACCATCCACAGAACTTGCCAAAATGCTGGGGAGATCGAACTCGTCTTCGATCGGGCACGCCGAAACAGCCTGCGCCTTCTGCTCATCATGGATGTCGGTGGTTCCATGGACCCCTTCGCTCAGATTTGCGACCGCCTATTTTCTGCAGCCTCCAAAGCAAACCATTTCAAGTCTTTCAAAAATTATTGGTTCCACAACTGTGTCTATGAACGCCTGGGCACAAACATGGCTCGGGGGGAATTCGAGCCCACCTTTGAAGTTCTCGAAAAGTCTCATCCTGAAACCTGTGTCATCTTCGTCGGTGATGCGTGCATGCACCCCTGGGAGTTGATGCAGCCCGGTTGGAGCATCGATCGCTGGGAGCGCGTCGAAAGGCGACGGGGCATCGACTGGATCAAATCCTTCGCAGACCGATTCGATCGATGTATCTGGCTCAATCCAGAGCCTTCCCAACACTGGCAACATCCAACCATCGAAGCCATCGGTGACTTAATCGACATGTACCCCTTAACACTCGATGGTTTGAAGGAAGGCATCCATCGTCTGCGTCGTTGAAGTGGGTCGATGGCGCAAATGCTTGACTAAATGGGTGCGCGCAAAGGATAATTAGGCGAGGATTGAAGACCATCCATGGCAACGATGATCACTCAAGATTGCATCAACTGTGGCGCCTGCGAGCCAGAGTGCCCAAATGAGGCCATCCGTGAGGGCGACACTGTCTACGTAATCAACCCAAACCTCTGTACGGAGTGTGTCGGGTTTCATGGCGCTGAAGCTTGCCAAGAGGTGTGTCCGGTGGCGTGCTGTATCCCAAATCACGAACTTCGAGAAACCGAGGATGCACTTCACGCAAGGGCGATCAAACTCCACGGCAACGAGGAGATCCCTCCACTGGCGGAGCTCGACGACGAAACCAGTCGGTTTCGCAATGATGATTGGGACAATGAAGAAGATCCAAGCCAGGAGGCCGGTGAAGATTGGACCCCATACTGGGATGACTGATAGAGCATTCAGAACGGGTCACCGAGGTTGACTTTCAAACCGATCGGACAGCACGTCGCCATGCCCTCTTCTCCCATTACCCCGCTCGAATCTCACGATAAAGGCGAAGCCAACCGAAGCGTCGAAACACTCCATTCCTCACCATGTCTGGAGGCCGAATGAGCGACGCATTTGCTGTTCCACGGATCACCGATATCACGGACTGCATGGGCGTTTCGGCAGGGTCGGAAGAGGCTGATCTTGTTAATGTGGCATTCATCTACTCCGCTCAATGCCACAGTGGGCAGAAAAGAAAGTCAGGAGAGCCCTATCTTAATCATCCCTTGGAGGTCGCATACATCCTTGCTGAATGGGGCCTAGACCCTGCAACGATCGCTACCGGCTTACTCCACGACACCGTTGAGGACACCCATGCTACGCTTGAGGAAATCGAAGAGCAGTTCGGAGTGGAAATCCGCCATTTAGTGGATGGGGTCACTAAGATTTCTCAGATCGAATTTAGCTCAGCGGAACAAAAAGCCGCCGATAACTTCCGCAAGATGGTGGTTGCCATGGCGCAGGATATCAGAGTCCTCGTTGTCAAATTGGCGGATCGTACCCACAACATGCGTACGCTCGACCACATGCCCTCCAAAAAACAAAAGCGGATCGCCCAGGAGACCATGGATATCTATGCCCCACTGGCTGATCGCTTGGGGATGAATGGCGTCAAAACAGAACTACAGGACCTCAGCTTCCGCTATCTCTTTCCAGAAGAATATGCCGAACTCCTGGGTCAAATGGAGGCGGTCCATCCAGAACGCCAACTCTATGTCGATGGCACGCTGGATGCGATTCGGATACGGCTCCAAGAAGCAGACCTTGCCTTCACGAAGATCTATGGACGAGCAAAACACCTCTACTCGATCTGGATGAAGATGCAGAAGAAGGGCATCTCCCTCGAGCAGGTGTACGACGCCGTCGCTTTCCGGGTCATCGTGTCTGATATCGCTGCCTGTTACGGCGTTCTGGGTCACCTCCATGCCCTCTGGCGACCGGTTCCGGGACGCTTCAAGGACTTCATCGCCCTGCCAAAGAAGAACGGCTATCGCAGTCTTCACACCACCGTCGCTGGCCCCAGCGGCAGCCTGATCGAGATCCAGATTCGTACGGAAGAAATGGATGCAGTTGCCGACAGCGGCCTTGCCGCCCACTGGCACTATAAAGAGGGCGGCCAACAGCCGAGCAAAGACCTGGCTTACGAGTGGTTGAATCGACTGCGGGAATGGCAACAGGAGGTGGATGATCCCTCCGAGTTCCTCGAAACCGTTCGTAGTGAACTCTTCCATGAAGAAATCTTCGTCTTCACACCCGCAGGCGATGTAATCCAACTGCCCAGAGGTGCGTCTCCCGTCGACTTCGCTTTTGCTGTTCATACGGAAGTGGGGCTGCATTGCGTGGGCGCCAAAGTGAATGGGCGTATGGTTCCTCTACGCAAGCCGCTAGAGTCTGGAGACCGGGTCGAGGTCATGACGGATCGGCGTCGCCTACCCAACCGTGAATGGCTCGATTTTGTCGTCACCTCTCGTGCTCGGACCCGAATCCGCACTGCAATCCGCCGCCGAGAACAAGAGGAAGCAGCCGAGATTGGTCGAAACCTCCTCGAGCGAGCGTTGAAGGCGAATGGCAGTTCGATCAATGCAATCTCCCAATCCGGGGCTCTGGATGATTATATTGAGCGCTGGCGGGGTGGGCACACTCTCGATGACCTGCTGGCGCAGGTGGGCTTCAATAAACTGTCCACGGAGAATCTCGTCGAGAGATTGCTCCCCGAACAACAAACAGTTCCGCCTCGTTCCGTTGCAAGTCCCCAAACGTCCAGTCTTGCGGCTCGCCTCTTCGGGCGCCGAAAACCGAAAGGAAACAAGAGTGGTGTGGAGGTGGGTGGACTGGACAACGTTCTGATTAGCTTCGCCAACTGCTGCAGTCCGCTCCCGGGCGACCAGATCGTTGGCTACGTCACCCGAGGTCAAGGCGTTCGAGTGCACCGGTTAGCATGCGAAACGCTGACGGAATTCAGCCCAGAGCGAATGGTCGAAGTACGATGGTCGACTGAGACCGACGTCACGCACCAGGTCTCGGTTCGTTTAGTTTCCGATGACCGTCCCGGTATCCTCGCCAATGTCTCGATCTGTTTCCAGGATTTAAGCATCAATATTTCGGAAGCAAACTGTCGAGTGCTGGGTGATGGAACTGCGATTCATACGTTTCGCTTTGGTATTGAAAGTCTTGAAAAGCTGGAGACCATTGTGCAACGTTTGAAGTCCCTTAAGGGCATCTCAAGAGTAGAACGGGCCTGATGAGTACCCACTTTCAACCGGATCAGGACCAAGGACTTCTAACCACCCACGCTGCACGTCGTTTGTTCCTTAGTGGGATTTACACGCTTGTCGTTTTCACAGTCGGTACCCTCGTCTTGTATGGTTTGGGTCTCCAAGCAGGAAAAGACTGGTCGCTGTTCGACTGCGTCTATTTCGCAATGATTACGATGAGTACCGTGGGGTACGGCGAGACGCTGTTAGGTATGGAGACGCTGACAAGCATCCGTCTTGTCACGATGTTTCTGATCGTAGGCGGCATGGGGGCAATGGTCCTGTTTGCTTCCAACATCACAGCCTTTTTTATCGAAGGTGATATCCAGAGGATCTGGCGGGGAAGGAGAACCGTGAAGGCAATCGAAAATATGAGCGGACATGTCGTCCTCTGCGGAGTCGGTCAAACGGGTTTCCATGTGGCCCGCGAGTTGTTGAGCAATCAAAGTCCTTTCGTGGTGATCGACCCACGTCCCGAGCCCCTCGACCGAGTCCTTGCCCTTGGTTCTGAGCGGGGCTGGCAACCGCCCACCATCCAGGGTGATGCGACCGATGACGATGTTTTGGAGCGGGCGGGTATCCGTCGGGCTCGGGGCCTGGTGACCACGATCGGTCGGGACCAGGACAATCTGTTCATCATCGTTTCAGCCCGCCAAATGAACCCTCAACTGCGAATCGTTTCGAAGGCTGTGCAGCCCGACAGCATCTCCAAACTGGAACGAGCCGGTGCCGATGGTGTTGTCGCCCCTGAGATGATCGGGGGGCTGCGAATTGCCAGTGAGTTGGTTCGCCCTGCGGTCGTCACGTTTCTTGATGAGATGCGCAAAGATACCGACCGAAACATTCGTATCGAAGACATTCATCTGCCCCAGGACAGCCCCCTTGTGGGTAAAATGTTGCGGGACACCGGAATTCGCGAACAAACACAAGCTTTGGTCTTGGCGATTCGGGGGGCAAACGACGAGTATCACTACAACCCGCCGGGCGACTACTCACTCGACCCGGGCGACGCCCTTGTGGTCCTCGCCGATCAAGAGCAAGTCCAGCACTTGCGACAGATTTGTGGAGACCCGACTCCCACCGTTGCGCTGCAGAGCCCTGCATGAGACATCTTCCTGGACTGCTGCTCTTCGCTTGCTTTGGTTGTCACTCTGACAAGGGTGATTCTTCGGTAAGCCAGAAGGCGACATCACCGATCAGTACCTCGTCGGTGGATGAAAAGCCGCCACCGGAACCCCCAATCGTGCGCGACACGAGCGACAGTCTCGTCTTTAGTTGGGCTCATCCTGAAAAAGGCTATGCCACCGGAAGCCGGGTGCAAGACGTTCCACCATGCTGTCGCAAAGACGTCGTCATCGCTGATCTGACCCGAAGTCCCCTGGAGCGCCAGGCCCACCGATACGTCATGATTGCAGATCTCAGCGAACCAAAAGGTGATGGTAGTTACCCTGTTGTGGTGCTCTCCCGGTATCAGTTTAAGGACACAGACTTAAGTGATACGGGCCCGAACACAAACGATGGCGTGATCGTCTACACCACCGTTTGGTGTGGTTTCTGTACCAAACTGAAGCGCTGGCTGGATCAGCGTGGAGTTCGGTACCAAGCGAAGGATATCGAGAAAGATCCCAAGGCGGGCATGGAACTTCAAGCAAAGCTGCGAAAATCAGGGCTTCAAGCAGGTGGTGTCCCCGTCACGGACATCAAGGGGACATTAATCCAGGGCTTTGCCAAAGCTCGTCTCCAAAAAGCGCTCGAGAAAGCCGGTCTGTGAGGACATTGCCTCGATGGGCTTACTGGCTCCACTGCTCCATCATCTGCGTCCTTGTCATGCAGTGCATCTACGGTTCCTATATGGTCTGGGTTGTCTTCGATCAGGCAACACCCGGCTTCATCGGTGACTCGCTGCAGGCAATTAATCAGAACCAGATGGTCAACCGTCGCCTGTATGCTCAGGAAACATGGATCGCATTGTCCACTTTTTGTATCTATTTGGGCGTAACAGAAATTTTGCCGCGTCGGCTCCCATCGTCAACTCAATCGATGGCCGAGAGCGACGACTAAAAAAACTATCAGTAGCGCCCCGAGGCGTCGTCCTCGCCTCCGAGTGAAGGACGCGCTAAATCATCCCATAATAAACTGGCAATCTTTCGCTCTTAAACGCTGGAAGCAGAACTACTTTCCAGCTACACCCCCCGTGGAGAGGGCAGTTTATGCGACAGCTTCTGGTCATTTTGCTCAGTGTGTTTCTCAGCTTTGCTGGTCTCAGCCCTGCGCCGGCCTTCGCAACCGCGCCTGTGCTGATTGCCGATGCGGCGCCCATGGTGGCTGCTCGGCGCAGCAAAAAGAAGCGCCGTAGGAAGAAGCGGCGCCCCAAAAAGAAGAAGAGAAAGAAGAAGAAGAAGGTCAAAGCCAAGGCGAAGCCAGCGCCTGTTGCAGAGCCAGCACCGGCACCGAAAGTGGCTGCGGAACCAGAGGCGGAACCGGCTGCTGCGGCAGAGTCTGACGCAGTTGAAGAAGAAGAAGAGCGCCCTGGACTGGCGGTCATGGATATGGAGGTCAAGGCGGGTTTCGATGAAGGCGTCGCCTCCATGCTGAACGAAAACATGCTGGGCATTATTAACGACAGCGGTGTCTTTGGGAATGTCATCTCAGGCAGCGACATGCGGAGTATGCTCGATTTGGAGCAGCAAAAGGCAGCGCTTGGATGCGAGGAGGACTCTTGTATTGCCCAACTCGGCGGTGCTCTCGGCGTGCCCTACATGTTCAGCTCCAGCATTGGCAGTTTCGCAGGCAAGTTTCTGTTGAACGTCAAGATTGTTGCTGTCGACGAAGCCAAAGTACTGGCTCGAGCGAATGCGGTTCTCGAAGACGAATCTGCTCTCCTCTCCGGTCTTCCCGACTTGGTCAACGAGGCTCTGGAAAAGGGTTTCGGCGTGGTTGAGGAAGAAGAGGATGACCCAGAGGGCGAAACTGTCGCTGAGGAAGGTAAAAGCGAAGAGGCCAAAGAGGGCAACGCACCCAAGGTGGCGGATGGAAAGGCTGAGCAAAAGGGTTCGATGGGAGCCCGACTAAGCAGTCCAGGCTTTCTGGTGGGAACAGGCTTGTTGCTTGCGGGCAGCGTGGTGGCGGCACCGGGTGTCACCATCAACCCAACGGACGATGCGATGCTGGATAAACTTAACCAATATGAAGCAGCCCAAGATGCTGATTCAGCCACCAACCTAGGCAATGAAATTTCCAGCATGATTCAGATGCGCCAGATTGCGGGACCCGTTGGACTCCTGCTGGTGGCGGGCGGCGGATGGATCGCTGGCTGGAATCTGTTTGTGGGCTCGCCATGACGGTCTTCTTTCGCAGTCTGCTCGTCTGGAGCATCCTTGGGGTAGCCTGCATGGTGCCCAGTCAGTTTGACGGCAACTGGCGTACCAACTTGGTTGATGAGAACTTCGAAGCCCCCGATGGCTGTGGCGACGGGCAACTCAACCAGGCAGCCGGTGAATCATGCGATGACGGCAATCTAACCGATGGTGACGGATGCAATCGACGCTGCCACATTGAAGCCGACCCCCCCGTTCCTCCCGAACCGCTTTGCGGCAATGGGATCAAAGAAGACGGTGAAGAATGCGACGATGGCAACGACATCGATGGCGATGGTTGCGAGCAGGATTGTCGCAGTGAGGATCCTGGCACCCCCGACGAGTGTGGCAATGGTAATCTCGATAACGGCGAAGAATGCGATGTCGACGGAGACAACCCCCTCTGCACCAACAACTGCGAACTCATTCGCTGTCACGACGAAGCAGGCGATGAATTCTGCGAGCAGCTTGATGAGCAAGCTGTCTGTGTTTTTCTGAGCGACGATGAAGACGGGAAGCATGTCTGCCTGCGTCGGGGCGAAAACGACAGTAACTTCCCAGAAGAAATCCAAGACCGGTACTTCCAGTTCTGTGGCTCGGACGGGAACCAACGCCCGGATCACACGCACCGGTGCGGCGAAGACAGTCATTGCCAAGAGGATCGCGGTGAGCGCTGTCGTGTTTATCTGCCGGAAACCTGGCCCCAAGGAGACCATCTGAAAGGACTTTGTTGGGTGAATGGCGATTTCGACAGTCCACCCATGATTCCAGGTTGGTGGGTTGAACTTCCTGGCTCGGAAGACCCCGCGGAATGCGTTCCGATGTCCTGTGCTGATGGAGAAGCCTTTTATGCAGCGTTCGTCCGTGATGCTTTCCCAGGGGTCCCAATCAAGCCGTACTGCGCCGACCAAGTGACAGACAAAGTCGTTGAAGAAACCAACGAGCGAACCGGAGCCAATGGCGACGTGCTCGTATTAACAGAATGTACAATCAACAATTTAGACGCATCCCCAAGCTGCGTAGTGACCTCTGCATTGTCCGGAGCGACCTGTAACGCCGACGGCTTCTGTCAAGCGCCCGAAAATGAGGGGCTCTGCCGCGATTTAGGGCTTCCTTACGAGTGCATGAATGCATGCCGAGACGATCGCTGCAGAAACTGTCAGGGGGAGGCCTGTGAGGGTTGTGGTGGTGAAGTGTTCGGCTTGTGCGAGCGCGATCCGAATCGTCGCCAACTGAATTGCATGACCTGTAACTCCGATACTGATTGTGATAACTCTGACTATCGGTGTTTTCAGCGTCGTTCAGGAGAACCTGGCCGTTGCCAGTTGGCGTGCACTCAAACAAACGACCCCTGCCCAGGACGAGAAATGGGTCAATGCTCGATTCGCTCGGGCGATGAGTTTGGCTTTTGCTCATTTGGTGACGATCACGACCACCAACCCAACTCCTGTAATGCGGACGATGAGTGTCCCAACCACCTTCGCTGCGATGAAATCGAGCGTCTCTGTGTCGGACGGCCCTGCGACAATGCCGAGGACTGCCCTGGAGCAAGATGCGACCACAACCGACGGCAATGTGCTCCCGATGGAAGCGGAGGCGGCACGGGCGAGGGGCCACAGCCGGCAATGATTGAAAACTGTAGTGACGACCAAGATGAGCAGTGTGGAGATGGATTCCATTGCAGTATGTGGTGGGATGAACATGGGCCAGTGGGCGGCGTCTGCCTTCCCCAACAGTGCAACATCAACACTCGACCATGCCCTTTAGGCTTCGTCTGTGATGAGGATGAGTGTGTCCACGCCAACCACCCTTGTGATCCTGAAGGACATGGGCAAAACTGCGGACCTGCAGTCGGTATGCGGGAGTGTATGCGAATTCCCGAGCACGCAGGCGGTACACTTTGTACGACTCCCCCACGCAACGGACAGGATCGCTGCACAAGCGATGAGGATTGCAGTGGCGGATTTGCGTGTTTGGGGAACTCCGGTGAATGCGTAGCTTACGGGGATGCATGCAACAACAGGCCACAGCATGAGCGTTACGATCACTTTTGCCGACAGCGTTACCAAAGTCTTGCCCCCCAACGCTGCACCCCAAACAACGACGATAACTGTGCCAATGAAAGACAGGTCTGCCGAACTGCCGTGGACTACCTTGGACAGGAGGCAAACGATGATCACGGGGTCTGTGCCGGACAGGCGTGTGACCGCCATGACGAATGCTCCCTCGGACAAGCATGCTTCGTCGATGACGACGGGAACAACGGTCTGTGCAAGCAACACCTAAGCTGCCAGTTCGTGATTACTGGTGAGACATGCGGAGCAGGTGAAGCCTGTGTTCCTCGGGACCGATTCGGATTCCATGGCCCAGATTACTGCGTCACGAATACAGCCTGTAGGAGCAGCAACGATTGTCAAGATCATCTGTACTGCGCCAACAGCCGCTGTGCTGGAGACTTGAATCCAGACCATTGTGGAGAGATTGGAGGCACCGTGTATCCCAACCTGTGTGCCCCAACCCGCCCAGAGAATGTGGACAATGACCAACCCAATGAAGTCTACGCTGATCAAGTTTATCGAAACTTGGAGCACGGTGACCGATTTTTTGATTCTCTAGGAATGAGTGACCAAGACGTCTATAAGTTTGAATTCCAGGGCGACGCTCCCATTTTTACAACGATTACGGTCACGCCAAGCCAGGCTCAACAAGGTGATCACATCTGGTTTCCCGTCACCTGCTATTTAATGGAGCCTGATCACCGAGCTGTTCTCGACTTCCAGGAAGGTAACCACGAAGGAAGTTGCGTGGTGGAGGTTAATCTATCGCCAGGGACAAATTATCAGTTTGTCGTGTTCCGCCGCGATGTGTTCGACGACTGGACCTTTGGATATCAAGTCCAAATCAGTGAACTATAATCGATTTGGGTTCGAAAATTCACCGACGGAAGCGGGCGAACAACGCCTGAGACGACCCACCCGCGAGGCGCCCCAGTAGGCGAAGATATAACGAGGCTTCATTGAGCCTTTGGTGCGTTGTCGACAAACTATCCTCCCTCTCAAGAGAGTTAAAATCGCAGGGAATTGTGCGCCCAGGATTCCCGTTCCCCCGGGGGGCACAACTCTGCTAAACTCCTCCAGCCGGATCGCTACCGGCTAACTTTCAACTTCGGGTCTTCAATGCCAAAGTTCACCCCCCTCTGTCTTCTGTGCACCGTCACCGCCTGTGGACTACCCGTGGAGTTAAATCAGCCCTGGCGAGGAAACCCGCTGGACCAGCAGGTCGACCCAGAGGCTGTGACCCCTTCCCCAGGAACTGGAACGACCGACGGGGGTACAAACACACCAAAGGTTGATGCCGGATCGGTTCTTGAAACCTGTGGCAACAATCGGCTCGACCCCGGTGAAGACTGTGAACAAGAAGGGGGTGATGACTATCCTTGCCGTGATGATTGTCGCTTCATTCAGTGCGATGTGGTGGAGGACGACGACGGGAATCCACAAGACCGCCACCCCGACGATGTATACGGGGACGAGGGATGCAAGGAGATCGAAGGGGATGACAGCTTCCGCTGCATTCGGCTTCCTGAGCGTTCGATTTGTGCCCGTGTTGAAGGCGACGAAGATGACTTCCCCGACTTCATCCTAGAGGTCTTAGGGCGCTGTCATAACGAAGACGGCATCATCAACGAAGACCAGGGCGGTGTCCCCTGCTCCCAGGATGACGTGTGCCAAAACTTTCCGGGTTCTGACCAAGAGTGTGTCTTTGAGATACCCGCTCATCTTCAAGGCCTGTGTAGTGCCAACAATTTCAACCCGGCTGTGCAAAACTGGACCCCTCAGGATGCACCCGCAATTTTAGGTTGGAACACGCAACTTCCCGGTCATGATCGTACCCGCTGTTACCCCATGGCCTGCAACTCAGGAGAAAACGGTGTACCCAATGACTTTTGTCGAGTCGCCGACAGCGAAATCTTCGGTCCAGGCCCCCCCCTTGTTCCAACATGTGTCGGAGATTTAAATCTGGACGATGGTTTACGCCACGGCCCGGAAGATGACAGCCCCCTCGAAGCACACATGTGCGTCATGGTCGAATGCCGACCCACGGAGAATGATGCGGATGGCTTCAATGCCCAATGCACGAGGCTCTATCGACTCGAAGAAGCCCAATGTGGGGATGCTGGCTTTTGTGAGTACGATGGTCGGCTGCTTCTCTTTGAGCAACCCGAGGGTGCTCGTGAGAATGACTTCGGGTTTGCCGAACACTGTGCTCAGGTGTGCAACGATGACGGTGCCCAGGGTGCCGATCCGATGCTCTTGTGTGCCTTCGATGGTTGGCAAGACAACCGGATTCAGTTGGAGTGCGCCCGATGCCAAATCGACGATGATTGCGCCGATGGCTTTGGCTGCGAACGGCGTGATCCCAATGGAGACAGCGAAGGCTTTTGCCGACTTGAATGCGATTCGGCCGACGATTGCTCTTATCATGGACATGCTGAGTGCAGAGACGACTTTTGCTACTTGGGACATCAACCACCGCCAACAAGGGAGGTCGTCCCCTGCACGGTAAACGATAATTGCCAGCCGAACGAGTACTGTCGACACCGAGAAGATGATCATAATCAGCAAGGGTGGTGCATGCCCGATTCTTGTGGTCGCGACGACGATTGCCCACTTCCCTACGTCTGCATGAATTTTGAATGCGATGTGCCGGACAGTGGATTTCTTTGCGATCCACAGGGCCCGCAGGATGCAAACTGCGGCGACTACCGGTCATGCCGTCAGATTCAAGGCCCTCTTCCTCTGTGTGTGACCGA
>NZRT01000118.1 GCA_002696345.1 Myxococcales bacterium
CCTCGGAATGTGGGGCTTTCCAGATAATTTCTAAATCATTATGACCGCACAGGTCGCACACTATTTCTTCATAATTCATCCGTCTTCCTCCAACAGTGCAGATTTCACTCGTAGGACCGTTTCATTAACCTCTTCGACCGAATCGTAATCGCTCCTCTCTTCCAGTTGAAAAATGCAATCATAAGCCGCCTCTTCTGCAGTCTCTCCAGCACACACAAAATCCACGGAAACTCCTAATCGTTCGGTGAGCGCCCGACCCAATTCTGTAAGTTCTATGCCCTCATGATGAATGATCAGAACTCGTTTTGCAGTTAGCTTCGGGTCTCGCTGCTTTACATGCCCATTAAGGGCTCGCAATTCTGGCTCTGCTTTCAGGGCGCAAACCACATCTGGGAGACTAACGATTCCATGGGTCGGTAGGAATCGACGATATACAGTACGAAGAAACTCGAGGTCAGCCGCCGTGTCCAACCACAAACGATGCTCTATATCTTGAAAGATGGGTTCTGCCGGCACACCACCCATCTTAAATCGGTCGCTATGCTCATGGATGTAGAGGGTGGAATGCTCCCGATAGTTCCCCGTCGCTCCCTCACGAACAATACGCTCAAGTGCTCGTTTGTGCACAACGGCGACCCCGCCCTCGATACTCGGCGTCGAGAATCCAACATGGTCGAGTTCGGGGTTCGTCCGTAAATGCTCCACCATCCGGTCAATACTTGGAGGGTGAAGCAGCGGACAATCGCCACAAACGATGACAATAATCTCTGCGTCGAAGTGGTCAGCGGCAGTCAAATAACGACCGACTAAGTCGTTCTCATCGCCGGCGTAGACCCAAACCTTTCGCCCTCGGGATTGAAGGTGGTCAATGAGGGGTTGCTCTTCCGGTTGAGAGGTCGTTGCGACAAGGGAGTCGTCCAGTGCCATGCAAGCGTCTAGGCGTTGTAAAATTCTTCCGACCACGGTGTCGCCGGCGAGATCCATGAGCACTTTACCGGGAAGACGAGTTGAGCCCATCCGTGCCTGGACGACTGCAACTGCTTTCACGGACGCTCTACCTTTTCAGCCCAAAGGGCGATCGTGTCGCCAATACCAAGCCGCTTTGCCACGGTATCAAAGACTCGTTTGGGCTTGGGCGGAATCGTTCCAGCGGTATTTCCGGAACCAAAACGGACATGCTGCTTCATCTCAAACCCCTCCTCAGCGAGAAGTGTTCGAAGCCCAGACTCAGAAAACAGATGTAAATGTTGAGGGTAGGTGCAGTTACGCCACTCGCTACCCCATGCATCACTAATCGCTCCTGTACAGGGAGTCTGAATAAAAAGGACTCCGCCGGGATTGAGCTTTTCCCAAATATTGCGAAGCATGATCCGTGGATCGAGAAGATGCTCGATGACATCCCAAAGACATGCAGCATCAAAGGTACCTTTAAGCTCTGGCACGTCACAAGCATAAGCCTCAAGGTCCTTAGCGATCGCCTGCTCGACCATCTGAGGGCTAAGATCTGTACCCACTGCATGCGCCTTTTTCGGCTTCATATATTCGAGGAAGATTCCGTTCGCACAGCCGATATCGACGATTCGCTTGCCGGCAAACCAATCTAAATCAAATCCAAGGTCGACAAAGGTAAGATCTCGCTCATTTTCATAGGCTTGGAAGTACTCAGGCTTAAACCGAATGTGGAGTCCGTGACCCTCGAGTTTCTTCTCAGTGTAGTTATCATCATAATATTCCACCAACTCTTGTGGCGTCGGTAAGGGCCTTGGTGTGATAATTCCGCAGCCGAGACATCGATAGTAAACTGCACCGTCTTTGGGACCAAACTCTTCGTAGTTGGAAGAATTACAAATTCGACAGCGCTCAGCTAGGTTTTTGACTTGAGAATCGACCATCTTGTTTATCTCCTTTGAAGCGGTTTCATGAGTCACCGCCAGTGAATTTATCAATTGCTCGAATGACGCGCTTCACGCCCTTACCGTCCACCACTGACTGCCCAGAGTGACTCATTGTCCGACGTAGGTTTGGTGACTCCAAACGCTGGAGTGCACGCTCAAGACGACCATCGGTAAGGTCATCTGGCAAACCCAGGTTCAGGTAGCATTCCACATCGAAACTTTGAGCGAATTCGTCGGCTAAATCTCGATGGGCGGGACTCGGGTTAATCAAAATGGCAGGGAGCCCCAAACAAGCCGCCTCCATGACGAGGTTTCCAAAGCCGATGACGGCAAGATCCGCTTGTTGCAAAATCGGTTGTGCATCTTGATTCCAGTGTACTTGATGACCATGTTTAAGCAGTGTTGCTTCCAGGTCAGCATCTGGCTCCACATCACCGCCCACCAACCAGTCGATACGCTTACCCTTTGCATCGGCTACAAGTCGGGGAATCACGGCTTGCGCTAAACCACTGGGGTCGCTCCCTCCAAAACAGACGGCGATCTGTCGAATCAGTCCTGAAGCGGTAGACCGGGGCGCTGTACCAAAACCCTGCCGTAACAGTGCGTAGCTAGGCCCCAATAAATAACGCGTTTGAGAACATTGAGGTAACTGACGATGAACCTTCTCTCCAGCGGTTGGGTCCACAACGAAATCGACTTTATCTCGCAGTAATCCACGCTCATCAATGGATACGGTCACAGCATTCTCTAAATGCTGAACCCAAGGCTTTCGGTCACTTAAATGAGAAAGATCGAAAATTCGTACGCTCGCCTCTTTCAGTCCATTCGTTGGCTTCAATGGGTATCCACGCTGAAGCACAGACTGTGCGAGGACTGACCCGGTGTTGACGAAGAAGAATTCGCGCCCCAAAGCCTGCAATTCCTCTGCAATGGTAAAGCCCCGCATCAGATGACCATGTCCGGCCTGACCACCAGCATCAAGGATCAACGCCCAACTCATAGGTCATTCAAATCCAAGGGGTAGTCAGCCGGTAACTTCCGGCGAGTTGTGCGACCTAAAACTCGAGACAAATCACGGGGTGGCAAACCACTGAGAGCGGGACGAACAACCTTTATTTGATCACGAGTGATCACTGTACCCTCATTGATAACTTGAGCAGTGTACAGTGCACGGCGCCCCCAGTTGATGGCACCCTCTTCCGTCACTTGCGGGACTTTACGACCATTTCCCATCGCCGCTTCGAGATTTCGTAGTCCTTTCACGAGATTCGCAAATTCGTCGGGCTCAAGCGCGTAGGGATGATCAGGTCCGGGACGCCGTCGATCAGAGGTCAGATGCTTCTCGATGATGCGGGCACCCAGTGCATAGGCAGCAAGAGGAGCGACCGATCCAGGGGAGTGGTCCGACAACCCCACGGGGCGCTCAAAGGCTATTGCAAGCGTCTTTATTGCATTTAGGTTGAGTTCACCAAACTCGGGGGGATAATTCCCAACACAATGAAGCAAAGCAACGTCATTGCATCCTGCATTGTGAATGACCTTTAGCGCTTCTTCCACCTCTGCCAAGTATGAGAACCCAGTAGAGAGAATGATGGGAAGCCCGACTCGACCCAGATGCTCCAACAGAGGCAGATGAGTCAAATCGCCCGATGCGACCTTGAATGCCGGCACCCCGAGTTGAACAAGTCGGTCCGCAGCCTCCTCAGAAAACGGTGTGGACAAAAAGTCCACACCATACCGATTGGCACGTTCAGCCAGCGTCTCGAGCCATGTGTCGTCCAACTCGACTTGAGCGAGCGCATCGAACTGTGGCGATGGAATGGGCTGGTCGCCATTCCAGTTCATTTTGGACTGAAGTGTCTTTGCTGTGAAACTCTGAAACTTGACAGCATCAGCGCCTGCCTCTGCCGCAAGACGAATCATTTCAAGAGCGTGCTCAAGGTCATTGTCATGATTTGAGCCAATCTCAGCGATAATGTAACACCAGGGTTCCGTCGACTCCCACGTTCCAATCTTCAATCTCGCCCCCTCGCATGCACGCGTTCCTTTCGGTCAACGACACTCATGAGTGGAGGCCTTAACTATTTGGCGGCTGCGACGTAGACCGGTTTGACTAGGAGTCAGTTGCGATGCCTTTGTTTGGGCTCTTTCATTTGAATATGGACTTCTCGGCTATTCCCGTGAGCGAGAGAATGCAGGTGGTCGAGCGCTGCTACAGCCCACTTCTCGATCTTGTGGAAGACCTAGGAACTCCCTTTGGGGTCGAATTAACGGTTCATACTCTAGAGATCTTGCAAGGCATCGCCCCCTCCTGGATCGCTCGCCTCAAACGATTGCTTTCCAATGAACAAGTTAGCCTCATTGGCAGTGGCTATGTTCAAGCGATTGGCCCTCTTTTGCCTGCGGAGGTTAACCGACACAATCTTCGACTCGCTCGAGTTGGCTATGGTCAAATTTTAGGTCACCAGCCTCGTTTAGCGCTTGTCAATGAGATGGCGCTCTCCAAAGGCTTGATCAAACTATACCTTGAGGCGGGCTTTGATGGGCTGATCATGGATGGGGACAATGTGTCTTTGGCTTGTGGCGGAAAACGACCAGCGCGCATTCATGACGACCTCGGTCAACAGATTCCTGTTCTTTGGTCTGACTCGATCCTTTTTCAGAAATTTCAGCGATTTGCCCACGGCGACCTGTCCCTCAAACGCTACTTGGAATATGTCGATACTCGAGGGAAAGATTCGCCTGTCCCAATCTACTGCAACGACGCCGAGGTTTTCGACTATCGGCCGGGGCGATTTGGTACGGAAACAAAGTGTCACCCAGAAGGTGAATGGGTCCGTATCAGACGGCTCATCAAAGCTCTGTCTCAACGGGGATGGACTTGGGCTCCTCCGGAAGCTTGTCTACCTTCTTCAAAGGGTTCGTCAGCTCCTCCAGCCAGTGCTTCGGTTCCAGTCCCTGTCAAGAAACAACAGAAATACAATCTGAGCAGGTGGGCGGTCACGGGTCGTAACGATCTGATGATTAACAGTTTATGTCACAAGTTACACCAAAGCGGTCTGCAGACCGATACCGACAGGAAGCAACTGTTACGCCTCTGGGCTAGCGATCTACGCACGCACATCACAGAAAGTCGCTGGGAAAATGCGATGGCAGAGTTCGACAGCTTCCTTGCGAGAAAGGGTCTTGAGGAGGTTCCCGTTGAGCGAACCTGGCCGGAAAGTCGTCTCGATCTCCCACCGCAGCACGAAGATAATATCTTTGTCACGATGACGACAAAAGGTGTCTCTGCCAACGTAAACCTTCGACGTGGACTCACTCTCGATCGTTTATCGTTTACAAGTCATGGCAGACCACTCGCTGGAACGCTGGAGCACGGTTATTTCGATCGTATTTTTCTCGGCGCTGACTTCTTTTCCGCCGGAATGGTCCTCGAACTCCCACTAAGGAGAGAACGAATCACCGATTTAAGTTACGTTGATCCAGTTTTGCTGGACGATGGCTGCTCTCAAATCCTTCAGGCAACCTTTGAGACCTCTTTAGGTCAAATCCGCAAAAGTCTAAGATTCCCAGTCGCTGGCGAATGGGTCGAGATCACCTACGAGTTTCTGCGGTGGACTCGCCCCGTGGGCAGCCTTAGATTCAATGCGCTAACCCTCTTTCCGAAGGCTTTTACCTCGAGTCTGCAGATCCATTGTCACAACGGGGGTGATCATAGGGAAGTCTTCCACATCCAAGAGGCAATCAACCATGATCGACCCGCCAATACCCTCGTCTCCTGCCAGGGTGGATTTGGTGCGACCACAGGGTGTATTGATATCGGCGACACCGCTCACGGGCTGAGAGTCACCTGGGATCCTGCGCAGTGTGCTTTCTTCCCAATGGCATCTCACCACGAACTCGGCCTAACTCGCCTCATACTCTCTGGCCTGGAAACCGACGGAAGTGCGCGACCAGGCTACTCACTCCCCATGATGACCTATCGGATTTCGCCACGTCCAGAAGAGTCGTGAGTCATCAACTCAAGCACCAAAACGGTCATCGAAAAACAAACCGAGGACTCACGTGGTAAATACACCTCATGGGACCTTGATTGCCGTTTGACGAACCGAAGCGTTGGAACGCATCCAAGAGGTGTAGATCCAAGCTAACTTTCCCCATCCCCCGTGCCGTCGTTATCCGCTCGGAAACGATCAAGAAGCGGTAGGAGATCGGGCGGCACCGGGGCTGGCTCTGGTTTGTTACCGGCTTGATGTTGAAACATCGTGCTCAATCGCTGGCCCTCCGAAGCAGAGCGGTTGCTATGAAGTAAACAAGCTTTTACCCCAACCTGTTCGCTGCACAACAAGCAGCCCCCCTTCGCCATCAACAACGTGATGGATGGCTTCCGCTTGCCCCGCCCGAAACATTACCGCGGGTAATCCAGAACCTACTCACAGGAGTTCTAGCGATTGCTTCTCTTGCTCTTTAGTCCAAGTCAATGACGCGCTCCATCATAGGCGTTTGCCACGACGAGCCATCACGGCACGGGTCCGGTACGCCACGAGAAGAGCATGCGGTCAGCGACATGACAGGAACCCCTCCTCGAGAAGCTCAATTTACCGTCAAAGGTACTGCCATATTTTCCGGAACTAGACGAACCTCCCCGAACCTCCTCGAACGAGAAGGGGCTTATATCGTAAGCATTATCAGGGATTTTCGTACGTCCTCGGTCTCCCTCGAACGCTTGTTTGGCTGCCCAGCAGGGACTCGAACCCCGGACCTAGTGATTAACAGTCACCCGCTCTAACCAGCTGAGCTACTGGGCACCACGCAAAGCGGGACTAGGCAAGCTCAGCGGCCATGTCAAGAAGAGCCAAGCGTATGTCGACCTAGAGTTTGCGAGCGAAACCACAATGCTGCCAAACTCGGACGAATGAGCCAAGCGAGAGTACCGAGCCGTGATGTTGAGGCATTCATCCAGCTTACTGCAGCCCAACGGAGTGCGTGCCGCTCGGAGACGTCACGATACAATTGCCGTTCAAGTTGATATAATATCTCAGACCTGAAGCCGAAACGTTGTAAGATCTTTCGGCGTTGATTCGGACTCAATCGCTCTCCAAGCCCCTCACGTTCCCAATGCCGGCGAAGACTGCGTTGACGCAGACCATGTAAAGACTCGACCAACGCTATTAGCCAGTCCGTTTCAGCATCGGGTAACCATAATCCATGGACTCGGCGGCGCAGCCTTAATGCCTTCTCGATTGCTCCCGGCCTCCGCAGCCCGAAAAGACTAAGATCAAGATGGACATCCACAGCCAGACCATTCTCTTCTTGATCTAAAAATAACCGAGTTGTTCCCCACGAATCGTCAGGACGATTCTTAAGCTGCCAACGGGGCATAAGCGCTGCAGACAATTTAGAAAGTTGATCACGACTTGTGTACAGATCGACGTCACCCATGGGTCGAACGGGTAGAATGGTGTCTACTGTTCGAGCCCAGCCTCGGGCGGTCATCCATTGAGCACCAGAACCTTCAAGCCGATGAAGCAAGTCATTTAAAGACGATCTTTGTTGCAGTTGCTGGGCACGCACCTGCCGCAAGCGATCCTGCCAGATAGCGGGTAATGAATCTCCTCTTTCTGCAGCGGCTGCAGCAAGTGCCGCAGCAACCCCATGGTCAACTGCGAGTCGAAAGACTTGTTCATCGCCCAAAGCACAGGCTCCCAAACGCATCGCCTCAAAATTAGCTCGCTGTTGAAGAGAGAGCATTTTGGCGGAAGTCTTCATCATGGAGTTAAATTTCGTGTGACCAGACCCCTTAGCCCTTTTAACATCATGGGCAGACTCCGCTTTTGGGTGCTGGCGACAACGAAGTCAGGCAAGCTTATGTTCGGCTCGATATGCGTTCTGTAAGTCACCAGAGTCCGCTTTGTATTGCCCCGATAACGGGTCAACTCCCACGCTCCAGCATTCACCTGATAGTCGCCGGATACCAAGCTCCATTTTCGACCCCACATGGGCGGCCCGACGGTGTGAATCCCTTTCGTGATCGAACGAAGACTGCCGAAGGGGAAAGGAAGATCCACGACCACCTCACACATCACGACAGACCCCCTACGACTCAACTGCTTACTGTAGCTCACAAGCTTCATATTGTAGCGATAACGATTGCAGTTATCGATGATGCGAAAAACACGTTCGGGAGGCGCCTCGATCACCACCCGGGCCAGACCTCGAGGAAAACCTCGCTTGGACTTCCAACTGCGTACCACCACTTCCCCCCGCTCCAGACGAAGCCGATCGTCAGCGGTCATCGGCAGGGCCGGAGGCGGCGCTGCGAACAAGAGGGCAAAAAAGCTCGTAATCATGACAGGCTACTGCTCCGCATCAGAGGCTCCCGCAAGAAGATTACGTCGGAACCGGGGACTTGCTTCAACCGCTTCGCCAGTGCCAAAGGCATTTTATGAGTCGACGACAACATGGCATCTTGGTCACGGCGCGAGCCCAATACATCCCCGAACAGAGCGATCCCGCTCAACACCGCTGGTTCTTCGCCTATCGGGTGCGTATCCTCAATCAGGGGCATTTTCCCGCCAAAGTGCTTCGGCGCCACTGGGTGATCTCAAACGGTCGCGGTGAGGTTGAAGAAATAGAGGGAGAGGGTGTCATTGGTGCGACGCCCTGGCTGCCACCCACCGCAGCTTTCGAATACACGAGCTTCTGCCCGCTACCGACCCCAAATGGAATGATGCGCGGGGGGCTCTCCCTGGTACGGGACGATGGCCAGGAGTTCCAAGTCGAAATCCCAGCCTTTGAACTGGTCAGTTCTGAGGAACTGCTCCAATAACCGCTTCGCCCCCACCGGCTGCCGGGTGGTGCACAAACTGAAAACGGCCCCCACCCTGCCAGCCCACCAAGCGAGTGATCCCCCCTGCATCTTGCCCGGCAACGACAGCATCCAGGCGAGGTTTCGCCTGGACAAGAAGGTGTTCCTCGCAATCGATGGTCACCCAAGATCGACCCATTTTGTGCGCCACAGCCGCAGTCGTTCCAGAGCCACAAAAAGGGTCGATGATCCAGTCCCCGGGCTTGCTGGCCAACTCAAGACATCGATGCAAAAGGGCCTCTGGTTTTTTAGAGAAACGAAAGGAGCCTGCCCCCTCCTTGTTCAGATTGATGGTCGAGAGATCTGTCCATAGATCCGATAAAGGCTCATCGATGTGATCTTTTAGGAACAGCATCTGTTTGCCTTGCCACGAAATGTAGCGTCGTCCGTTGGGCGAAATCACTTCCGAAATGCCCGGTAGGTTTTGCTCGGCCAAGAGACGATTGTTGGTTCGGTAGACCACCCGATGTGCCTCCTCCAGTTTAAGCTCCTGAAGACGCTGAGTTTCATTCTTACTGCCTGTACGCACCCCATCAAGCAAACCGCTCTCCCGGGCCCACGTCTTGATGGAAAGGAGGCACCACTGGTCCGGGGAATCCTCCGGATTGTCGATAATCGTTCGATAATAGTTGAGATAATTGGCGAGGACCTCGGGTGCTTTCCTTCGTCGCATATTTCGCAGCTGGCTTCCCGAACCCATGCCATAAATCAAAAGATGCTCTTTGACTTTGGGAAGGCGCTGATCGGCGTGACTCATCTTCACGCCGCTCAACTCACTCATCTTGATCACCACATGGGCGAGGCAGCGCTCCCGACCCAAAATTTCGTCCATGAGTACTTTCAGGTGAGCTTGTTCACGGTCGTCGATCTGGACAAATACAACACCGTCCGGCGCCATGAGCGGTCGAAGCGCCTGAAGTCGCTCCCGCATGAATCGAATCCACTGATCTGGTTCCCGTTGGTCATCGTAATCTTCAGGGGTGCCACCGGTGTTGTAAGGCGGATCCAAGTAAGCCAACTGAAACCGCCCGGACGCCGTGGCCGCAAGATCGGTCATCACCTCGAGGTTATCGCCAAAAATAATCTGATTCTCAGCCATTTGACCTCAGACTGCCCACACTGCCTCGCCAAAGAGCATTAAAAGGCGGAAGAGGTGAACGGCAAGGACCTGTTTCTTGAGTGCGAGAATTCGAGCTCAAACCCATGACAAGAATGACCGACTCGTGATAGCGAATAGGCGGCTCAAGTTGTCAAAATAAAGCGCTTCGGACGGTCGACGAATTGCCTCTCTACGCCCTCATATTGCTGCTTGCCGCTGATCCTTTTGGAATCAGCCTGGCCCCCCTGCAACGCCAAGAGTCGATCAGCAGTGAAGAGGCAGCTGAACTCCGACGGGTCTTGGTAGACCTAATCCATCGAACCCAGGGGATCGAAGCCCGAGAAGTGCCCCTCACAGACCTCCTTGCGGGTAAAGGCCCTCGGTTTACCTTGTCTGGGAAGATTTATCGTTTGGACGAAAAACTCGTTCTGGATGTCAGCGTTGCAGATCGTGACCATCCCGATGACCCTCGGGGCGCAGTGTGCAGCGGCTCGACGCTTCTGACCATGGTGAATGGTTGTCAGGATCTCATCATGCGCCTTTTTCCAGAACTTCGACCCAAAGAAAAATCGCCAACGCAAGTGGTGGTTCGAGAAACGACCATCCAACAAAGCTTCCAGTTGAGAAAACATCATGTCTTGTTCGGTGCAGGACTCGGTGCCCTTTTCGGCAGCGCTCTCCTCTTTGCCTTAGCGCCTACCGATGCTGATCTTCAAGATGCTCGAACCCGTTATCTGAACAGTCCTGATCAACAAACCGCCGACGGCAACTACTTCCGATTGCAACAAGCAAGTCGTCACTACACGGCCTGGCGCCGAGGAAGTCTGGGTTTGGTGTTGGCGTCCGGAGGACTGTTGAGTTGGGGACTCGCGAACCAAAGAAAGTCATCGGTTCCTTAAAAGGGAAACTGAAAGCGCTCGGTGTCACCACCCCGCTTGACAAACTTCCACCGCATAATCTCCTTGCGCAAGCATTGAGCATAGGCACCGCTGGCTCCCTTGGTCACCACCTTCGTCGGACGCCCTTTCCCACCCACCCACACGGAGACACGAATCATATCCCCCTTAATACTGCTGTGGGTTTTTTTGCACCGCTGCAGCTTGGGTAAGCGATCGATCAACACCGCGTCAAAGTCAGCTCGACGCATGCGAACGACCTTTTCTTCTGGCTTGGACGCAATGATCCGAGGGGTCACCTCTTTCGCTTTCTGCAACGCAGGCGATGCCGGGGCTGGATTCCGTTGACTTCGTCGCCGCGAACGCCGGCGACGGCGCTTCTTTACGGATTTAGCCATTGGCTTCGTGCCGGAATCCGCCTTTTCCTTACCCGCGTCCTGGACGACCCGATGTCCCGCATCCACAGAGACAGGTATCGGACGAGCGACCTCCGTTAAGGCGACCTTCGGCTCGGAAAGAGACGAGGGCGGCATCCCCTCATCAACAACAGGAGAAGACGGGGGCGAGTTGAAGCCCCCAAAATACCAACCAAGCCCCAGAAGAACCCCAAGGGCAATGACACCATAGGCGCCTCGCCGTTGGTTGACAGGCTGCGGCTCAGCGGGATGTTTGTTGGGCGCAGCAGCCTCCATAACAACCGGCGGTTGAGGGGATGGTACAGGACGGGGTCGAGAGCCTGGCGCCAACGGATCTGCTGCCACCTTCGTGGCTTCATC
This sequence comes from Myxococcales bacterium, assembly GCA_002696345.1. Lineage (GTDB taxonomy): Bacteria > Myxococcota > UBA4151 > UBA4151 > UBA4151 > UBA4151. The sequence continues at coordinate 11,535 of NZRT01000118.1, forward strand.
CGGAGCCGGCGCTGGTCCCGTCGCCTCCTCGGGGAGCAGCATCGGTAACGGTACCGGCGCGTTGGCAGGCTCAACGAAGAGTGCTTCTCGCCATGCCGTGTAGCGTCGAGCATCCCAACGACCGCCGACCGCTTCGAGGCACTGGCTTAATGCGTCAGCAAATGCGGCGCAGTCAGAGAATCGCTGATGTCGATCGTGGGCTAATGCTTGTGCGAGCACCCGATCCACCGTCTCAGGAAGATCCGCCTGGAACTCGCGGACGCTGGGAACATAGCAACGTAAAACCCGAGAAAGGGTGGTCACCTCTGTGTTGCCCAGAAAGAGACGACCTCGGGCAAGAAGTTCGTAGAGGACCACTGCAAGGGCGAACTGATCCGTTCGCCCATCTATATTTTCACCACGAGCCTGCTCTGGACTAAAGTAAGCGACTTTACCTTTTAAAATTCCGGTCTGAGTTTGCTGCTGATTACTGGCGGCTCGAGCAATACCAAAGTCCAGTAACTTCCCCTGCCCAGCTGGAGTCACCATGATATTTTGCGGACTCACGTCCCGGTGAACCACCGCAAGGGGCGCACCCTGATTGTCGGTCATTTTGTGAGCGAAATCCAACGCTTCGGCGATGTCGAGACCCACTTGCAGCACCACGGGGAGTGGCAATCCATTGTGACTGCCCTCAGCCCGGTGGCAAAGGGTACGGAGATCTTCCCCCTCCACGTACTCTAGGACCAGGAAGAGTTGCCCATCATCATCACCAAAATCTTCCGTCCGAACGATGTTGGGGTGCTGCAGAAGGGCTGCGAGCCTCGCCTCATCTTCGAAGCTTTTTACAAAGCGTTCCTCCTCGGCCATGTGTCGATGAATGCGCTTGATGACCGCCCGACGACTAAATCCTCGAGGCCCCGTTTGCTCGGCCAAATAAACCTCGGCCATACCGCCCACACCCAAGCGTTTGATGAGCTTGTAACGACCATCGATCAACTCATCCAAGAGGGGCTCCTCGACCACCTGCTGACTATCGGCCGATGCACCCAACGCGTCAACCACTGCGATGGTGTCGGTTTCAACACCTTGCCCTGAGGTCAATGGAATGATTTCCTAACACGGGGAGCGATGCATGCGGTTCTGGCTCAGCCTTATTATTCTAACAGCCTGCAGCGGACCCAATGTCGACTTGAGCAGAGACTGGCAGGCGCCGGCTGCTCCACGTCTTTGTGGCAATGGGGTGATCGATGAGACTGAGGAGTGTGATGATGGCAACATCGATGACGATGACCAGTGCCTGAACAATTGCGTTCAAGCCCGTTGCGGTGATGGCAAACGCCGAACTGATGTGACGGACAGCAGCGAGGCGACCTTCGAAGCCTGTGATGATGGCAACTCCAACGATCAGGATAACTGTACCAACGATTGCAACGTTCCCTACTGCGGCGATGGTGTCACGTGGCTGAGTGAAAACCCACAGACGGGACAAGCTCAAGAAGCCTGCGATGATGGGAATCTTGTGGATGATGATGAGTGCACAACGGACTGCCAAACGGCGGCCTGTGGCGACGTGATCATCCGAACAGATCTCGAACAAGATCATCCAGACTTTGAAGAATGTGACGATGGCAATCGTGAGAGTGGCGATGGATGCACCGAGAATTGTGTCTCCGAGCGTTGCGGCGACTCGATGACGATCGCTCCTGAAGAATGCGATGATGGTAATAATGAAGACGGGGATGCCTGTACTTCGCAGTGTATTGCCGCCAGCTGCGGCGATGGAATTGTTCGCAACGACCGAGCGCCTGATGAAGCAGGTTACGAGGAATGCGATGACGGGAATCGAGACAACACGGACAGTTGCACGAATGGCTGCGCAATCGAACGTTGTGGGGATGGTATTCTGAGTTCCTCTGAAGGCTGCGATGATGGCAACGACAACCCTGAAGATACGTGTACGAATTGCGCTCCAGCCAGTTGCGGCGATGGCGCGGTCCAAGATGGCGAAAGCTGTGATGATGGCAATGCGGTCGATACCGATGCATGCACGTCCAATTGCCTGACAGCGTTCTGTGGTGATGGCTTGCATCGCCAAGATCGGGCAGAGGGTGAGGATGGCTACGAAGCCTGTGATGATGGAAACCCGTCAAACTCGGATGCGTGCACGTCAAACTGCCGTGTCGCTGTCTGTGGTGATCATCANCTCTTTCAAGCCCAAGAGGCTTGCGACGATGGAAACCTCATCGATGGAGATGGTTGNGAGCGAGACTGCACCTTNTCACCGAATTATTCGCTGCTCGCTGCAGGCGATGGCTATTCGTGTGCTCTAGCAACCGCGGAGAATGGGAGAGGCATCTACTGCTGGGGGAAGCCTGTCGACCGACGTGTTCNGCTGCTAGACGAGGATCGAAGGATTGAAGTGGAGAGGGTTATTCCCCCCCTTCTCCTTGAAGGATCCGAAGCNGCCGTCTCGGTTCAGGGTGGAAGCACATTCAGTTGTTATCGAACCCGTGACGAGAACGTTTTCTGCTGGGGCCTGAATTCGAGCGGTCAGCTGGGTCGAGANGGCGATCCTATTCTCCCCCAAGCCAATCAATTGACTGCCGAACAAGTAAGAGGGCTGGACTCCATTCGCTTGCTGGCCCTCGGTGATGCCCACGCCTGTGCGCTTNGTCGCGATGGTCNCTTATTTTGTTGGGGGGAGAACAAACACCAACAAGCGCGCTACCTTCCCCGGGACCACCCGGAACGCAGTGTGGATCTCACCAGCCCCGTCGAAATCGACGTTCCGGGGCAGCCACAGAAACTTGCGGTAGGAGCGGAGCATACCTGTGTCCTGATGGCGAACGGTCACGTCAGTTGCATGGGGCGTAATACGGACGGACAAATTGGCATCGGTAACTTCACCAACTCTGCGAACGCCCGGATCGTTCTGAATCTTCCAGGTGTTGTCGGGATCGCCTCCAGCACCAAAACAAACTGCGCATGGAACCGCGAGGAGACGTACTGCTGGGGCAACCACTTGTTTGGCCAAATTCCCAGCGAATATGTGGAATCACCGCAGGAGGCCCGACGCTCTGGAACNCCCCAAGCNTCGATGCAAAATGAGCATTTGCCTCACCCGGTCACTTGGATGGTGGGTGGTGGCGACGCTTTCTGTACGCCAAATGAGGACCGTCTGTTGATGTGCTGGGGACACAATCACCAGGGGCAACTCACGGGACGACGAGAGACGATCGTGCACGCCACACCTGTGCCCGCCGGCAACGATAATGNGGTGGCAAGATCATCGGTGATCGCCATGGGAGCAGGTCACACCTGTGCGTCGAGTCCAGGGGAACCGATCAGATGCTGGGGGCACAATTTAAACGGACAACTCGGCGGCGAAAGCGGTCCAGAGTCGCTCCTGCTCTGGGATCCGAACGCTGCCAACTAGAAATGAATNGCACGGGCATCGGCAGCCAAAGCCGCTTCTTTGATGGTTTCAGAAAGTGTTGGGTGCGCATGACAAGTACGAGCTAGATCCTCCGCACTCGCCCCGAAGGTCATCGCCGCCGCACACTCGCCAATCAGCTCGCCGGCGCAGGGTCCCACAATGTGGACGCCCAGAACCCGGTCGGTCTCACGGTGAGCGAGGATTTTCACCGAGCCCTGAGGATGTCCGTGCGCCTGTGCTCGTCCGTTCGCCATAAAAGGGAAGCTTCCCACTTTATAANCAATTCCCGCATCCTGAAGCGCTTCCTCCGTCTTGCCGACACTGGCGACCTCCGGCTCTGTGTAGACGATGCTCGGCACCAAATCGTAATCCACATGACCATAGCCAGTGATCATCTTCTCGACGCAAGCAACGCCATCTTCTTCTGCTTTGTGGGCGAGCATCGGTCCNGGAATCACATCGCCGATGGCATACACGCCCTCAATCCCGGTGCCGAAATCATGATCCACCTCAATCTGCCCTCTGGAGTTGGTCGCCAAGCCAATCGCATCGAGNTTNAGCCCGGTCGTGTTCGCCCAGCGCCCCACCGAAACCAAGACCCGATCGCAGGTGATTGGGTCGGCACCTTCCACCTCCACGACACAGCCACCGGCCTCTNGACGAGCCCCCGTGACTTTCACACCCAACTGAAACTTCAGCCCCTGTTTCCTNAAGATCTTATGNGCTTCCTTNGCGATCTGCCCATCGCACCCNGGTAAGATTCGNGGCAAATACTCAAGCACGGTGACCCGGGCACCGAGACGATGCCAGACACTGCCCATCTCCAAACCAATCGCGCCTGCGCCGATCACGACGAGATGCTCGGGTACNGAGGGATAGGANAGCGCTTGGGTACTGTTACCAATNAGGTCTCCGTCTTCTTCAACACCCCCAAGCTTGGCGGCAANTGAGCCGGTAGCAATGATCACATTCTTGGCNCCGATCACCTGNTCATTGTCGTCNCCGACGACTTGTACCGCATGAACACCATCGGTCGCCGGACCGACAAACCGACCCAGTCCAGAATATCGAGTCACCTTGTTCTTTCGAAACAGCCCGTTAATGCCCTTGGAAAGTCCTTCCACAATNCCACTTTTGCGCGCCATCATGGCTTCAAGATTCAAAGAGACATCCGCCACATCCACACCGTGTCCTGCAAGGTCCTCGCGAGCNGCACGAAAACGCTCACTGGATTCCAACAAGGCTTTGGAGGGGATGCAACCGACTCGAAGGCAGGTACCACCAAGCTTTTGCTCCACCTCAATGCAAGCCGCATCCCACCCCAACTGAGCTGCACGGATCGCCGCCACATAGCCTCCGGGTCCGCCGCCAATGACGACAACNTCGTGAACTTTTTCCATGGAATTAAGCCTCAATAAGTAGTCGAGAGGGTTCCTCGAGACACTCTTTCAAGCGNACGAGGAAACTGACNGCCTCACGGCCGTCAACGATGCGATGATCGTAAGTCAACGCAAGATACATCATGGGCCGAGCAACGATCTCGTCGCCCACGACGACCGCTCGTTTGACGATGTTGTGCATGCCCAGAATACCGCTCTGCGGCGCGTTGATGATCGGCGTCGAAAGCATGGAACCGTAAATACCACCATTGGTGATGGTAAAGGTTCCCCCTTGAAGTTCATCGAGCGCCAAATCACCACTACGAGCTCGNGCACCGAAGTCGCGAATCCGCTTCTCGATCTCGGCAAAGCCCATGCGCTCGGCATTTTTCAACACGGGAACAACCAAGCCTTTGCCACCGCCGACAGCGATGCCGATGTCGGCATAGTCGTGGTAGACAATCTCTTTACCATCGATTTGCGCATTGACGGCCGGATACACTCTTAGCGCTTCCACTGCCGCCTTCACAAAGAAACTCATAAACCCGAGTTTCACGCCATGGCGAGCCGTGAANGCCTCTTGGTGACTCTTNCGCAAACCCATCACTGCGGTCATGTCCACTTCATTGAAGGTGGTCAGCAAAGCAGCGGTTTGCTGAGCTTCCACCAAGCGAGAGGCAATGGTGCGCCGCATCCGACTCATCTTTTGCCGTTCCGTGGCCCGGCCCATGGATGGATCTGCTGAGGCAACNGCAGGAACAGCCGCTGGACTTGGCTTCGCCGCAGCAACGGCTTTCATTGCATCCTCTTTGAGAACACGTCCCCCTGGCCCCGATCCGGTCGCTGCGCTGACCGGCAGTCCGCTTTCGTAGAGTACTCGTTCTGCAGAGGGCATGACCCGGGGGGCCTCGGTGGCAAGGGCGGCTTGGGCAGCCGGTGTGGGTGCAGGGAGTTCCGTTTGTGGGACAGGTACAGCGGGCGGTGGTGTTGNAGGCTTGGGCTCTTCAACCTTCGGGGGCGCCTCAACCAGAGGGGNTGAACTCGCCACCTGCACATCGCCAGCCTCCATTCGGCCAATCACCTGACCCACCTGCACGTCGTCACCATCCGCCACCAGGATTTCGGTAATCGTACCGCTCACAGGTGCAGGCAATTCCAAGTCAGCCTTATCGCTGGACACTTCGGCGATGGGCTGGTCAGCCTGTACGGTATCCCCCACAGCAACCAACCAGGTCTCGATGGTGACCTCCGTAATGGACTCACCGACGGACGGAACACTGATCTCAACAGTCATGGTCTTTCCTTATGCTTCCTCGATGCCCAAAGCTTGGCGGCAAAGCAGATCTTGTTCATATTTGTGACTTGCGGCTGAACCCGTTGCGGGGCTGGCGCTTTCAGGGCGACACACTCGCTTCAAATCGAAACGGCCAAAGGGGCGACTGCCTAGACGATGGAGCAACGAGGGCCAAGTACCCATATTCTCTGGCTCTTCTTGAACCCAATAGAGCGGAGTTTCATCCGCGTAATCCTTGAGCGCTTCCTGCAACTCGATATCGGGCAACGGATACAATTGCTCCATCCGCACGATCGAAACATGATCCATACCATGTTCCTTCCGAGCCTCGCAGAGGTCATAGTAAACTTTACCGCTACAGATCAGAATCCGCTTCGTCTCCGCCGGATCCGGTCCGTCATCTTCGCAGATCACCTTCTGAAAGCCCCCCTGTGACAAATCGTCAAAGGTGCTGGTCGCCGCTTTGAGGCGCAGAAGACTCTTGGGCGTCATAATCACCAACGGCTTGCGGATTCTTCGCCGAATCTGCCGGCGCAANGCGTGAAAAATTTGGGCACTCGTGGTCAGATTCATCACTTGNATATTGTCTTCGGCAGCCATGGTCAGAAAGCGCTCAAGTCGAGCGCTTGAGTGCTCGGGNCCCATCCCNTCAAAGCCATGAGGTAGCATCATGACCAGACCACTGAANCGATTCCATTTGTCCTCTGAGGACGTAATGAACTGATCGATGATCACCTGGGCACCGTTTGCAAAGTCACCGAACTGAGCTTCCCAGATCGTTANTGCTTCGGGCATCTCCAATGAATAGCCGTACTCGAAGGCAAGGACGGCGCATTCAGACAACGGACTATCCCAGACCCCGAAATCCCCAAATTTTTGGAGTGGCACATAAAGACTGCCGTCGACCGTGTCATGAAAGACCGAGTGTCGATGGGCGAAGGTGCCTCGCCCAGCGTCCTGACCTGAGAGTCGAATCGGCACGCCCTCATCGAGGAGTGAGGCATACGCTAATGACTCCCCAGCCCCCCAGTCGAGGTCCTGTTCACCAGCGGCCATCTTCGCCCGTGCCGCNAAAATTCGTTTCAATTTCTTGTTNCCCTGAAAGCCCTCAGGCCAGCCCAACTGTCCTTCGAGAAACGTTTTCAGACGNGTCTCATCAACATGAGTATCAACCTCCGGGCAGTCTCGNTCCCGNCCACCGCAGTAAGCCATCAGGGTCACACCCTCTTCTTCGATCGATTCGAAGCCATACCCTGGAATTGGCTTCAAATCTTCAACGACGGCGATTTCAGGGGAAAACGATTCGTGATCGTTGAGTTCACCNCTCGCTTCAGCCAAGCAACGCTCCAACCGATTGCGGGTACGATCCATGATCGCTTGTCCGTCATCGGCGGTCACCTGCCCCATCGCTTGGAGGTTCTCGAGGTAACTCTCACGGACGGTCCCACGGGATCGAATGGCGTCGTACATCAAAGGATTTGTAAAAGTCGGCTCGTCACCTTCATTGTGACCATATTTCCGAAAGCAATACATATCGATGATCACATCCCGACGGAACTCATCACGGAACTCCATCGCCAAGCGGATCACCTGACTCACCGCTTCCGGATCTTCACCGTTCACGTGGAAGACGGGGACATCCAACATACGAGCCACATCGGTAGAATAGGCCGTCGACCGGCTCGACTCTGGGGGNGTCGTAAAACCAATNTGATTGTTGACGATCAAATGGACGGTTCCACCGGTCCGGTANCCCTCAAGNTCACTGAGATTTAGACTCTCTTGAACNACGCCCTGACCAGCAAAAGCAGCATCGCCGTGNATCACCAANCCCATNACNTGCTTGCGTTCTTCGTCNTGCAGNCGATCCTGNCGAGCGCGCACTCTACCCATGACCACAGGNCCGACAAACTCGAGATGACTTGGATTAAAACAGAGGGTGAGTTGAACCTGCTCACCTTCACCAAAGCTGCGTAACGAAGAAAATCCCAAGTGATANTTCACGTCACCGCACCCGATTTTTGCCATNGCATCCGCATCATCGAATTCAGCAAAAATCTGCGCCGGTGACTTGCCCATGATGTTGGCCATGATGTTCAGGCGCCCTCGATGCGCCATTCCGATCACAACATGGCGAACCCCTCGCTGAGCCGATTCTTCAATCACCTGGTCCATCAGCGGNATCAACGTCTCTCCACCTTCGAGACTGAAGCGTTTCGCTCCAAGNAACTTCTTGTGAAGAAATTGCTCAAACTGCTCCGCATCTGTGAGTTTCGACAGAATGCGAAGTTGTTCCTCTCGAGACAGACTACGCCGATTCCCAGTCGACTCCATTCGGGACTGCAGCCATTGCTTGATNCCGATGTCATCGATGTGCATGAATTGAACACCGATACTGCGGCAGTAGGTGTTTCGGAGCCGGTCGATAATGTGTCGTAACTTGATCGAGCCCTGATCGCTAAAGTGACGACTCGTAAACTTAAGATCTAAATCTTCTTCCGACAGACCGTGGAACTCAAGGGCCAACTCTGGGTGCTCCGTCGCTCGCCGGTCGAGCGGATCGATACGAGCGATTGTATGACCGCGGACACGATAGGCATGAATAAGCTGATCCACTCGCTCTTGTCGCATGTTGGTCCGACGCAAGCGCTGGCTGACGGTCACCACCATACTGCGAGCAATGCGTGCATGCTTTTCCATGATGGCGTGGAAGTCGCGCGCCGGCAGCATCAGCAACGTACTCTTTTCGCTCGTTCGAGCCGTGGCTGAACGGGCACGGTCGTCGAGGACACTGAGTTCGCCAAGGGGCTCACCAGGGCCCAAAGTAGCGATCAAAATACTGCCTCGAGTCACCTGAACAGAGCCNGAGAGAATCAAATAAAGGGCATCGCCTGGATCCCCTGAACTNAAGATCACCTCACCTGCAGCCATCGTAATCGGTGCCATGCGTTGTGCAATGGCTTCCAACTCCGTCTCGGTCAGGCCTGAAAAGAGAGGTACTTGACTTAACACATCTCCCGCAGGCTTCGTCGATCGAACCGCTGGCGGCGTCGGTCCCGGAATGGGCGCTCGAACAGGTCCCCCCGCCGGATCAAACAAACTCCGAGNGGGAAAACTAGGTCCTTCAAGACTGTCGTCNCCTTGCAAGAAAGCTTGCCAACTCGGATCCACGCTCTCGGGGTCCTTCTGAAACTTCCGAAGTTGAGCTTCCGCATAAACTAAAGCGTCTGGATTCAACTCGGCCATGTGCGTCCCATCGAGGTTAGCCAAGTTCGCTGTGCCAGTGCCACAACGCAGTGACAAGGTTCCCTGCAAAAAAACGCCAGAATACAGATCGGTGCGTCGTTAGACGCTCATCAAGTTAGGCATCGTTGGTCAGATGCCTAAATCGNCCCCAAAACGCTGATCAACAGATAATAAAATCGCCANAAGANANANNAAANNCCTGTTTAATCAGNACCTTTTGACTCCACACANCCCAGCACCNCTCCCCATGCAACCCCACGGTCTCTAACGATCAGATGGTCAGCACCTCGCCACTGGAGGAATTGTTGAAGGAGTCCAAGACCCACAGGAAAAACATCTGCCCGGGCCAGGGGCAGGTGAAAATCAACGATACGTTTGGGCACACTCATAGAGATCAAATCATCGAGAAGGGCATCGAGCGCCCGGGACGAGACTCGTACGTGGTCGATATGAAGGGGATCGTAGACCTCCATTTTTTTTAAACACATCACCAGGGTCGTTGCCGTTCCCGCCACCGCAACAATAGGCACCGATGGGCATGATGGAAGGGTTTTGAAAGCGTTCAGAATATCCGCTTTTATCGCTTTCCATACCGAATCCTGGGCGGGCGCCGTCAGCGACCATCGCTCCAAGAGACGAACGCTCCCGATGGGTAAGGACGAACGCCAAACAATTTCGCCGCGGGCGTCCGCCAGGATGAACTCCGTCGATGCCCCCCCCACGTCCACAACCAACGCTTGCTGGCCTGGGTCTAAATGATCCAAAGCCGCCCGTGCAGACAACTGGGCCTCCTCTGCCCCTGTGATCGCTCGGACATGCAGCCCAAATTGGGCAGCCGAATCGATTAACTCCTGTCGATTGACCCCCTCGCGAAGCGCTGCGGTCCCAACACATTCGATGTGTTCGCAGCCAAGTTCTTGTGCCCAGCGATGATACTTCTTCAATGCGGATAAACTTCGCTGAATCGCTCTCGTACTCAATTGCCCCGAGCCATCGAGCCCCTCACCCAATCGACAAAAGGTCACATCCGTCGCCACCACCTGTTGAGTTTCACTGTCGAGGACGAGAAAAACACAACTGTTGCTCCCCAAGTCGATCGCCGCTACCCGCATTTGCCGCAAGCCCCCACGTATTCGAAGTTTTGTCGGGCTGCGTCGTTGTTGCGATGAAGGAATTGCGCCATGGCTATCAACTTAAGTGACGATGACGCCCCCGTCAGCGACATTAATGTGACGCCGATGGTCGACGTCATGTTGGTCTTGTTGATTATCTTCATGATTACCGCACCCATGCTGATGCAGGGTGTGAAGGTCAACCTTCCGCAAACTGCTTCGGCTCCAATCGCAGAAGAAAAGGAACAGTTGGTGCTGACCATGACCGCAGACAAGCGCTTCTTTTTGGGGAAGGTGGAGATCCCGGCAGCTGTTTTGGCAGAAAAGCTTCAAGCAAATGAGCGGATTCGCCAAGAGGGAGCCCTGCACCTCCATGCGGACAAAGCCTTAGGCTACGGCGAAGTCATGGAAGTGATGTCCATCCTGCAGGGAGCGGGAATCAAGCAGTTAGGGATGGTCACCGACCCGCTGGGGAAAGCGGAATGACCCCTCCCCAAGCGGCATCCCGGAGTCGGAGGCTCATCACAGCGCTGCGTCGAGTACCTGTCGCCCTCACCGCCAGTTTAGCGATTCACGTGATGCTGATCGGTACAGGCTTCCTTCTGAGCGGTGAGACGACGGCAGCACCCCTCAAAAAGGTCATCGTCGCAGAACTTGTCGTTCGGGCTCCGAAGCAGAAAGCGAAGGCACTCCCCCGACGCCTTCGCACGCAGAAGCGACGAGCGAAACAAAGGCGTCGTCCCCGGAAACCAGTGGTCACGGAATCGGACCTCAACTTGGCGGCAAAAGCCTTGGAACGCACTCGCAAAGAAGTCGAATTCGATCAGGCGCAAGACCTGGCGAGCGAAGCCCTCGCCCGAGTATCGACTCAGGATCAAACCGGTGATCTTCCCAAGGAAGCCCAAGGCAACCCGGAAGGAAGCGATCAAGGCACTCGAAGTGATGGAGCCATCCAGGAGCAAGCCCAGGGCTATCTTGCGGACTGTGCTCGAGCGATTAAAGACCACCCCGCATACACGATTCCGGATACTCTGACACCAGCGCAGCGAATCCGACTCAAGGTTGAACTCTTCCTCCGCATTGGTCCAGACGGCAGTTCTCTCGAAGTAAAGCTTGTGAAATCGTCTGGGCATGGGATCTTCGATCGAGACATGCTTGCTGTGGCTCGCCTGGTAAAGTTTCCTAAACCCCCCGAAGCATTGATTGCGCGCATGGCAAAAGGCATCACAGCGGAGTTGAGACCGTGAGGCGCGTGCTTCCCCTCGTCTTCTGTTTGGCTCTACCGGCAGCAGCGGCTGATATCGAGGTCAGCGGCGCGAAGGTCCAAAGCTACCCCGTCGCGCTCGCTCCCCCGATCAGTACGGAGGCAGGACTTCGCCAAAGGGGCCAGGAGGTCGCCGAGAGAGTCCGTGCCCTGCTTCAACTGACGGGCATGATCAAAATCCTCGACCCTGCTTCTTTCTTGGCACCGGCAGATGAGGGGATCGAACCGAAGAAAATTCAGTTCGAAGCCTGGCGACAGATCGGTGCGAAGGGGCTTCTCAAATTCGCTTTACGCCGTAGCCAACGGGCGGTTGTCATCGAGTATCTGGTTTTCGACGTCCGTTCCGAGCGACCACTGGCAAATGGCACCTTACAAACCGGTGAGGATCGGCTCGAAAACCTCGCAGGACAACTGGCTGATGCCATCCTCCTCGGACTCACGGGAGAACCCGGTCCTTTCCGAAGTCAGATCGCTTTTGTTCGTCAATCAGGACGCCACAAAACCGTTTGGATTTCTGATCCAGATGGGGCTCGAGCTCGGCTGATTACGCCAGCCAAAGGACTGCATATTTTACCGGCGTGGGGCCCGGGCGGTCAGAGCGTTTATTTCACCAGTTATGCTGCCCGAAAGCCCCACTTGTACCGAATGCCCATCCGTGGAGGACGTTGGACGGCAGTGAGTCGTCGCAAAGGCATCAACACGGGGGCTAAAGTGAGTCCAGTCGCTGTTACCGTCGATGGTAAGACCTACCCTTATTTAATCGCTTTAACGCTAAGTAAAGACGGCAACGCAGAAATCTATTTGATCAGTTTGAAGGGGGACATCGTAAAAAGAGTGACGAATCACTGGGGTATCGACTCCAGCCCCACGTGGAGCCCGGATGGGAAACAACTCGCTTTCGTGAGTGAGCGTGGTGGCACACCCCAAATTTATGTCTCCAAAGTGGATGGTTCCGAACTCCGACGAGTCACCTGGAAAGGGGACTACAATCAAACACCAGCATGGAGCCCAAGAGGCGATCTGATCGCCTTCGTCGGACGGGACGAACGAAATGCTTTCGATATCTTCACGGTGGCGACAGCCGATGGCAACGTCAAACGGCTGACTCAAGCGGAAGGGAACAATGAAGAGCCAACTTGGGCGCCAAACGGCCGACTTATCGCCTTCACGTCAACTCGAGGTGAAGGGCGCACACAACGGGTTTGGGTGATGCGAGAAGATGGTCGTCACGCCACGTTGGTCAGCGGTGTAAAGGGCCGAGCATTTACACCGCGATGGAGTCCTTTTTTACCTTAGTCTAAACGAATTGCCACCCTGTGGCGTTTTCCGTCTCGAAGGGCCTCCTTGTGTCTTCTGCGCGAAGTCTCTCGCGCGCGGCGCAACGGGGCGATGGAAAGGGACGGCATGCCAAAGCTAGCGGTTGGGCTCGATATTGGCTCCTCGCAAATCAAAGTGTGCGTGCTCAAACAGCGGGGCAAGAAATATCGGCTCGTCAACTTTGGCCTGCTGCCACTTCCCCCCGAGACCATCGTAGATGGCGAAATTCTCAACTCGGCTGCTTTGGTCAGTTCCATCCGAGAGCTTCTGGCGAGTCAAAATATCCGAGTCCGAGACGCGTGCCTCGGCCTTGGGGGTGCTTCGGTCATCTTGCGACAGATCAGTCTTCCCCGGATGAGCGAGGAAGAACTCGAAGAAAGCCTAGCCTGGGAAGCAAAGCAATACATCCCATTCGATCTAGAAGAGGTGTATTTGGATTTTCATATTAGCCCACACGCGCCGGACGCGGATCAAATGGATGTGATCCTCGTGGCTGCGAAACGTCACGTGGTCGATGATTACTGCGCCGCAGCTCGACTCGCCGGACTCAATCCAGTCGTCGTCGACATTCATGCTTTTGCCCTGGTCAATTCGCTAGAAATCTCGCGCCCTGATCTGGCAAATACCTGTGTCTGCCTGATCGATGTCGGCGCCAATCAGACAGCCTTTGTCGTCACCCGGGGCGGCGAGGTCATGCAAAGCCGATCCCGAGAAGCCGGCAGCAACAGCATCACCGAAAATTTGCAACGGAACCTGGCAATCCCCTTCGCGCAGGCGGAAGCATTTAAGTCCGGTGGCGCTGGAATGGGTGTGGTACCTGCTGATGTTCAGCAACTGCTCGAGCAGGGTTTCAATGAACTCGCTGATGAAGTTCGACAGATGCTCGATTACCACATCGATCAAGGGGGGGACCCCCCAGAGATCGGCTTGGTGAGCGGCGGGGGGGCTCGCTCTCAAACCCTCATCCAAGCCTTGAGTCAGAAACTCGGCTTCCCCTGTGAAGCGACGAACCCCTTCGGGCAAATGGTGTTGGCAAACAAAGCCATCAACGTCCCACTCCTCGAAGCCGTTGCACCCCAGGCGGCCATCAGCGCAGGCATGGCAACACGGGCCTCTCTTGATCGCCTGAACACCTCCAAAGAACGAGAGAAAAAGAGTAAGCAATTAGCTGCTGCTGCCGAGCAGGAAGATACCGAGACGACAGAGATCACGGATACGGAACCCACCGAGGTTGGCTTTGACGCCACCGAAGCCGATGGGGAGCACGTCGAGCCATGATCCGCGTTAATCTACTCCCCGTACGCGAGGAAGCTCGCCAGCGTGCCCTGAAAGAGCAAATGCTGCTGATGGTGATCGTTTGGGTCGGGATCGGTCTCGCTCTCTCCACCTGGTACGGCACGGAAGCGACTCAAGCGACACGGGTACGCAAAGAATATGATGCGGTGAAATCCCAGACCGCTGGACTTGAGAAAGAAGCAGGTGCCCTTAAAGCCCTGGAAGAGGAAGAGTCCCGGCTCAAAGAAAAGACCGCCATTATCGAGGTGGTCGATCAACTCCACGCAGAGCCGGCAAAGGTACTCCATGCCCTAGCTCAAAACATTCCAAATCGAGTGTGGATCACCAAAATGGGTTTCTATCCCATCATCAGCCCGCTCACGCTGAGAGAACCCGTGGTCCAGGGAGGCGAATCCATCGAGATGCAAATGTTGGTGCATCTTCAGGATCCCGACTTCGCCATCGGCATCGAGGGCTATGCCATGAGCCCCAAAGATCTTACCGACTTTGCTCAATCACTCACCTCAACGAACGCTTTCGATCATATGGAATTCGGTGAAGTGACCGAGGTCATTTACGCCGCCGCCGACATCCCAGTGCAGAAGTTCAACCTCTTCGCCCGTTTCGCCATCAACCGCTCCGATGAAGAAGACGATAAAAAAGACAAAAAAGAGGAGAAGGGTGGCTGATGGAAGAACTTCTCCAGAAATGGGCTAAGCTCAAGCCTCCGCAACGCCTAGGCATCGCCGGCGGTGTTCCGGTGGCGATCTTTGCACTATTTTACTTCGTCCTCTTGGGCGGTTTGCAAACTCAGATGGAAGACGATGAGTTTTTCAAACGCAAAGAACTCGATAAGCAACGGGGTTTTCAAGCCGTCATCAAAAACAAACATGTCTTGGAACAAGAGCTTAAACTGAAAAAGTCCGCTGTCGACGCGGTGGAAGCTAAAATTCCTCGCAAGTCAGATCCCGGCGAACTCATCGACCAGATTTATCGAGAAGCTGCGAAAGCCCGTCTTGATCTTCGAAGTTTGAAGCCCGATGCCGAGTTGCGGGTGGGTCAAATGGCCTTCATCGTCAACAAAGCCGAATACGTGGGTGAATTTCACAGCGTGGGGCAATTCTTCGACAGGCTCAACCAACTGGAACGGATCGTAAAAGTCTTGGCGGTCGGCATGGAGGCGGTCCCCCCTGAAGCGGATACCAGCGGAAACGAAATCAAGACGAGAGTACGAGGAAAAGCCACGATCGTCGCCTACCGTCTTTTGACCGACAGTGAAGTTGAACGTTCTGAAAAAGCGAATTCGGCAGGGGGGCGCTGATGGTCCGTCTGCTCGCATTCGTTTGGATTTTAATGCTCTTTGCAGCTTGCGAAGAGGAGTACCCCGGCCCCGCCGGCGGCGCAGGTGCCGCTGCAGGAAATCCAGGTGCGCCTGCAGCGGGCAAACAAAACAATGAAATCGAAGTGGTGGCCGACGACGCGGCAGATCCGATCCCACCGTTTATTTATCAATCCGAAGGACTGAGAGATCCTTTCGAGCCCTTTATCGTGGCACTGACCGACAAGCGGGACAAGGAGGGCTGCCCTCTGTGCTTAGATGTCTCCGAACTTCGATTGGTAGGGCTTGTCACCGGCGTTGCATCTCCCGTTGCAGTCATCGAGACGCGGGATGGACTTGGCTACTTTGTCCGTCGAGGATCGGAGATCGGCGCCCACGGTGGCCGTGTGGTGGATATTCGCGAGGGCAGAGTTCTGGTTCGAGAGCGACTTCAGGACCAGTTAGGCAGGATCAGTATCGTCGATCGAACCCTTTCCCTGCGTACAGCCACCGGAAGACCCAAAAACGATTCAGATGATGATGACCTCAGCGAATCCTCGACCCCCGATGAACCGCTCTCGGCGAGCACGCCGGACGCAGAGTTGGACGCGATCGAAGACGAGGAAGAAGACGAGGACTCCAGTGACGACGAGGACCTTGAGGATTAAGAGCACCATGAAAAATACAGCATTAATTGGCCTGTTTGGCATCGGCCTTTTGCCTGCCCTAGTCACGGCACAAAAATCGACTCCTCAACCGACACTAGTCCCCTTAAAGAGGGCTTCAAAAAACCAGCAAAAGGCTCAACCAGACTACGACCGTTGGCGCTGGTCCCGAGGGCAGGGTCGGGCTCGTCTCTTGGGTGGGATTGCTGTGATCCCACAAGGTGCAAACACTCGCGTGGTCGTTCGAGGTAATGATGCCTTTGGCAAGGTGGGCCTTTTACGCCTCAGCCAACCCGAGCGTCTGGTCATCGATCTTCCCAATGTACGGCGTCCGAGCGGTGTCCGCCCCATCCTCACCGACACTCGAGCCGCAAAGAGAATTCGGATCTCCAATAATGGTGGCATTTTACGAGCAGTCATCGATTTGACCGATCATAAGTGGCTCGCCAGTAGTCCTCGTCCCTTGGGCAATGGCTTCGAAGTGATCTTGCGTCAGCCTCAACAGGGCCAGGCAAAGATGGCCTTGAAGCCCAAAGCGAAAACCGTCCGTATGACGGGGAGCGAGATCATCGAGAAGCCAGGTTTTCTTCGGGTTCGAGTCACGTTCTCAGGGAAGATCTCATTGCGTCGTGATCCCAACGAAGGGAATCTGCGATCCGTACGAATCGTCAACTGCAGGGTGCCGGCAAAGCTCATCAAGGCGGTGGATGCCGGTCTTCCAAACGCCCCCCTCCTCTCTCTGTCTACCTTTCAAGATCGTCGTCATGATGACCAATGTCAGATCATGATGGAAGTCCCGAATCGGGTAGAGGATGCACACTGGGTGGAAGGAAACCAGCTCCTTTGGGACTTACGCTTTAAACCTCGAATCGCCCGACGAGTGGCTGCTGAAGAGGACGAGGAAGACGAAGAAGACGTTTCCGTCGAGGATGTTGAGGACGAAGAAGAGGAAGAAGACGAAGACGAAGAAGACGAAGAAGACGAAGAAGACGAAGAAGACGAAGAAGACGAAGAAGACGAAGAAGACGAAGAAGACGAA
>NZRT01000119.1 GCA_002696345.1 Myxococcales bacterium
AGGACGAAGAAGAAGACGCCGAGGACGAAGAAGAAGACGCCACTGAGCCCCGATCACTGAGAGATCGAATGGCAGAAGGCGATGAGATTGATCTGGAAACCGAAGATGGTCGTCAGGTGACCTACACCGTCAAAAAAGGAGATACGCTCTGGGATCTTTCGGATCGGTTCCTGAAGAGTCCGTGGTACTGGCGTAAGATTTGGGCAGCGAGTCCGGACATTCAAAACCCCCATTGGATTTACCCAGGCCAGAAACTGACTTTCGTCGCGACCAACCCCGATGCTCTCGAGGTGACCGAGGATGACGATGAAGATGATGAAGACGAAGAAGATGAAGATGATGAAGATGATGAGGACGAGGATGAGGACGAAGAGAATACAGACAATCCGAAAGCTGTTGCGAAACGTCAGGCTGACCAGGTTGAGTTGACCGGCTACTTCGACCCCTATCTGGGCTACACTCGATCTCAACTTGTTGCGATCACTTCAGAATCAGCCAAACGCTTTAAATCGAGAAGTTTGAATCTGAATCCCAGTCATACCGTGATCGGCTTTGACGACCGAGGTGCTGGGGTCGTTACCGGAAGTCCGATGGACCGGATTATTATGGCGGACAGTGATCAGGTTTCCGTCCAACTCAATGACCCCGAACAGATGCCGCTCGCCGGTGAGAATCTCTTCATCTTTCGCCGGGTTCGATTCCTGACCGACCCCGCAAGTGGAGAACGACTCGGTGTTGTTGCCCAGCGAGTGGGACGACTCACGCTTACTGAGATCGGTCAAGGGGGAGCCGCACTTGGTGTGATCGACCGTACCATCGATGCGGTGGAACGAGGCGATTTTGTCGCCGCTGCCCCCCCGGTTATCTATGATCGTCTGCCCAGCGCCGCAAACACTGCGGAGGCGGAGGGATTGGTGATTGGCGGCTTATTGCAGTCCATTAGCTTATACGGGGAATATCATCTCGTCTTCGTCAACCTGGGTACGGAAGACGGCGTTCAAGCGGGTAATACGTTGACCGTCACTCAAGAGAAAGATCCACTTACCCGGTCCGATTTGCCGCTGCCAATCGCTGTCGGAGCCTTGCGGGTACTGAGCACCGGAGAGAAGCACAGTACGGCTGTCGTCACCTTTTCAAGCCGTGAAGTTGCTCGTGGTGACAAGGTCGTGCTGCAGCCGCCGCCTGAGCCCTAGCTGAAGCACAGACGCTTCTAAGTGAGTGATTCTGCCATGAGGATTAGTCGCTGACGCTCTTTCAGAAACTTGTGGAGGTGGACGAGGTCAAATTCGATCTCGTGACGACCTTGATGCAAATCCTGAAGTGGCGTTTCCAAATGAAAACGATTTTTAACATCCTTTAGAGTTCGACTGATGGCTTCAAGTGAAAGCTTGGTCTGCGATTCGATTTTCGGTGTCGCTTCCAGCCGAGCCATCTCTAAGCCAGCTTCGCAGAGGTGAAATAATCCTTCGATGGCAGGCGATGTGACCGTTCCCAGTAACTGCTGTAACTGCTTCAGATTGGTCTCTGCTTGCGTTAACTCGGACTCGAAACCTTGAACAACAGCCAGGAAGCCGCTCGCCATACCAGCCCATTCTCGATGTCCAGCATGGGTCAGGATCTTCTGCGCCCGTTCGAGTTTAGGCAAAGCATCGCTGGATCTGCCCTCGAGCAAGGCGATGCAACCCAGGTGAAAGTTGCAGTTGGCGCTCATAATACGTTGTCCGAGTTGCATCCAACGACTGAGGAGCGACTCATAGTCTCGCCGGCTCTCTGTGTAGCGACTCTGTAAATAGCGGGTTCGAGCCAAGTTTGTTAAATGAATCAGTTCGGTTCGAGCAGAGCCTAACTGATGGAGTAGTCCGGCCGCATTTCGAAAGCATTGCTCCGCCTGCGGTGGGTCGGTGGTCTGAAGCAAAATTCCAATGTTTGCACGGGTGCTTCCGGCGCCATAGGAGTCACCGTTTTCATGGAACCACTGGTATGCACTCTGGTAGAGGGATTGCGCTTCTTTCCATCTTTGTTGTCGAATTCGTATTCGAGCCAGATCATTCATGGCGTTGGCACATTGTCGGTCACCGGTTCCTCGGTTTTTTTCGATGACATCAGACAGCATCGTTTCGGCGATGTTGTCTTGACCTAGTCGGGCATAAGCCGACGCGATGAAATATTCGCAATCAGAGCGCAGGTTAATGCAAGTATCGTTGTTGAACTCCTTTTGAGCACTCTCAACTTCTCGCAATGAAGACCCGTGGTCTTGGGCATCGGAGGCGATCTTGAATCGAGCGATGCGAGCTCGAATACGCAGCTCCTTGTCTTTAATTTGAACCAAGCGGTCGAGACCGAGGAGATCCCGGAGCACACTGAGATCACCACGATCTCGAAGGATCGGAAGAGCACAGAGCGTTGCCCTCATCGAGTTTTCGCCCACGTTTGATCGGCCGATGGCGACGAGCACATCGAGATGATGGAGTAACAATTGCCTCACATGTGCTCGTCGGGCGTCTCGATATCCCTCAATTTTTGGTTCCAGTTGGGGCAAAAGATACTCAGAGAGACGAGTATAAATTCCTTTGATTTCGCTTGCGTCACCCATCTGAATTTTAACGAATCGACGGACACTCTTTAGCAGACTCCAACGAACAGGCTCGTCCCCGGCCTCCTCACCCTCACGTACGAGGAGTGATCGGTTGTCCAAGTTGTGAATGAATTGTCGGATCTGTTCCAAAGACCATCGCTGCGCCCGAGGAATCAAGGCATGGATTAAGTTTGTTGTCAGCGCAGCAGGAACCCAAGCCATCGATTGGACTAGATTCTTTTCAGCCTCAGTCAATCCCTCCCAGGAGAGAGAGAGAGCCAGATCGAGCCGAGCCGATTGGGCTTGAGTGTTGGCGAGAAGGGGAAGGCGATGAGGTAGCAGGTTTAAAATCTCGTTGGGGCGCAGTTCTTTCAACCGTCCAGCCGTCAGGCGAATCGCAAGCGGCGATCCGTCCAATTCTTCGCCCATTTGAGCAATCGCCTTTTGATCCGCTGCACTGGGCGAAAATCCCCCCAGTTGCCGTCGAGCGGAGTCCACAAAGATGTCAACGGCTCCATCGGCGTCAACCGGCCCCAAAGTGATAGTGAAAAAGCTTGATGAATCGGGATGCCCCTGACCAGTAAAAAGCAAACAAACGGAGTCGATTTCGTCATGCCATCGTTGCAGTACGCCCAACGCGAGCGGTTCTAACTGATCCCAATCATGAATCAGGATGATTGCTTTTCCCTGTGCTCGAATCGCATGGGGTATTTGTGCCTCGACACCATCAGAGCCTTGCAGTTTCCCCAAGGGTAATCCCAAGCTTGAGCCGACCTGGGTGAGGACAGTCTCCAGATCGCCTTGATCCGTTAATGTCAACTCGATACCCGCTAGACTCGTCTCACGCTGAAAGGCTGAGGTCACTGATCGGGCGAGATGACTTTTGCCCATACCTGGTGGCCCTTTGAGCAGGATTTGCCGATGACCCTGCCGAAGCGCTTGAAGGAGTTCTGCTGATTCTGTGTCTCGTCCGAGTAAGGGCAGAGAAGGTAAACCAATTTGCGGTCGCCGAAATGGAGTCGCTCGCAGGCTTGGAAAGCATCGATCCGCCAAGGTCTGTGGGAGGATTTGGACGAGTTGTTCGGTCTCACTTAAATCGGTTAGCTTGAAACAGCCCAAGTCAACTCGAGTACAATCGTGGAGTTCGCCGGCACGATCTGACAACACCTGACTGAGGACGATTTGCCCGCCGTGACCTGCATGACTGATACGGGCTGCTCGGTTCACCATGCCGCCGAAATAATCCATGCGACCTGTGGTCGGGTTTTTCCGGTGGTTGGGTCTGCCGATGTGGCCTCCCATTCGAACCCGTAGTCCTTCAGAAATAAGGCTGCCGTCGGCTCGTCTTTCCGTACTCGACTCGGGTTGGTCGCCGAGTAAGCCCGGCCAGTTGAGGGTGAGCAGCAAACGTTGGGCTTGAAGACACCATTCAACAGCATCACGAGCCTCGGCAAAGGCCGCCATGAATGCGTCACCTTCCGATTTAACTTCGTAACCCCGATGCTCCACCAGGAGTCGACGTAAAAGTTCATCGTGTCGCTCTATAGCCTTATGCATCGCATCTGGGATACGGTCCCAAAGGGCTGTTGAACCCTCAACATCGGTGAAGATGATCGCAATTTCGCCTGTGGGGGCTTTCGTCATTTCGGCATCCGCCAAAACAGTAAAATCAAAGTCGAGATTTGTGAAGTCGCGGGTTGATATCCACTTAAGTCCGAGTCCAGATTCGAGCCGTCTTTTTGACCCGATGAACGGAGAGGATGCGTGCGGGGTTGCGACCACTGGCGATTCGACGTCCCTCGAAGGTGCCCATGAGTTGCCGCCCGCGAAGTTTGAGATCGAGCCGACCCATTAACTCGCCTTCGATGAGGGGCGTGACCTCTTCTGCGAAGCCCAAAGCCATCAGGTGTTGTTTGCCTTCGTCACGTCGAGCCAATCTTACGCGTCCAAACTGGGCTGTCCCCGTGTAGATTTCTCGTCCGCCCTCCCGCCGGCATTCACCTCGGACGAAGGGGCCGAACTGCCTGAGGTCAATTGTCCGCTGACCGTCGCTCCAGCGCCCACCGACTGGGGTGAAGAGACCGCCTAAAAAACTGACGACACCCCAGCCGGCGAGGCCGCCGAGAAGCACCCAGCGGAGAAAATCATCCATGGTTACAGAAGGGGGTTTCGAGCGGGTAGAATTTCGCCGCACAGAAAGCTCACAAGATCTCCGAAATCCATGTCAGAACGCTCTCCTGTCGAACGATTGACCACTTCGACCTGACCTGCTTCGAGCCCCCGACGTCCCAGTGCGACTCGCCAGGGGCAGCCAATCAACTCGGCGTCCTTAAATTTAAACCCCGGACGTTCATTCCGATCGTCGTAAAGTACTTCTAAGCCACCGGCGAGGAGGCTTTCGTAGAGTGCGTCACAACGCTCGCTTACTTCAGCCTCTTTGCCTAAGCGCAACAGGTGAACCTCAAAGGGGGCGAGTGGGACAGGCCAGACAATCCCTTGGTGGTCATGGCTTTGCTCAATGGCCGCCGCCGCCGTTCGTCCGATACCGATGCCATAACAACCCATCTCCAAGGGCACCGCTTTGCCGTTCTCATCGAGCACGGTTGCATTCATGGCTTCGCTGTATTTGGTCCCGAGATAGAAGATGTGACCGACCTCGATTCCACGGCGAAAGCGAAAACGACCACTGCCACAACGTCCACAACCGTCGCTCTCTACCGGCTGCCTCACATCGGCAAACTGAGCGTCGAAATCTCTGCCATGGCAGAGGCCTGACACATGGTAGTCTTTCCGGTTCGCACCGGTGACACCATGGCCCATGGCTGCCACACCGTGGTCGGCAACGATCTGAAGATCGGCGGGGCGTCCCTGAGGACCGATGAATCCGGGGACACTGTCGAAGCGGTCAGCGATTTCTTGCTCGGTGGCGGGCACGAGAAGGTCGACCCCAAGCAAAGCTCTCAGTTTCGGTTCGCTCAGGTCGTGGTCGCCACGGACCAAGGCGAGCACTGGTTCGCCATCCCCCATCATGGCGACACATTTAATCATCGCTTTGGCCTCGATTCCCAAATGCTGGCACACAGATTCGATGCTGCCCTTTTCGGGCGTTAGGTGCTCATCGATGGAAACATCGGCGCAAACCTGTGTTTCGGAAGCCCTGAGTTCTGCCTTCTCAACATTCGCTGCATAGCCGCACCGTTCACAAACAGCGATGGCATCTTCGCCGCTGTCGGCGATGACCTGAAACTCGTGGGAGAGCGACCCACCAATGTTGCCGGTATCCGCTTCGACGGCACGGAAGTCCAAGCCGCAACGCTTGAAGATACGAGTGTAGGCTTCGTGCATCCGCCAGTAACTTGCTTGGGCATCGTCGGCGTTTTTGTCGAAAGAGTAAGCGTCTTTCATGACGAACTCACGCCCTCTCATCAAGCCGAACCGGGGACGGACCTCGTCCCGGAACTTCGTCTGTATCTGATACAGGTTCATCGGCAGTTGACGGTAGGATTTGATTTCCGAAGCCGCCAAGCTGGTAATCACTTCCTCGTGGGTGGGACCGAGACAGAAGTCACCTTGCTTTCGATCGGTGAAACGCAAGAGCTCTGCACCGTAGTAGTCCCAACGACCGCTCTCTTGCCAAAGTTGTCCTGGAATCACGACGGGCATTGTGAGCTCCAATGCCTCAGCCCTGTTCATCTCCTCTCGAACGATGGTCTCGACTTTCCTCAGCGTTCTCAAGCCGAGGGGAAGGACATTGTAAATTCCCGCTGCCACCTGCCGAATCATGCCAGTCCTCAGCATGAGTTGGTGGGATTGTACCACCGCAGCCTGGGGCGCTTCCTTCAGGGTAGGGGCAAGGAACCGACTCGCACGCATGACTACAATCCGCTGAGGATACGCAGTTTGCCGTCTCGACGTACCAAGACGAGTTCTTCGACGTCATCGAGACGCTCCCAGCCTTCGCCAGCGGGCATCTTGTAGCGAAACCGCATTTGTACGGCGTAGCGGGCCCGTACCGTGTCCTTGTCCGAATGGACTTCTTTGAGTTGTAGATTCATGTGCAACTCGTCAATTTTGGAGAAGCGGTCTTGCGCCCGGCGTACCACCTCATCACGACCACCGAAGTCATCGGAGGGATCAGGGGTGCCCATATCTTCCATGAAGTCAACAGCGACCAAGTCGCCTAGGGCGGTGGCGTTTTTTGAGGTCATCGCCAATTGGTAGGCGTCAAGGACGGCAACAACCTCTTTGTTGAGAGGGTTGGCTTTCACACCAGGGTGCCGTTCCATCGTCCCATAACATGCTGTGGTGAGGGCGAGCGTCGCCCACAGGATTTGACGCTTCATATGCTCAGCCTTTCTTGAGTTTTTTGATCGCTTTAGCCACCGCCGTAGGACCGACATAGCCATGTTTTGCCATGAAGGCGACCACCACGGGACCGCCGAGCAGTAAAACTTTCAGATAACCATTACGGGTGAGGCGGAACAAACCTGCGTTCAGTTTCACTCGAACGGCACGCTCCTCCTCTTCAGCCATCATGGTCTTCAGAAAGCTAACACCGAAATCGCCGACGCGACCGCCTTCAGTATCGTGGATCTGCTGCACAGCTTCCGGTCCCATGGTCATGAAAAAGTCAGGGTCGGACGGCTGCCCGGAACGGATATCGACACCGGTTGCGGTGCGTTCAAAGGTGTAGTCACCCGGTTGACCTAGGATCTTGATACCCACCTTGGTCCCCTTTCGAAGGGGGCGCACGGCGCTTTTTCCCGCCTCCGTTGAGGTGAAGATTCGGGTCAGTTGTTCGATGGCTTCACTCATGAATCGACTCCCGCCGCCTCCTACCTAAGGGGAGCAGCGGGGGCAATCCCGCAGCGACTGACTTCTGGATGTCGATAGGCAAGAAGCCCTGAGCGTTGCGGCAAAAGATCTCGGTCGGCCGGACTGATCTGAGCGAGAGCTTGCCACCGTTCTAGCGCAAGACAGGGCACCTCGCGGCGCTCAGCCAACTGGGCACTAAATCGGAGCCGTTCCTGAGCTAGGGTCGGAGGGAGGGGATGGGCTCGCCGCGACCAGTTTTCGGCCAAATCTAAATGACCTTTGATGGAATACCACCGGGCCAAGAGGTAGGCGATGGCTGGGCGACTTGGGTTGGGGGCGCTTCTGTAAGCCGCGGTGAAGGCTTCAGCCAGACCCTCCTGAACCTTGCGATCCGAGGTTGTCAGATAAGCACCGACTCGCTGAAGATTCTCCAAGTCATCTCGCAGTAACCAGCGGATGAGAAGTCCACGATAACGGTGAGGAGGCGGAGCAGTAGCGAGAGCTCTCGCCAAATGTTGTCTCGATTCTTCCCTGTCTCCTCGTTTGCTCGCTGCATCTGCTCGGCGCATGAATAAGCGGCCTAGATCCCGCTGCGAAGCGCCACGAGCCAGCATTTCATTTTCGATTCTTAGTTGTCCTTCGACATCGCCAAGCCGATGGTAACGATCCGCTAGACTCGCGAGGGGGCGGCAGTTTCCTGAAAGTGCCATCACCTGTCGATAGCGACGCTCACGTTCATCGGAGGGAATGTCTTCGCTTGTTTGAGCATGGCGCCATGCAGCCTGAACTTCATTGGGGCAGGCTCGCTTGAGGATTGAGTGCCCCGAGTAGCCCCGGATCAATGCCCGTCTAGCGCCCAATTCCGGCGGATGCTTCTTCAACATCTGATGCCATCGATTTTCTAGCTTCTCGAGGTCGAGACCGCTGCGTTTTAATCCGCCTTTTCGATAGGCATCCATGACGGTTTTCCAGCCCTGTTCCCGGGCGATGAACTGAAGGAAAGCCCCAGCCGCTCGATAGCTTCGCCGACCATGACCTAAGCTGAACCGAACGGAAAATAGATCCTGGACTTTGGGCAGTCGACCTTGGTCGAGCATACCGGCAGCAGCCCCTTGCAAACTGATCTCGCGATCGTGGGGGCCTAAGGCCACGGCAAGTCCCTCGATGAGCCCGGTATCGGGTAAAGGATCCAGAGGAACTCCAAAGGGTCCACCCGCCAGATCAGCGCCGAGAACATGCACCATTTCGTGACGCAGATAAGGGTCGGGTTTCTGCGTTCCGTGCATGTGTATTTCCCGCTGCCATGGACGGGCGATGATGACTCCATGAGCCCCGATGAGTCGTCCTTTGGTTGCTCTGCTTGGATAGAGCCAGATGGTCACGGGGGGGGCAGTCACTTCACTTTGCAGAATTTTGGTGAGATCGGCTCGCTCGAACAGGGCTTGCGACAAAATCGATTGCGCCTCTCTTCGGTGTTGATCGCCCCTTTGATGAAAGATGACCACACCTTCGGACTCAAGGCGTTGGTCCAAGACCTCGTTCAATGTCTGCCGATCGCCGAGGTACCAACCTGGAAGTGTGGTGACGAAGCAAAGAGCGACGACTATGCCCGCCGGAATGCTTGGCCTTTTTGATGCCCAGTACATTGAAAGAGCGAGGAGTAGTAGGCTCAGTCGAAAGGCTATAAAACTGCCCTTGATGACGACCCATTCATCGTAGATCGGCCCGTGCCAAATCCCGAAAAAGGCTTCATAACTGAAGAGTTGGGGCTCGATGTAGAGCCGCCAGCCTGCAGCGGTCAGACTGGTGATGACTAGGAGTGCTGCAAAGAGCCCTGCACGGCGCAGACTGAACATGCGGTGCAAGATTCGACCGAGGGTCAATCCGAAAATAAAACCAACGCCCGGACCCAAGAACAGCCAGTACAGTCCTTGGCTTGTATCGCATCCGTTGAAGGGTTCCAGAAGGAGCGCGAAAAGAGCCACAGGCAGAATCAGGTCGATGGCTTTCTGGCCCCTCACACCTCGAAGAAGTGCGAGGAGGGTGATGGGGAGTGTCAGACCCACAGCAAGAGGGTAACCGAGGTGAGCCATCGGAGGCACGAATGCGAGCGCGATCAGGTAAATACTAAACAGGGTAAGGGAAATCACGGCAACGGGTTACTTCTTCGGGTACAATACTTGACGGCAGCGGGTTGCTGACAGACTCTCATGGTGAGGTTTATTCGCAAGTTGAAGCTTGAATTTCCATCCCTGAACGGTTTGCTGCACTGCATCTTGACCTATTTGCGGGGTGAGATTGCTTTGGTTCCGGGAGCGGCTTCGATTCCCGAGGGCACGAGTATCGAGTTGAATCTGACGTACCCTGACGCTGACGAGCCAGTCATTGTCCGTGGTGTTTCGCAGGGCCTCGATCCAGCGGGACGGGGTTTGCGCCTTCGGCTCGACAATCCTCAAGAGGTTGATCAGGTGACGATGCTGCTCGGCCACTTACATCTCGGCCCCTATGCAGCGAGAAAGTTAATGGCATTTGTTCGGCAGCAGCAGGACAATAAGCCGAGGTTGTTAAGCCAGGTGTCGCCGGTTCCAACCGCACCGACCACATCTGCTGAAGCGGATGGCCAGGCGACTTCCGAAGAGGCGCGAAACCGTCCCAATCCTCACTTAGGCAGGGGACCTCGAAGTCTCCCGAGCGATCGCGATCGCGCCTTGCTGGACAAAGCTTCGGATGGTTTCCGCTCGGTGCAACGGAACGTCCCGTCCTCCAGAATTCAGCCGCCACGGATGCGACCTCCGACAGCTTCGACATCAAGCACCGCCATGCCGACCCGGCGGACTCAAATGCCCGGAGGCGTGTCTTCGAATGCAAGAACGGAGATGCCAAAGGTGGGACCCCGGTCGGCGCGACCTGCTTCGCCGCCACCCACTCCAAGTCAGCCTGGGAAGCCTCGTCGGCCGCCCATTTCCAGTGACCGGATGCCGGGCTTGCCAAGATCGTCGAAACCTCGGCCATCTCCTGCGCCTCCGACTGCGCCTAAAAGGTCCGAGCCGGCACCCAAAGATCACCTGGACCAAACCCAAATGGTACGCCTGGATGACATGGATGCAGATTTGGGATCCTTGGACGACTACTGATTCCCGCTTGCATCGCCTTCGACCTCGCGCGCAGATAGGGCGGACGGGTTGAAGGACGGAGTCGCCGATGGATGTGCAAATTCGCCTTGCTGACTCGGCGAGCGGGGAGCGTCTCTTCCTGCCGAGTTATGGCAGTGCACAAGCTGCGGGCGCCGATCTTCGAGCGGCAGTGAATGAGACCCTCACCCTCGAGCCGGGGGAGCGTTGCTTGATTCCAACGGGTTTTCATATGGCGTTACCTCAAGGTTTTGAGGGGCAAGTTCGCGGTCGTTCCGGTTTAGCACTTCGGCACGGTCTTTACATTCCCAATGCACCGGGAACGATCGACGCCGATTATCGAGGTGAAGTCGGCGTTATTTTGCAGAACGGGGGTCAGGATCCAGTACGGATTGAGCGCGGTGAACGAATCGCTCAACTGGTGTTCGCACCGGTCCAGCAAGGTCGCTTTGTGCTGTGCGATCAACTCGGGGAAACGCCCCGCGGTGCCGGCGGTTTCGGCAGTACGGGACGACGATGAATAATCCCCTCGACACCTTGCTGCCGACATCGAGGCGGATCGCAGATCGCTACGAGGTCATACGCCCGCTTGGCGTTGGCGCTTTGGGAGTCAGCTATCTGTGCCGGGATCACGACTTAAAGGAAGTTGTGTGCTTGAAGCTTGCCTACCGACACATGTTGATCAGTCGTCGAGATCGACGAAAATTTGATGGCTGGCTTCGCACCCTGCGGGCCGGTCAGTCGCCTCGGTTAGCCGCCTTGCACCGCAGCGGTAGTGATCCTGAGGTCGGCACCTTTTTTGTTTCGAGTTTCATCGAGGGAAAGCCCCTCGCAAAGGTAACAGCAGAGGCGCATCATCCTTTTCTACCATCGCAAGTTCGTGAACTGTTGGCTGGAGTTCAGCGAGGGCTCAACGATCTCGGTGATCTCGGTCCCCACGGAGTTCTGCATCTCAACAACATCCTGCTCACGGATGATGATCCCGTACTGACGGATGCTGCCGGTTACCTGAGTGTGCCAAGCCGTCTGTTTGTGGATGCGCATCGGCGTCAAGGGACTCATATTTGGCTTGCGCCCGAGGTGATGCGCGAACGACAAGATTTGGATGAGCGGACCGATATCTTTTCGATCTGTGCCATCGCCGCCTATTTGTTGACAGGGCAGCCACCTGGACTGCAGCAGCGTAAAGACCTTGAGGGTCTCCACCCCGCACTGCAGGCGGCCCTTCGAGCGGGCTTGACCGACACTGCCGAGGAGCGTGTGGGGTCGTTGCATGCCCTCGAAGCTGCTTTGGATGTCGCAAGCGAAGCCGAGCCTGATGAAGATGAATTTACAGAGCGCACTGAGCGATCTGAGCTCAGCGTGCGTCAAGAGGATCTGATCGGCATCTACGAGGTCGAACCAGACGAAGTGTTGTCTTCGGTACAAGCGCCGGTTCCTGTCAGAACCCCCGAGCCATCCCTCGACCAAGCAGAGATGCCCATCTCCGAAGCTGAATCCATCACGGATCCAGTCGCACCTTTTGGGGGTAAGGGGAGAGATCAACAGGGTGTGCTTCGCTCGGTTCCACAGCGGCCGCTTGTGGGGATGACGCCTCAGCGTACCTTGACGGCTGTGCAGTACGGTTTATTGGCAGTGATTGGCCTGGGGGCTGTCGTCGCAAGCTATCTCATCTTTCAGGGGGTTCTGACGCCAGATGTTGATGATCGACTGAACACGCATCGGACCGTTGCCCGAAGCCCTGAGCACTCCGGTCCAAAGCTCGATTTGTCTGAGCCCGTGGATCCAGGGGAAATCATAAAAGTTGTGGTTAAAGGGAAACCCGATGCTGGCCTTAAAGAAGTTGTCAGAGGGGTCGTGACCCAAATCCGTGATGGAGGGAACCAGCAGTTTCAGAGCCGGAAAGATGTGGGTTTAAAGGCGAGCCTTGGCTCGGTGGCATCCGAGGTGGCGAAACAGGTTGATCTTGAAGACGGACGCGCCACGGAGATTCAGGAGTCGCCAGCACCCTTGGAACCGGAGGCGAAACCGGCGCCGAAACCTGAGATTGTCCCAGCAAAGACAGAGGAAGTGCTGGCACCGCCTCAAAATAAGGTTGGCGGGAGACCGATTTGCGGTCGTGGTATGGCGCTGATTCCCGGCGGGCCCTTTGCCGCGGGATCGAATGTTGCTTCGGGGGTTCGGAGTCCAGGAGAGACTCGGACAAAACAGGTCGCCGTCGGGGATTTCTGCATGGATCGCTATGAATACCCAAATTATCTTCGTAGTCCGCCTCGGGGCAACTTTAGTGCCCTGCAAGCCAAGGCGATGTGCGAGGCAAAGGGCAAACGTATCTGCCGAGAGTTTGAATGGGAAAAAGCCTGTAAGGGGCCTCGAGGCCAAGCATATGGTTATGGTCCAGGCTACATCCCTGAGCGCTGCAACACCTTGGATGAAAATCAAGGAGCAGCAGTGGCTCCGCTGAAGTATCCCAAGTGTCGATCTGGTTACCGGACATTTTCCATGACGGGTAATCTCTCAGAGTGGGTTGAGGCAGCCAGTGGTTTCGCCCTGAAGGGAGGCTCCTACGAAGAGGGTAAGTCAACCGCTCGTTGTGCCGCCCGCTCTCCAGCACCGGCGAACCGCCGTCGTGTCGAATACGGCGTGCGTTGTTGTGCCGATCCGAGTTACGAGTAATTTATGCTAGAGTTGTGTGTCAGTCTCGTTTTGGTCCTTGATCCGGCAGCACCCTTCGCGGCGGCTGCAACGGCCGCTGCAAAAGCTCGTCCTTGCACCCAGGTGATCACGTTGACAGGGAGCGCCGAGGCGGACCGTGCACAAGTTGGCAGCGTGAAAGAGCAAGCCGTGATTGTGGCTTACGGGCCAGCAGCGGCGGTCGCAGTGGTCACTCGGTGGCCCGACCGAGCCGTGACACTGGGGGGGCTGGGCGCAGCCAACGCAACCCTTTTCGAAGCACCTCACCGGCGTGTCTTGCCGTTTTCGCCGGAAGGGCATTTCGCTCTTGCCCTCGCAAATCGTCTCTTGCCTTCCCGCCAGGTCTGGTGCGTGCCGGTGTCTGCGGATATGGCCCGAGACCGAGTGGAGCGTAGCCGTCTCGCGCTGCGACAGGTCGGGATGAGCTTGGTTCCCTATCTCGATGCACCACCGGCGGGTTGTCAGGGGCTGGTTGCTTGGTACGAGGGGCCAGCGACGACAGAGGAGGGCTTTCAATCACTGCTTCAGCAGGCGCATCGATTAAAACTACCTGTGCTCGCTTTTTCGCCAGAACTGCTGGGTCAAGGTATAGAACTAGCCGTTGGCGTCCAACTGGGGCCCTATCTTGGTCATCTACTCAAGGGTGGAACGGTGGAGAAAGATTGGTTGTTGTGGGTCGATCCTGTAGCCGCCGCTCGAAAGGGGCTTGCTTGGCCTCAAACCTGGCCGAGTGTTCCCGTGCGGATTCAACCGCCGGAGTAGGGGCATGATTCGTTTCTGGTTTGTTGCTACGGCGTTACTGCTTAGTCTTCGGGCAGAGGCGCACGCTGGCCTCGATGTGATGGGTGTCCATCTGGGACAGAAAAAAAGCACGGCGCTTCGCTGGGCACGGAAAAAGACAGGATGCCGACCCCTGAAGAGAAGTCTACGGAGTTATTACGTCGCCGCCGATCATCGTGTCGTGAATCGCAGCCGCCGGGATCGATCCGTCGCAGTGATGACTTGTCGAGATTCGAACTGGAGAGCCGCGAAAGTCCGTGAGTATCACTTCCTGAGAGGGAGGCTGGCGCGTATCGTGGTCCATCTCGATCCGGGGGCTGGAGAAAACCGCAGCGCGGGTGAGCCATGGCTACCTAAGTATCGCGAAGTGAAAGCCTTGATGACGGAGGTTTTAGGCGAGCCGGATGAAGTGGTTGAGCACGTGCCAAAGAGTTTCGAAAAGGATCCAGTCCGTGCCCTCGAGCAACGAAGGGGGGGGTACTGGTCTCGTTGGGCAGACCGCGCTCGCAAGCGAGTCGATATGGGTCTTCGTCTCAGTGGTGATCGATCAAAGCCCGGGCGGGTCCTCTTCTATGTCGACATACGCGGGCGACGTCAGTTCAAGTCGCATGATAAACGGCGTAAGCGACGTCTTCGTCCCCGCTACAACCCCTATTGAGATAGCTGGAAGCCGAGGGCTTGATGAAATCCGGGCCAACTCACATCCACTGAATCGGCACTGTCCAGGATCAGCCCCTCGGGAAGGGTAGCAGCCAGGGCGCAAAGAGCCATGTGGATTCGATGGTCCCCAGCGCAATCCACTCGGGCAAATCGGGCACGACCTCCTACGACGATCAGGTCATGTCCCTGGCTCTTTGCCTGTAGACCACAGGTATTTAGCGCCTTTTTCATGACTTCGATTCGATCGCTCTCTTTGTGGTGAATTCCAGGGCTGCATTGGATGCGTGTCGTTCCGGGACTGAGGCTTGCGAGCACGGCGATCGGAGGAAGCAAGTCTGGTTGAGCACGCAGATCGATCACGGGAGCGGCTCGTAGGGCGGTGGGTGGTACGAGCAAGACGCCATCGTTCCAAGTGCAGTGGACTCCGAAAGCTTCCATGATTTGGATGAACCGACGGTCCCCTTGAATCGAATCATTTCGAAGGTTGGTGAGCCTCACTTCCTGTTTCGCAGCGAGTGCACAGGCCGCAGCGAGTCCAGCCGAGGACCAGTCACCCTCTACCGAAAACGATGAGTTCTCCGCACTTTGGTGACCCTGTATAAAAAACCCCGAGGACCTTTCGTCGACCCGCAAACCGAAAGCTGTCGCTGTTTGCACCGTCAGATTTACGTAGGCTTTGGAGGGAGGCGGTCTGATTAATCGAACCTCGCTGTTTCCATCGGCAAAGGGGAGTGCCAGGATGAGGCTTGAGAGAAATTGGCTCGATAGTGTTGGGTCCACCAAAATTTCGCCAGCCCGAAGGGGTCCTTTAATGCTGATGGGAAGACAGCCTGACCGGCTTTTTACGTCCACACCGGCGTTGGCGAGACTGGTCAGCAAAGGTTGGCAGTCCCGGCGAGAGAGCGATGCATCCCCCGTGAAATGGGTGGGCTGATCGAGGAGCGCAGCCTGCCCGATCAGGAAGCGGAGGCTGGTGCCTGAATTGCCGCAATCGATGGGTGTCGATTGGCCCAGGCTGTCCATGCCTCGGTGCGTCGCCTCTGTATCAGCGCTCCAGAGCAAGCCGGTAAGTTGGGGGGGCACAGAGCACCTTTTCGCCAGAAGGATGGCCCGATGACTGAGAGATTTGCTGCCGGGGATTTCGATGCTTTTGGGCAGTCGAGGCGGCGCCTCGATGCGTTGCCAATGACTCATGATGCCTCGGCGTGATCCTGTGCAGCTATCTCGTCGTTACTCGAACTCACGGGTAGCCGGCCTGCAAGAAGCTCGGCTGCTGGACCTGTTGTCTCGAAGCGAGCGAGAATAATACGCATAATCGCAGTCATGGGTGCTGCCATCAGCATACCAACAGGTCCCCAAATCATCCCCCAGAAAATGAGCGCCAGAAGGATGCTCAGTGGATGCAGATCGAGACCATCGCCCATGAGTTTAGGTTCGATCACATTGCCAATTGTAAACTGGATCGCCCCGGGGATCACAATCGCTGCCGCGATGGCGAGATTGTGGTCAAGTTGCAGCATTGCAATGGGGATGGGCAAGAGGGTGGCAATGATGGAGCCGACACTCGGGATGAAGTTTAAAAGGAATGCCATGAAGCCAAAGACCATCGCCAGGTCCAAACCAAACAAGCCAAGGATGCCGCCGACTAGGATTCCGGTCACCGCCGAAGTGATCACCTTTGTCGCTAGGTAGCGACGAATTTTACGGTCCATTTCGCCCCAGAGACCGGAGCGGACTTCCTTGGGCTGTCGGCCTAAAATCATAAAGACAGCGAAGAGCGCCACGAGCACTGAGGTGGTCAGGAAGTTCATGACACCACCCACTGTATTTTGAAGGAGCGGCAGAATGGGTAAGCCCTGAATTCGAGCCATGAAGTCCTCTTGACCCAGATCGATATTCCAGCGGGTGAGCAGTCCGAGGATTTGATCAATGAGCTCCAACGCTTTATTTTTGAAAGTGTCGACGTTCTCCATGAGACCGCCCACCGAGGTGATCAGCAACAGTGTCAGCAGGCTCAATAAACTCGCGATGACAAGGAATGCGGCGAGGAGAGCAGCCCAGCGGGGGGCTTTCAGTCCGATCTGAAGACCGTCCACCAAAGGGGCGACCAAGTGGGTCAGGAACAGCGCCAGCATGAACGGGACCATGACGGGTCGTGTCCAGTAGAGTGCTACCGCAAGGCATGTCGCAGCGATCACCAACAACGAGAACGTTGTGAGTTTGCTCTGTTCGATCTGCCGTCCACCCATGGCGGCTGCTTAGCGTTTCCCGAGCTAGTCTGAAACCCCCAATGCGATGGGCTCAGTCACTTCGCCGCTACCAGGCTCGTAGTAGCTATCGATACTCGACGTCGGCGCATTGCCTTGCATGGGGTAGCGAGCCCGCAGGCGGAAGCTCAAGGCATGGGGAGTCTCGGGAGGCAGTCCCATCAAGTAAAAGGTGATCTTGCGCGGGTCCGCTTCCCATCGAGCTGCTCGCCTTTCGGCGACGAGCGCATCGAGATCTTCCGGTAAAAGGTCGAAACCAGGAGGTCGACCGATACTCACGATGACTTGGTCCATGGGACCCGCAGCGTGATTTGTCGCCGTGGCTCGAACCCGTGTGGTCTCGCCAGCCGTCAACTCGGTTCGCTCGTAGCTAACGTCCAAGCTTAGGGTTCGGTTTGGGTTGGCTGCGGGGCGGCGATCCCAAGGTCTGTAGTGTTTACCAACCACTTGATACATCAGGCTACCCTCACCCAGGATCGCCACGTTGATTTGGTTTTCGCCTGTGACCACATGTTCGCTGAGGTCGGTGGTCAGGTGCACATCACCGAAGTCTTCGTTCCGGAAATCGTAGCGCTGCACGACGTGCCCATTGTGGCTCACGACCACCTCCGCATCCAGACTGCGAGTGGCTTGGATCGCAGCGGTGAGAAGCGCTCTGAGGCTGTTGACCGTCGCCTGAGTCGAGTACCAGTTGCCAAAGGCGTCTTTGGTGGCGGCGAGGAAAGCGAGCCCTTCAGAAACGAGTTCGTTGCTACTGCCCGCTTGGATCAGGGCGTAGACAACAAGTCCGGTCATCTCGACCTCGCCAGGCGTGCCGCCGCCACGAGCGC
Organism: Myxococcales bacterium; assembly: GCA_002696345.1. Classification (GTDB taxonomy): domain Bacteria; phylum Myxococcota; class UBA4151; order UBA4151; family UBA4151; genus UBA4151. The sequence continues at coordinate 17,753 of NZRT01000119.1, forward strand.
CAGTCCACGATCCCCCGTCAAAATCCCACTTCTTCTGTCCATCACCGGCCGGTTGCGCTGCCGCTGCCAATTGTCCCAATAAACCAGGCAGTGCTGGGTCATTCGGGTCGAGTGCGAGAAGCGCATTCGTGATCAGCGCTAAAGCGTAACGATCGTTCGCTGCATCATCGAGATGCGAGACGAGAAAGTCACGCCCTCGCTGGGCTGCTGCGGGAGCGCCACCGTCCGTCGCCAAGCCCCAAGTGATGAATGCCGTGCTTCGATACGGACTGGTTCCCAACGCTTCGTTGCCCGAGTGGAGTGCATCACCACTTGCCCAGGAGCCGTCATTGGCTTGCTGTCCGACAAGCCAAGCACGGTGACGGTCTGCGACCCGTTCATCGATTCCAATCAAGCTGTCGAGTGCTGCAAACTGCATCAATGCGATTGCAGTGAGGATCCGATTGCCGGGGTCACTATTCCCCCACCAGTTGTAGCCCCCAGTCGGACTTTCAAAGGTCAAAATACGCTGGTAGCCCGTGGCGAGCAGTTCAAGAGCACGACTCCGAAGCTCTGGGTCCACTTCGCCGGTCGCTTCTAGGTATTGGAGTGCGAGAATATTGGGCCACGCTGTCGACGTGGTCTGTTCGAAACAGCCGGATGGCACCCTAAGCATCGATTCCATCCCCTCCACCGCATTGGTGGCGTAGCCGGGGTAGAGTTTGATCATGAGTTCATTTGCGTCGGGAACTGCGCCCACTGGAAAGCGTGCGGTCATGGCATTTGTAGCGCCTTCAGCGCGGCCGCCGATGGTCTGTTCGATGGGATCTCCGTCCGGGGTGATACGAAGACTGCGTCGGACAGCGTCGGCTTCGCCTTCTGCCTGTCCAGTGACAGTGAGTTGAACCGTTCCGACCGAGGTTGCTCGGACCCTGTATCGGAGTCCGAGCACTTGGTTGGGCTCCAGTTGTAAGGATCGAAGACGCGAAGAGAGAACCTCCATCGGTCCCTCGACGTTCAATTCGAGGTCAACCTCTTGCGGGCTTTCCAGATAGTTGTAGACGACCACAGGTAGGTCGACTTGATCACCGACCGTCAACTGCAACGGAAGGTCGATGTCCACGAAGAAGGGCTGAAAGACGACCAAGCCCTTTGAGTTCGAACCCAGCGCGCCGTTGACACTGTTTGCTTGAGCGCCGACGCGCCAGGTGGTGATGCTGTCGGCGAGAGGGATGTCGACCGTCGCACGACCCGCTTCGTCGACGATGACACTGGGTGCTGTGAAAAGCGTTTCGGGAAACCAGCTTCGTACCTGAACACCACGACTGCCCGATCCTTCTTCGTTGGGTTCGGCATTGGGACCACCACCGCCACCTGCTTGGGGCGCCTCCGGCTCTCCGGCTTCATCGACTCCCAGTTCCATCCCGAGGGGCTGGATCCAGCCTGTAAAGTCATCTGGCGTATCAAAGATCTCGTCAGGACCCGCTGTTGTCAGCCGGAGACGCCATGCGTTGCCACTGTGCCGATACGGTTGACCGAACGGGTCGCTCAGTTGCTCGACGTACTCAAGGGCGATCGCCTCTACATCGTCCCAGGTGATCAGACCGGAATCGAGTCGCTCCTGGATGGATTGACTCAGCCGAAGCTCCTCCATTCGGATTCGCAATGCCAACACCTGACGAATCTCCTGGAGTGCCGTCGCCTCCGAATCGGTCTGCACGAGTGCGAGCGCTCCAAGTGCTGTCGGAAACGCCAGTTGTGCAAGAGCTTCACGCCGGTCATCATCCGCCGCCGTGAGCACATCGGATGGCTGGATAGGTCCTTGATTGTCGCCTGCACTCGATGCCAGGTCGAAATGGGTTTCAAGCCGACCCGGTGCCGCATCGCCGAGGGCGAAGACGGCTTCGTCGACGGCGGTCAGTCCTACACTCGCTTGCACCGGGTTCCCTCGACCATCCTCCACTTCGATCTGGAGATTTGCTTGTTCCCCTGGTCGGTATTGCGCCTGGTCAAACTCCATTGAGATGTCCAGATTTGCCAATGCTTCGATGTAGACCATGGCTCGACCTGTGATCAGTGTTTCATCAACACGCCGACTAATCGCGCTCAGAGTGACACCTCCATGGAAGCGTTCATCGAGCGGGACGGTGAATCGAGCTTGCCCATTTTCCAACTGCGCTTCGACGGAAGCGAGTGTGCTTCCCGCTTTGATGACATCGAGAAACACGGAACCTGATTCACCGGGTACGATCGCGATGGCTTCCAAAACCCCAGGAGCCCGGAGGACATGCTGAGTCGGTCGCAGAAGGAAACGGTCGGAGTTGGCGACCGGTAAACTGATACTTTGTTCGAAGGTCGGAGCGTCAGGCGGTGTCACTTGGAGCGTGAGGCGATGCCCGATGGCTTCGGTCGGGAGTTCAAAGTGGCTCATGCCGTGTTGATCGGTGTTGATTCGTTGCCCGGAAAGCCCAGGACCGGACAGCGTGATCGGGAGCGCAAGGGGATCACCACCGGGGTCTCGAGCCAGCACATGGATCCGATTGGTCGTTCCTGCAATGACGGCGCCGTTCTCTGGAACCAGGTGAACCAGAGCAGCCCCCGCAGCGACTCGCCAACTTCTTTGGATGATCTCCCGCTGCCCCGCGGTATCAACCACCGTAAATGTGAGTCGGACCGCCGCATCGCCTGTGGTCAAAGCCTGTGTTGAAAATGCCGCAGGGATGACGAAACGAAAGGGGCTGGTTCCCTGGGCGTCTGTCGTTCCGCTGTGAATCTGAAAGGTTTGATAACCCTCGCCCTGTTTGGTTTCGGCTTGGATTTGCACCTCGGCTCCAACAACCGCCTCCCCAAAGGGATATCGAGTGGTCAAAAGCCCCTCAAGGGTCTGTTCCGGTGCAAACCAGCTTTTCGCCACCTCCGTGTCTATCGAGAAGACCGGGAGCCGATAGTGCTCGACGACCACCTCCCGATGCGCTTCGACCTCACCGAGGCGAGCGACCAATCGATACATTCCCTCGTTGACCCTTTGAGCCAGTTGAAAGGTGAGGGAAGCGACGCCAAATCGATTCGTCTGGTGGGATGAGCGGTGTACGCGATTGCCTTCACCGTCATAAACTTCAAAGGCGAGACTCTCATCATCGATGGGGTGTCGGTCCGTCAGCCGAAGAGCTAGCGCACGAAGGTGGATCTGTTGGCCAGGTTGATATCGAGGTTTGTCCGTCGACAGGTGAATGCGCAAACTGCGCTGAATTTCGACGTTCCTTTGGTCAGTCCGCGCTTGTCCGATGTCGTGCTCCGCCACGATTTGAAGATCCGCCCGCGAAGCGGTTGGGTTCTGCAACTGCACGGATAATGTGACATTCCCTTGGTCATCCGTGGTCCCATCGCCCAATTCGATAAAGGTGTCGCCATCGAAGCGGCCCAGTACTTTAACGGCTGCATCGGCTAATGGTGATCCATCACGGCTGTTGCGTACCGAGGCTCGAATCGATGTGCTGCCTTCGGCGGGCAGGATGGGGGGTGAGGTCACCTGAAGTTGAAGGCGGTTTGTGCTTTCGAACAATGACCTTCTTACAGCCAGGTCGTTGCCATCGTCTGGCCGGCAAATGATCTCGATAACATATCGACCGGCGCCACCGACTAAAGCGCCGTCTATGGGGATCGTGATTCGGTTCTTTCCAGCCCGAAGCAGCCGACGGATTTGCACACTGCCCAGGACATTGATGTCTTCAACACCCAAGTCGAGGATTCGGACTTGGAGGTCGCTCGTCATCGCGCTTGCTGCGGTATTGAGGATTTCAAAGGAGACCTGAACTTGGTCGTCTTCGAGCGTTGTCGAGATTCTCGTCTCATCCAGCGACAGCGATCCGGCTCGGGGATCATCGCGACCTGGCGGGGGATCGAGGGTGATCCGCTGGGAGTCCTCTCCAAAACAACTTGCGACGCACCCAAATACGATGAGCAGGGTGAGCGGTTTAAATCGACTTTTCATGCAGAAATCCAATAACTTTCAGTCACGATACCGCGGCAACGTTCGGTTGCAAGCCGCCTGTAAGCTAGATCACAACAATGACTCACTCATTGAGACGGTGGAAACTCTTTCCCAGCCGCTAAGAGGAGTTCGGGGAGATTGGTTGGTGGGATGCTCTCGGGCAGCAATTCGGTGTAGTCGTCGGGGTGCCAAACGACCCAGACCGGGATTCCGCTCCGGTTAAATCGGTTTTCGAGTTCCTCCCATATTGCTGCCACCAGCTCGTCATCTTCTGGTTCTTTGGTCAGATCGGCTCGCATCGGAACCACCTCGGTCTGCGCAAAGATCGCTCGCACTTTTGGGATATCGATGTGACTCGCTTTGAAGGCCTGACAGCTCACACACCATTTCGCCGTATAGTCGACGAACACGGGGCGACCGCACTCCATAAATTGCTTACGAGTTGCCTCCGAATACCGAACCCAGTGAATTTCATCTTTGGTGGTCTTTTTGTATTTTGGACAGTTGGTCCTTTGACCGGCGCCTGCCTTCGAATTGTTCGTGACCGACCCACATTGACTGCAGTCCACTGCAGCAGAGAGGTCCTGTACATCACTCTGACCCGCAGGAACCCAGCGCAGGGTGAGGCCCATGCCGTACACGGCAGCGAAAACCAGGATTCGGACGGTCCAGCGACGGGTCGTACTGACCAACAGGCCGCCGAAATGATCTAAAGCCCAGAGCCCTAAACCCAGGATCAAGAGGAAGGCCAAAAACCAGTTTGCGCTGCTGACATTGACCTGCTCCTGAATGACACCAAAGAGCCAAACAGCGGCACCGAGCAGGGTAAAGCCCATGAGCTTTTTGAAGGTCACCATCCAAGGACCTGGTTGAGGCAGCAGTCGGGCAGCTGCTCGCAGGAAACAAACCACGAGATAAGGAAATGCCAGTCCCAAGCCCACCATCAAAAAGATGCCGATGGTCGCTCCTGCCGGTGTTTCTTTGGCGAAGGCATAGGCCGCGGCGGTTCCCAAAAATGGGGCGGTGCACGGGGTTGCCACCAGGACAGCGACAATGCCGCTGAAGAAGGTTCCCATGAAGCCCCGCTTCTGCTCACCTTGGTTCACACCGACGTGGATTTCGAACACCCCAAGACTGTTCAAACCGAGGGCGAGCATCAGCGCCGTTAGGAATGCCACAAACTCGGGATTCGCCATCTGCATTCCCTGGGCGACTCGCTGGCCAGCGGCTTTCATCAGTAAGACGGCTACCGCGAAGCCGAGGAACGCGACGAGAATCCCCGCCGTGTAGGCAATGCCGTCGATTCGCTTTTCCCGGTCGTCCAACTCGCTCATTTCCAACAAGTGCTGAACTTTGAAGAACAGAACGGGGAGGACGCAGGGCATGATGTTAAGAATTAAACCGCCAAGGAAGGCGGCGCCCAGAAGACTCAGGAATTCCATACGTCCTCCTTCAAGTGGTTGGTCTCTCGATTGACATCCCCGTCGTTTGGAATCCTCAATGTTGAGAGTCCCTCACTTGGACTGCTTGCGGTGGCATAACGTCGCCTTGGAATCCGGCCGCTAAGAAAACTCAGGCGACCTGCTTCGACGGCAAGTCGGAATGCTGTCGCCATGCCGATGGGCTCCTTTGCCGCAGCAATCGCCGTATTGACCAGGACCGCATCGCATCCCAGTTCCATTGCCTGGAGAGCGTCAGCAGGCGAGCCAATCCCGGCGTCGACGATCATCGGAATTTCGATCAGTTCCCGGATCAGGCTCAGGGTTTGGGGGTTGAGGAGTCCCAGCCCGCTTCCGATGGGAGCAGCCAGGGGCATGACGGCAGCGCAGCCGACAGCTTCGAGTTCTCGACAGATCACGGGGTCATCGCCGCAGTAGGGCAAGACGGTGAAGCCCTCGTCGACGAGGGTGATCGCAGCTCGTAGGGTTTCGGCGTTGTGGGGATAGAGGGTCACGGGATCGGCCAGGATTTCAAGCTTTACCAGGTCCGTCTCAAGGGCTTCTCGAGCGAGTCGGGCGATGCGAACCGCTTCTTTGGCGGTGGTCGCCCCCGCAGTATTAGGGAGGATTTTCATCCCAGACGGTAATGCTTTTAGCAGCGCGGAACCGTCGGGACGGTCGAGGGGGAGACGACGAAGTGCCACGGTGCAAAGCTCGGAACCACTGGCCGTGAGGGCATCGACAGTACTCTGCAGACTTGGAAAGCGACCTGTGCCCGTCAGAAGTCGGCTGGAAAATCGGTGAGCACCGAGACGTAACGTGTTCGTCATGGATCAGCCGCCCCCCACAAAGTGAACGATCTCAAGGCAGTCGCCTTCCGTCACTGGGGTCGACGCCTGGTCTTGGCGACGAACGAGGCGACCATTGAGTTCCACAGCGACGGTCCCCTGGATCCCCAAGTGTTTTAGTAAATCCGGCAGCATCTCTACAGGTGGAACCTCCCGAGCGGTGCCGTTGATCGTCAGTCTCAAAGGGATGATTTACCCTCTCGACAGGCAACAGCCGTCGCAACACATTCGATCTCGACCCTTGCTCCCCGAGGCAGGCCTGCGACTTCAACCGTTGCTCGTGCCGGCCGATGCTTGCCCATGGCTCGTGCATACACGTCATTGACCTCCGCAAAGTCGTTCATGTCCGTCAGGAAAATGGTCGTTTTCAAAACACAGGCGAGGGAACAACCTGCGGCTCCGAGTACCGCTTCGAGGTTTTTCAGCACCTGTTCAGTTTCCGCAGCCACGCTTTCATCGATGAACTCGCCTTCGACGGTCAGTGCGATTTGCCCGCTGGTGAAGATCAGATCGCCGCTACGAATCGCCTGAGCATAGGGTCCGATCGCCGCGGGAGCTGCGTGACTGTGGATGGTTTCCATGGTCGATTCCCCTGTCGGCTCTTAACGAGGGCTTGCCTTGGTCGCAACCACGACTCGATTGGCCTTGAGCCCGGATACCGCTTCGAACTAACGACAGGCCGTTATCGAAAGCAATATCATGCGATCTGTCACCGTCCTCCTCCTCTGCATCTCCAGCAGCGCTTGCGTGGAAACCAATGTGGATGCAGCACACCCTGAAAATGGGTTGATGCACTATCCCTCCGGTCTTTGTGCCTCGCAGGACTGGGTTCATGTGGTCTCCAGTAATCATGATCAACGATTTGCAAGTGGTGCTTTGCTCAGTTTTCGTACCGCTGATTTAGCCCAGGATCGCTTCGACGTGCAGGCTGTTCGACATGGTTCGAGTGGTCTACCGAGCGGGTTTGGTCGTGTGCTTGATTTGGTATTTTGCGAGTCGGACCGATTCGCCCTTCTCGATCGAGCACAGAAGTTGATCCTAGAGATCAAGATGGATGAGCAAGGCTCCATTTCCGATGACCTCTCCAGCCTGATTCCGGTGGGTCTAAGCCAGAGTGATCCGGGTCGAGGCGTCGTTCGAGGGGATTGGACCTTGTTAGGGAGCCGCATCGATGAGGCAGCCGCCGTGTTGGGGCCGGCTTCTCAGGTGACGTTAGGCGAGGCACTTGCGCGACGGCCTGTACAAGGTGGAAGTCTCGTGTTGCCCGTGACCGGATTGGAGGCCGTGGGCATCGGTGAGGACGGGACGTCGGAGCGTCTTTACCAGGTAGGCTGGAACGGAAGTTTAGATGCCCTGGCAAGGTCGGAAACGACCGGCTTTGCCCTGCATCGAACGGGAAAGTCTGTCATCGAATATCGAAGGGTTGGACAGAATCTGGTGATGGAATCAAGTGTCGACCTGAGCGCCCAGCATCGTCGTCTGATGCGGGGCTACAGCGGGGGCGCCGTCGAGGAACATTGGTATTTCGGTGGTGAACCCGTTGTCGAAGTCTATTGGGGGCAACCCCAACGTTTGATGGAACTGTGGTTTGATCCTCGATTTATTCGTCTCGAATCGGGGATCCCTCTGGGGGACGAGCCTGGCAGTGCACTCTTTACTTCCTTCGTTCCGGCGGGCCTTGAAGAGGGCGCTCCCCTGGTGCGTGTGCGCGCTTCCGATCGAAGCGTGGAGTTATTACGATGATTAGGTTGGGCGTTGGCTTCACTTTCCTCTGCATTTGCAGTTTGGGCTGCGATGATACTCCACCCGGAGGTGCTGCGAATCTGCTCTCACCTCGTGCTCCGGTGGTGGTGTCCACAGAGGCGGGTAGCCAGTTGTTCGTCATCGACGAAGGGCATTCGATGTTGCGTGCTGTGGATTTATCCACGGGCACCTACCAGCCAGGACCCAATCCCTATTTCCCCCGTGGTGTTCTCCTCGATGGTCATGTGATCGATCTGAAGGTGGACGGCGAGCGCTTGGTTGCGCTGTCATCGACCGGTGCGCTCTTTGAAGTACCGCTTCGCCAGGGGCCTGCCTTCCGTCGTTCAAAGCCTTTGCCCCCGCTCGTCGCTAACTGGCGGGCAGTGGCTATCGTAGGCCAAGGTGATCAGTTTGGGCGGATTGACGAGGATTGCGCACTGGCAGTGGAAGGTGAGACGAGCGTCCAAACGGGCGGATTTGGCGTGTGTTTGGGGCGTGTCGGCTCCTACGTTTACGGGGTGAGCGCTGGAGCCACGATGTGGATAGCAACCGTGGATCTTGTGGAAGGCCTCGGAGAGCGTATTCTCTTGCCATCGGTTATGGAGCGATTGGTTGCGGACTCGAACGGCGGGCTCTGGGGATTGAGCCCGGATGGACTCGTCGTCACGTCGATGGATGGAGAAGGACGCTTAATACGCCGTTTTGGACTGGTTGCCCCAGGCAATGATCTGGTGGTGACAGAGGCTGATGAGGCGGACTTCGTGATCGCGGTCGCCGGTCAAGATGGTTATATTTGGTACTACGATACCGACGGTGCGGTTCGCGGAACGGCTGCGGTGCGAGCACCCGAAGACGTGATCGCTGTCGGTCTCTTCGGCTACTCGAGTGATTTGACCGTTGAAAGGCAGGACAGTGCGGAATTATCGCCCGGAGATATTTTGGCAATGCACCAGCCTGAACTTTTCCGTGGCACTGTGGATGTCTCCCCCGAAGGGGACTTGATCGGGATTCCCGATAATTCTCTGGTTCTGCGACCGGGTCATCGAGTGATCTATTATCGGGATGGAAGCGTCTGGTGTTACGATGCGATCCAAGAGAATGCTCGAATTCGGGGGGGCTGCGGAACGGGTTCCCAAGAGTTGGCCATTCAAAGTCTCCAGTGGGAGCTGTTTGCTGGCGTTCCTGCCTGGGATCCGTCCATGGATTTAACGGAACTTAATTACCTCGGTCCACTCGAAGCCGGTGACTTCATCGATTATCAAGGATTTCGTATCCGACGTGCTGAGGAGTCGACGGCGACCGGCGGGATCCACATGCACATTCGACTGGGGGTTGGTGCGCGCACGGCGCTGGAGTTGGGGGGCTGGTTAAGTGGTGTGACTCGAGCCCAAGTGAAGACCTTTTACAATCCCGAGCAAGCGGAAGAGTGGTTGTTTGCAACGGGCAGTGGCAGCGAGACGATCTTTCAGTTTCCGCCCCTGGCGACTCAAGGTTTTGAGGTCAAAACATACCGATAAAAAAAACCGAAAGGGGCGCTCAAGGCGCCCCCTTTGGTAGGTCGTGCAGGACTTGAACCTGCGGCCATCGGATTAAAAGTCCGGTGCTCTACCACCTGAGCTAACGACCCGTCTTTCCGAGCAACTGCAAGATCATGAACGTGAGGTCAAGCGTTTGCCTACGCTCTAGATGGTGTTGAGGGTGGTTTGTTCGATAATATAGTCAACGAGCCCTTTGAGATCGCCTCGTTGCAAATATTCTCGGCGTTGACGATCGGCACCGCAGCCACGCTCCATAATACGCCGGCAGTTTACGACCTCATGCATGCAGCCCAGGCGTCGGGCTTCGGGTTCAACGAACTCGATCAGTTCTTCCAGTAGTCTCGAAAGTGGTGCCTGCGTCTTCCGGCCCCAATCGATCATTTTGGCATTGGAGCCATAGCGTAAGGCCCGCCACTTGTTTTCCTGAATGAAGGCGACCGGATAGTTGCGCCACGACCAATTGCGTCGATGATGGTCTGCAAGACGGGCGACCAGGGCTTGGATGAGGGCGGCGATGGCAACGGTCTCGTCCACGGTCATCGGTAGATCGCAGATCCGGAATTCCAGTGTGGGGTACTTCACAGAAGGACGCAGATCCCACCACAACCTTGCGCCACTATCGACGCACTCTAAGCGCACCATGTCATCGATGAAATCGCTGTATTCGCGCCAACTCTGGAAGGTGCTCGGGATCCCCGTTCGAGGCAGACGCTTGAAGAGTTCAGCCCGGTGGGAAGACAAGCCTGTGTCCCGGCCTTGCCAAAATGGAGAGGAGCAAGAGAGCGCAAGGAGGTGAGGCAAGAAGTAGCGTGCTTGGTTGTAAACGGCGATCCGCTCATCGGGATCATCGAGGCAAACGTGCACGTGCATGCCACAAATCAGGTTGGCGCGGAGCGTATCCTGGAATCGCTCGGTGATCTCTTGGTACGGACCGGCGGTGATGCCCTGATCTTCCCAGCGACTGAAGGGGTGGGTTGAGACGGCGGCGATCCGCAAGTCGACCTGCCGGGCCAGTCGATCAAGCTTGCCTCTCAAACCCGCAATTTCATGCCTCGCTTCATCGATGTCCGAACACACGGGCGTTCCAACCTCGACGACCGACGTGTGGAGTTCTTCTTTGAGTTCGATGGCGTCGCTACCTGCATTCTCGGAGGCAGCAAACAAATCCATATAGCCCGGTGCGAGGGCCCGGGTACTTGGGTCAACGATGAAGAACTCTTCTTCGATACCGACAGAGAAATCGGCCATGTTATCGTGCCTCCCTCAGAGGGGCTGGGCGTGTGGTCGCTATTTGATCTTGGCTTCTTTGAAGATCACGTGCTTACGAGCCACAGGATCGTACTTGCGCAGTTCGAGTTTGCCGACGCCCTGAGCACGCTTCTTTTCGGTGGTGTAGAAGTAACCGGTGCCGGCGGCAGAAAGGAGGCGAATCAGTTCACGCATGATCGGGTGTCTCCTGGACGTGGGGCGCCCCGTTATCAGCGCATCGTGCGCTGGCAAAGGAATTTCCTCTGTGGTGCGGTGGATTCTTATCGTCTAAGGATAACGACGGTAGTTGACGTGGGGAATTTTGTTTTGCTTCGCTTCATCGGTTTTTGTGTCCTGCTTGGGCTCATCGCATGCGAGTCGGACGAGCTAGATCCGGCCAAGTCCGAAGGGCCAACTAGACGGTTTGTTTACCGCGGCATCACGGGGGTCTCCATGGGGGGAGGGGCTTCAGCAACCCTTGGGTTTCGTCGACCGGAGCTCTTTGATTTTGTCGGTGTGATGGGCGGCCCCCTCGCCGATGCCACCAGTTTTGGCCGGATGCTTAGCCGCGGGTGGATGGGAGGCTTCTGCGAACTCAGTGAACTGGAAGCTATGATGGCAGAAGGTCACGATTTGGACGATGAGTCTGCCTTCTGTGGATTGTACACGGATCGGGCAAGGCAGGACATTCAGGCGACCGAAATGGCAGTGCCTCGTGAGTATTTGCCAGCTGACCAGGCACCCCTTTTGGAGTCGGTGAGTGATTACAACAACTGGTGGAGAGGGCCGGACGGCGGCCGGGGTGGTAGCTTTCACAGAGACAAACTCTTCAACTCCTTCGAGGATATTTCGAAGTCATTCGGCAACGCACTTTATCATTTCAATCCGGATGTTCCGTGGGCGGCGCCCGGGGTCACAAGAGCCTGGCTCGATCAAAGTCATGAGGCTCGTTGCGCTGAACCCGTGATCCTCGAGAACTACTACAACGCAGAATACAACCCGAGAGGAGAGTATCCCGTTATCACAGTCTGTGAGGGGGTTCACCGGGACCCTGAGCGTAGCGAGGCTGCAAAACTGGGTCGAATACTTCCCGAAACGCCCCGAACGAAATCGGTCGCAGTTCTACTCGCCGTGGATCTGAATCGCAATGGACGCAGAGATTACGGCGAGCCCGTCATTATGAATGCTTACGAGCGTTACCGTGACTGGGGAGCAGATGGGATCTCAAGTGAGGAGGAGCCGGGCTACGACCCCGTCAGCAATCCAGATCCTCACGGCGACGACTTCAACTCGCAAACGAATCCGTCCGGAACGGAAGGGGATTGGCGATATCAACCCGGTGAACCCTTCGATGATTTTGGGCTCGATGGCGTGGATGGAACGGAGGACTTTGGAGAGGGTAATAATGCTCATGACTATTCGCAGGGATGGCAGCATTTTATGGCACTCGACGCAGGCCGGCTTCTTGAGGCCTTGCCCCAAGATCAACTTAGTCGGTTGGATATTTACATGGATGCCGGTATCCGGGATTTCTTGAATACGGTAATCCACAGCAATTGGTTGTGGGCTCGGTTGATGTCCAGGGTNNAANCGGATCAACGAACCCAATTGTTAGANTTCGACGCTCTCCGATTCCCCGACGATCGAGTTTTTAACCCCAACTATTTCGATCGGTCGAAACTGCGTCAGTTTACCTACCTTCGTTACGGTCACGTCGATGCCAACGAAAATCAAATCCTCTCGGGGGACGGCAACCATGTCGGGACGGTCTCGCAGGTTCTCGGTCGAGTTCAAATGGCGTTGAGCGTAGGCCAGGCGGTTTGGCCAAAGCCAGATCTCGAACCTCGTCGCAANCCTGCTGGCCAGGAAGGCTACAGCGGTGTCGATTCTTTTGACAGCATCGCCCTGGGGCGCAGCCGGACTTTCTCCTATGTTCTACCGCCNGAATATTATGATCCGGAACGATCGCAGGAACGTTATCCGGTGCTCTACTTTCTTCACGGTCAGGGGCAGGAGCACGAGGATATGGTNGCCAGCGGNCTCATTTTCCAGACGGCGATGGCTGAAAGCCAGCGNCCGGGCGTGAGCGACTGGAGTAAGTTCATCATCATTTTTCCTGACGGNCATTGTTATGATGANGTCGATGATTGCCACAGCGGNACGTTTTGGAACGACTTCGTNACCGGTGAGCAGCGCTCTCGTTTTGAGGCGGACTTTTGGGAACTCGTCGATGTCGTTGATAACCGGTACCGAACCCGTGCACCTGAAGAGGTCCCCTCGTCGGAAACCGATCCGTGAAATAAGGAAATTGGAAACCTTCCANGGCTTTGGTATTCCGACGCGNAGATCAAGTGGTAGGCTAGCCGATGAATTCGAACGCTCGTCCCTTTAAATTTTGTCGGCANCTCNGTCGATCTGTCCGCCGTTTACCGGCTTCAAAGCTGTCGGTCCTTACGNTCCTNTTGGTCGGGNTTACCATGCCAATTCCTGCCTTCGCTGACCGNTCATCGAGTCTCGGATCGAACCAANTGTTCGAGGATCGGGATGATATCTTCGTCTACCCGGGTCGCCTCCTGGAACATTCCGGTGTCATCAGTTTCGATATGGGGACCTCGGAAGGTGCGGGCAATGGCTTCATGCTCTTTGATTTGGGGGCCATTAGCTTAGGAGTTGCTGCCCATCGCAACAACACTCAGACCTTTGCCGAAGGCAGCCTCCTGAGCTCCCAGGATCGAGAAGAGGCTGCTGGACTAGGCGGCGTCTCGGGCCGTTTGAACTTGGGGCCGGCGCCTGCCGAGGTCATCGACTTGATGGTGGGCTTTGAAGCGGCCGGATTCGATATGGGTTTACGCTTTGGGACCTGGACTGGCTTCGTCAACCAGGAGGGGCTGGTTCCAACAGGGGACATCGATGATAANGGCAACCCNGTGAAGGAAAAGAAGACGCGAGANTCTCATCAGACCGGCTTCGGCTTGGTTTACGGCNTGGGCNCAAAGCTCCGATCCGGTTGGACGATGGATGCTTCTTTCGGTCTGAGTCAGACGTCTGCAAATGANAACAANCANTTTACGGCNACCGACGANGAGGGNAGCGAAACTCTNTTTGGAGCTGATCTTCGTTTGCTGATTCCCATGACTGCCCAATCGGACATNGGGGTCTTTGTATCAGGGCGTTTGGCTTCGACTTCNGGCCAGAGCAAGCCGGCNAATACGTCGACGGTGAANTCAGCNGGCCAAGANGTCACNTTTGGTCTNGGTGCCGGNCCCCGTTANCGTGACGAGGATGGTGGTCAGGCAGGTCTCTACGCAATGCTTGCGGTNGTGAACAANGCCTTNGATCCCAACACGGACCAGAACAACGACCAGGTACGGGTNTCNGGTTTGATCATTCCCGGCGTTCGAATGGCTGTCGAATGGCCNTTCAAAGACTGGCTGAAGCTTCGGGGTGGCTTAGAATATCGNTTNAGTACAGNGACNGTCACAGCCAATGGCGGCGACGATGTTCTGGGCAGTAATGAANCTGGCTTTAACTGGAGCGCTGGATTTGGCGCCCATTGGAANCGTTTCGAACTCAACGGAACCTTCAATCANAGNTGTTTGACNCTTCANTGTTCCGGTGGCCTCATGACNATGGTTTCAGGTGCCTATCGCTTTGGCCGCTTGGGTAGTCGTGAAAATGNCGGAAATCGCCGCCCNTCCCAGCGCGGTGNGGGGCGTGANGGGGATCGGNGGGACCGTGGCGATCGGGAACGAGATGCAGAAGGCCTTGACCGGGATCGTGATCGTGGCTCAGAAGGTGATCGTGACGAGCGACGCNACGAAGATCGATTGCCNGAGGTCGANCGGGGTGATCAGAGGGAGGAAGAAGAGCGCGGAGGACGTCGTCGGATGCGTCGTTAATGAGTTAACGGCCCCATCGTCTAGCGGTTAGGACACCGGGTTTTCATCCCGGCAACCGGGGTTCGATTCCCCGTGGGGTCACCAAGGCAACCCTCGTTNCGACGNGGGTTTTCTTTTTTTNTTATTTCGCACGACCTAGCGCTTGACGTTCTGCCTGGTTGCGCGGAAGCATCCGNCACCTTCGATAAAGGAGTTAAAAACGTGACTGAAACCNTTCCAGGCGAGGGGACGCTGAGCGCCCGATTCGTNACCAATCACGGTGAGATGACCATTGANCTTTNCGAAACGATGGCGCCCAACACCGTGGGGAACTTNGTNGGGCTAGCCACGGGGGAGCGGAGTTANGAGGACCCGCGGGGCCAGGANCCAGGAACGCCGTTTTATGATGGTACGATTTTTCACCGGGTCATTCAGGGCTTTATGATTCAAGCAGGCGACCCCACGGGTACCGGACGGGGCGGTCCTGGCTATCGGTTCGAAGATGAATTCCACCCGGAACTGCGTCACGATGGCCCCGGGGTCTTGAGCATGGCGAACGCTGGGCCGAATACAAACGGCAGCCAGTTCTTCATCACGCAAGTTGCCACACCGCATCTCNATGGCCGGCACAGCGTCTTCGGACGGCTTGTGGAGGGTCACGAAACATTGGAGGCGATTGCCGCCACGCCAACNGGGCCGATGGATCGTCCGGTTGATNCAGTGGTTTTGGAACGGGTTGAGATTTATCGCAGTAAGGCGTGAAGCCTGGTACGCTGCCTCATGGAGACAGGATAAGTATGCGTTTGGTCTTAACCTTTTCATTGATGATGATCATGNTGACCGCTGCCGATTGCGGCGGCGAGCGGGTCGTATGCAAAGACAGCGATGATCGTGTGGTCGCTTGTGAACAAGACGCCGGNCCCATCGAGATTCGNTGGGATGCAGGNCCNCGACCTGANGCGGGGGCGAGGACCGANGCAGGNCCCGAANGGCCCTATGAGAGCCCTTGCGATCCGAACAGCGAAGCNNTGTGTCGATTGTTCGAGTGCTACGAGACGCCGGACGGCTGGCAAGAGAATGCTTCTGANGGNTACTGCACNAAACCTTGTGCATCGGATGCGGAATGTGGCGATGTGAACTTATANCGCTGCCGAGAAGGAGGNGGTGGNAGCNTGCGCTGCCATCGNGACCGNGACCAGACGGCTCCTGAACTCGAATGGACGGGCAGTAATGCGAGNCTAGCAGCNATNGGTCGCAACACNGANCTTGAACTNNTGGCCACNGACAACCGCTCGATCGGCGCGCTTTCNGTNNNCGTTGCCGGGGACCCCTGNCGTCGTGGAGAGCGGCGANGTCACCGCNCTGGGGACCATGGTNCAACAACGNTTTAGCTTTACCCTCGAAGCCGCTGGAGACTCTCTTGAGATTGAAGCGAGTGTCCAAGATGGCATCGGCAATACATCGTCAGTCCTCAACCGAACGGTTGCTGTCGATACGCAAGCGCCTCAGGTGACGATTACCCGGCAACCCAATCAGGGGTTNACNGATGGGGGNACNATTCCTGGGATTTTAGGGGTTCAAGCGACNGCNAGCGATAACGTGGGNGTTCTNCGAGTGACCTACTACCTGGGCGATAATGCGGTGGGATCGAGCGTCGAGGGACCGGACTGGGGCGTCTTCATGGATGCTTGCGACTTTGTNGGCGGAGGGCGTAGNTTCGAGCTGCGTGCGATTGCCGAAGATGCTGCGGGCAACACCGGATCAGATTCCTTTGATGTGAATGTGACAAGCAACGGGTGCTCTGGCTGAACAGGATGGCGGGGCGGAGGCAGCTAAAGCTCATCATTGGNCTGGCGCCCCTTCTGCTGACCGGGTGTGAGGATCACGCCTTCTATCAGTTCAAACCGGTCTGTGCTCGTCAGGTCAACGAAGCGCAAGCGCTGCAGCGGTCCCGTCCGGTGGATATTCTCTTCGTCATCGATGATTCGAACTCGATGATTGAGGAGCGAGAGAAGTTGGCGAGCAATATCTCGTCGCCCTGTGGCATCGATGAGAACCCTGACGATGCTCGTTGCGGCTTTATGGAACAACTGATTGCNGCGACGACCAGTCAGAATCTGCCAGACGGTGAGACTTACTTTCACATTGGTGTCATTACGACCTCTCTGAACGCCAACAGTGGAGAGGGGAATTCAGGGGGAGGCGAGGTTCCCCGATTCGGTTGCCTCTTTGGAGGTGACAGTGGAATTCCGGTGGTCGATTCCGATCATGCGAGNCATGCGATTACACTGGTCTCCGATCGGATTCGGGCCATCAACCAGGGAGGTGGTGACGGNTTTGANCAGGGCTTGGAATCGATGCGTTTCTTNCTGCGTGGCGACACCGACGAACCCACGTGTCAGGATCATTTGGACCGATTTTTAAGACCCAATGCTCGATTAATTGTTGTCTTCGTTACCGATGAAGATGACTGTTCTCATCGGTTTGATCGCCGGCCGCCGGGAATGGACGCTACCTTCTGTTATGTGGAAGATGGTGGGATCCCGAAAATCCCAGTTGAGGATTACGTTTCCTTTCTTCAAACCTTGAAACCTAACCCTGATGACCTTGCCGTTGCTGTCATCGGTGGNGCCCGGTTTACCCCTGACCCTCTCAATCCNGGGCAAGAGTCCGTTCCCTGTAACGGAACCATCGATTGCGCTGCTGGNGAAATCTGCAAGCGGCAGCGCTGTCGAGGCAGTGGTGATTGTACAGCGGGGACGGTTTGCTCCCCTGCCGTTAANGAACCGGGAGTAAGCTACTGCTTGCCAGANGACGAAANTCGCCCCGCCGGTCTTTGCGTCCTTGCGGAAGCGGCCGGTTGTAACTTGGACCCAAGGGGGACCGCATTNCCCACCGAGGATTCCATCAATCCCGTGAACTCGGCGGATCGCTGTTCGATGAGTGGCGGAGGCGCAGGGTGNCCGGTGCCCGTTCAATCCTGTCAGCCTTGTTTTGGTGATCGAAGTTTGCGCAACGAACATCCTTACTGNTGNGAGGCAGAGTCCGCTGGTCGCTACTTCGCGATGACGGATCAACTGTTTGCNGGGCGCGAGACGGGTTATCTGTATGANTCCATTTGTAGTGGCGACTACAGAGGGACCCTACGGGACATCGCAAGCTTGTTGGTGATCGTACCAGAGATCGAACTCCTACAGCCGCCCGCTGATCCTTCAGAAATGCGTGTTGAAGTGTTACGGCGCCAAGCTGATGGGAGCATGGAGCGCGAGGTGGTGCCTTATCATAACCCCGATGAAGGGGAGGCTGGGGGCTGGGATTTAACCTGTGCTCGTGCCTGTCAGGACTTGTGTACGGAAGCGGGTGAATGTGCCCGCCGATGGTTGCGATTTCACGGGGAGGATCGACCCCGTCCCGGTGATCGGGTTGAAACGATCTATTTAACCCAGAGTGACGAAGAGGTATGCGGTCCCCTCGTCGGGAGTTCTCAGGGGGGGAGCGGCCAGTGAGGTCTATATTTTCCACAGCCTTTCTTGTGGGCACTCTCGTCCATCTGCCGGCACCAGCCGTTGCCAGCGAAGATGTGGGGCGGGTCCACGAGGGGCGGAATCGTGATCGGCTGCGTAGTGTCCAAAGTCGACCCGTTCTGAAAGCGGGACGATTCAGCCTTTCCGGAACTTACGCCCGTAGTGTGAACGATGCCTTGGTTCTGAAACAAGGAGGCGGTCTCACCGCCCGTTATCATTTAGCCGAGGGCTTCGCCTTCTTGATGAATGGCACATTCGTCACCTCTCAGCAGACAGATTACGTTCACTTGGTTCGTTACGAGCGTCGGTTGGTGCTCGAAGAACCCGAGATGAAGAGCCACATGGGACTCGGTTTTTCGTACACGCCCATCTACGGGAAGTTCTCGTTGTTCTCCGATTGGATCCTGCACAACGATGTTTACATCGAAGGCGCCTTCCAGCTGGTCGATATTGCCGGTGGTTGGCAGCCCTCAGGACTCGCAGGACTGGGTGCTCGAATCTATTTGGGACAAGCTGTCAGCTTCGAGGCAGGCCTACGAAGTCTGATGTACGCAACCGAATACCGTGGGGTTCGAGACATTAAGAATTTGATGTTCCTCAACACGGGAGTGAGCCTGTTCTTGCCGCTGAAGAATCTGGCGCGTCGCCGGCGGTAAGATGCTCCAATTCGCAACCATATTGCTTCTAGCGCAAGGTTTTGAACTGGACCTCGGCGGTGGAACTGACGACGCCGGTGCTGTTCAGAGTCGTTCTGATCAACGGGAGCTCGGTCGTCGGGAATTGGCAGCCATGCGGGTGGCGTTCAAGGAACGTCGCTACCGAGATGTTCTGGTGCTTTCGACCGAATTCTTAGAGGCGAAAACGACACCGGGAGACCGTAGCGAAGCTGCATGGATGGCGGTGAGAGCGGCTCTAAAAGAGGGGCTGCCCCGCATGGCGGTCATCTTGGCGAAAGGAGCCATTGAGTCAGGGCTCGGCGAGTCTCGTGGGATCGCCTTGGATGAACTGGCACCGTTGCTTGAGGAAGATGCAACAGCCATGGAATTGGCGCCGGTACTCGCCAATCAAAGTCTTGATGATTTGCCAGAGCGCTGGAGAGGGCACAGCGCTTATTGGGTCGCTCGTCATCTCTTGGAGTTGGAGGTTGTTCGACGAGAAAGTGCCAAAGCGCCTCCCCAACCAGGAGCGAAAGCCGCCGCAGCAAAGACCACGCCCAGTGGGGGCGTTGTCCTCGACTTTGGTAATGAAGCATCGTCAGCCGGATCGACTGCTGACAGCGATAAAGAGGGGGAGGATACGCCAGCACCTCCTAAGCCGAAACCGCCCCAACAAGCTTCCGCTGAACCACCGCCTGATTTAAATCGAGCCCGTAGCCTGTTGGGGGAAGTCGACAGTCGACACCCTTTGTTCGGTCGTTCTCGTATTTTGGCGGGTATGATTGCGACGGCCGACGGTGATGATGACGCAGCAGAAAAGTTCTTCCGGAGTGCGATGGCTGCAGGGCCTGCAGGGGTTACGGATTTGGCAACCCTTGAGTTGGCTCGGGTCTTGTATGCGAAGGGGGCGATCCCTGCTGCCTTGAAAAGGTATCGACGTGTTCGTCCGAGCAGTGACGACTGGGGTGATGCTCTGTTCGAGCAAGCTTGGGCTCACTTCCGACTTGGTAACTTTGGTCGAACGCTCGGGATCCTCGAAGCCTTTGATTCACCCTTTATGATCGACGAACGTCGGGATGAGATTGAGGTCCTGAAAGCACTCTCATTGTACGAGAACTGTCGCTACGATGATGCCATCAAGGCTGTCGATCGAGTCCGTCGTTTGCGGCCTGTCTTCGATCGATTGAGCGAAGCGACTGCGGAAAAGAGAGCGCCTGCCGATTGGTTGAGTCTTTATCGGCGGCGCGCCACCCTCGAAGACGAACTCTTAGCGGATCGTTTGCGATTGTTGGCTCGTAATCCTGGCTTGCGTCGGTCGATCGAAGCTTACGAATCGGCGGAAGCAGAGTACGCCCGCCTTGTGGGAATGGCTCTCGATGCTCGAGCCATGGATCGCATCGAACGGATCTTTCGTGGGCAATTTGGTCCGATGCAGACACGCATTGGTGAGCGTGTCCTGAATGAACTCACGGCTCAGCGAGTTGAGATCGCCAGCCTCCTTAAATCGGCGATTGCGATCCGGCTTGAGGTGGAAGAACAAAGAACACGAGTTCTCCAGCAACAACTTCGGGGTGCTCGAGGAGGGGTCGTCGCTGAAGCCACTGGGGATCCCCCCAGTGTGAAAGATGATGAGTTGTTTTGGCCGTTTACCGGGGAATATTGGCGGGATGAGTTGGATACTTATCAAGTTCATTTGGGCAGGAGTTGTCGGTGAGTTTACTCCTGTTCGGTTTGTTGCTCGCTGCGCCCACTGAGACCGGTGGTAAGAGGAGCCCCCGTGTGGTTGAGGAGGGGCAGCGTCAGCAAGGGCCCAAAGGTCCCCAATTGCGATTCCACGACGTGCGCTTGGAAGTCGCCGCC
The DNA here is from genome assembly GCA_002696345.1 of Myxococcales bacterium. GTDB lineage: Bacteria > Myxococcota > UBA4151 > UBA4151 > UBA4151 > UBA4151. The sequence continues at coordinate 38,457 of NZRT01000119.1, forward strand.
GAAGTGGGCGAGGTGCGCAAACGGCAGATTGCGATGATCGAGGAGTTGCTCGAGTTGGAGATCGATTCCAATCGACGCGGTGATTTGCTGTTTCGCAAAGCAGAGCTCAAGCACGAGAGAGCTCGGTTCCACAGCTTCTTGAAGGGGGCCGCAGAGGAGCAACTCGGGGAGGCTCAAGATAAAGGCGCCGATGCCATTGCTGCGGCTGAGGAGAAAGTAAAGAACATCAGCTTGGATGAGCGTCGAGCCTCTCGGGAGGCGATTGCAGTTTACGACCGAATCCTCCGGGAAATCCCCGCTTACGAGCGGACCCCCGATGTTTTGCATGCGCTCGGTCAGGCTTGGTGGGAGTTGGGTGTCAAAGAGGGGGCTCTCGAAATCTACAC
>NZRT01000120.1 GCA_002696345.1 Myxococcales bacterium
CAAATAACCTTACTTGCATTAGTGTATTTAAGAATTTTAAGATAACAATAAATATCAATAAATAATTACATAAATGTTTGTGTAATTATCTATTTTTGCGTGTTCTGTTATTTTTTTGGTTGTTTCGTTTAAGAGTTTTATTCTTGGGTTTGGAAACAGTAGCTAAATTTAATAGTTTATCGTAGAGACCGTCCGGAACTGTTCCGCCGTTCTTTGTTGTTGACGATCTAGCTATTTTACCCATCTTACTGGGTGTATTTTGTTGTAAATATAATAATCCAGCAGGAACTGCTAGTTCTGATAATAATGCTGAAGCGCCACTTCCACCACGCTGATTTTCAATTATAGGTAATCCTTGTCTCATAAGCGATGATTGTACTTTAAAACCACCACTGTATACGTTATCCCCATCTCTATGAAATACAAAATCTTTAGCACTTAAATTACTCATTATATATAAATTGCTATTTAATTATTGCTATATGTACGTTTAATTTCAGATGTGTATCTAAATTCGCGTTTTTCTTTGATATACTGAATTATTTGTTCAACCTGTTTTTCGTTTGGGATAACATCTTTTAAACATTGCTCTATAAATTTAAATGTTAGTGGTGGAGTTATTTTTGTATTTTGAAATTTTAATTGGCCATCAGAAATTTCAATTTTTGCATTAGTGAGATTGTTAGTTTCTACATAACTAGTAATCTTATCTGAAACATTTGTTCTAGCTTCTCTTAAAGCCTTTGTTTTATCTGTCAAAAATTTAATTTGGTTGTCAATCTGTACCCATTGTTGTATATTTTCTTCAAGAGTTGTTTGTTGAATAGCCATTGTTTATTATATAGTAATAAACAATTTATCTAAACTAATTGCAAAAATATTTTATCGATAATAAAATATCTTTATATCATATATTATGCCTGGGAAACGTCAAAGAACCCCATCACCTCAAAAAGCTCGCTGGTATTCGCGATCTCCTTCCAGATCTAGATCTAGATCTAGATCAAGAACACCGTCAATGTATGGTAGCCCTGGTAAGCGTTCATGGTCTCCTACTGCTCCATCAACAAAGAGAAGACGTGGATCTGGTTTAAAAAAAACTAGATCATACCGTAAAAAGGCGCATAAATCTACAAGAAGAAGACGTTAAAGCTCAAGTCCTGGTCGTTTAATATTATTAGGCCTGAATGGTTGTTCTCCTGTAATTTTAGGTTGTTGACTTCTTTTTTCAATAGCTGACAATCGCGTTTCAAGATGTTTTAGTTTACTTCTCATTTTATCAATGTCATTTTGTAGCCAGCGGCTTTTTTGTTGGTTTTCATCACATTTACGATATAATTCAGGAATTTGATAAACAACCAAATCTTTTTTTAGTTTTGTCTTATGTTCTATAGCGGAAGAAAAAGATTTATTGAAAAGCTTAATACCTCTATTGAATGTATTTGCTAGGCTCATTATATAATAAATATAAAATTCTATTTATTATATTTATTTAATTATTTAGTTTTGTTTCTTGTTCTTATTGTTCTTATTGTTCTTCCTGTTCATATGAGTGTTACGCTTCTTGTTTTCTTTTTTCTGGTTCTTTTTACCTCCTTTTAAGGAAAGAGTCTTGTTTCTCTTGTTGTAGCTGAGCGAGCGTTTCATCGTTTTCTTTAAGGCTTTAGGGTATCTTCTGTTCTGGGTAGCTTTGTGCGCTAAAAAGAAGCCAGCGGGGAGGGCAAGAGCTTCAAGGGCACCCGTTAAGAATCCACCTTTCTGATTGCGGTGGTTGCGCGCGCTACGATTGTATTTTTTGTTGTAGCGGTTTTTTTGGTTGCGCTGATTTCTGTTTTTTCTGGTTTGACGATTAGGCATATTTATATAATAAAACAAGAAAAAAGTTTTTTAGATTATGATAGTTTAATTTTATTACGCACAATTAAGATAAATATTCCTAAAAGTAGTATAAAATTAATAAAAACAAACGCCATAGTGAAATACAAATAAGGGTAAATTTCGTGCAGTATGTAAAGTAGTAAAGGTTTGCATATACGCATTACTTCTTGCTGAACTTCATCTTTTTGAAATAATTTTAAAAACGATTCAAGTATTTGCTGTTTCATATTATTATTATTATTAGTGAATTTAATTTAAATATTTATGCGTGTTAATAACTAGTAATTTATCTAAATAACGAATAATATGAACAGTATTCAACACGCAAATGGATCATTCCCTTTCAATCAGTTAACTTTAGGAAATCCTACTGGATTGCAAGGTGGTTCTTATTTTTCAAAATTACTTTTAAACGGAGAACCGTTATATGTACAAGTACCTAAATGTGCAACAAAGAGTGCAATAAAGAAAACAGAGAAGAAGATTTATGTAGATCTAATGTTCTCAAACGAACAATCAGAGTTCATTGAATGGATAACCGGTTTAGAAAAACGTGTCCAAGATCTTATTTTTGAAAACAAAGATGCTTGGTTTCAGACCGAATTAGAGCGCGATGACATTGAAAATTTCTTTAATTCTCCTGTTAGAATCTATCAGGGAAACAAATATTTAGTAAGATCAAACATTGGTGTGTCAAAGCTACTTGACAACAAGCCACTAATTCAAATATTTACTGAAAATGAAGAGGAGAAAACAATTGATGATGTATTAGATTCGCACAAGGTAATATGTATTATAGAAGTTTTAGGTATACACTTTTCATCGAGATCTCATTTTCAAATCGACATTCAAGTAAAACAAATGATGCTTCTAGAAGAAAAACCTTTATTTACAAAGTGCTTAATTCAAAAAGATGTAAAACCAATTGCTTTAGAAATGAATATACCTAAAGTAAGCAAAGAAGAATCAACTATATCATTGCAACAACCGGAACCACAAGAACAATTAAAAGAAGCAGAGCAACAACAAGTACCACTACCAGAACCAGAAGAGAATACAGAACAAAAGACTACTGAAAACATCAAAACGGTAGATGCGTCTGAAGAAAATATAAAATTGTTAATAGAAAATAACACTGAAGATGCTAAGATTGAAGAAAACTCAACAGTTGCGGAAATGACCGGAGAGGAAGCTGTAGAAGAGAATTCGGATCACGCAAATGATAAAGAAGAAACCGACGAACAACCAACATTGAATCCTGGTGGAGAAGAAAATGAAGACCATAAAGATGAATTAAATGCATTGGAAACATTAGATAGTCTTGATAATATTAATAACGAAAAAGATGTTGAAGAAAATATTGCAGATGTTGAAGAAAATAATGTTGAACAAGAGAGAGAAGTAAAATTTCAAGAGGAAGGTGAGATAATTCAGCAAGATGAAGAGGTCGATGCCAAGCAAGATAAAAATGATGAAAGTGAAGAGAAAAATTTAGAAAAAACCGCATCTCATTTAGAAAGAATGGGTAGTAGCAATCATTTAGAAGAAATTACAATTACCCCTGAAAGTTTAAATCAAGAAACATTAACATTGAAAAAACCATCAGATGTATATTACGAAATTTATAAAGAAGCAAGAACAAAAGCTAAGGAAGCAAAACGTCAAGCGATTGATGCTTATCTTGAATTGAAAAATATTCGTACAACCTACGCACTTCATGATATTGATAGTAGTGATGACGAATTTGAAGAAATGTTTAATTCTGAATAAAGTTCTTTAGCATAAATACTATAAAATAATTAACATTAGAAAATTATTTTATCTTTAATTTTATATAATGGCGAAACTTAGTCTTAATAAGCTTAAAATGCCGAAACTTACCATGGAAAACTTACTAATTGCTGGCGCAGTTGTAGCTTTACTCTACGCGCTCAACAATTATGCTGGAAACAAACAATTGAATGTTGAAGGAGCTACTGGTGGAGACCACCCCGCCAAACAATCTGCTGCTGCTGCTGGCCCCGGAGGAGTTCTCTCTGGAGCTGGCGCCGAAAGCTATGCTCAAGTAAGCGGATTAGCTGGATCTGAAGGCTCTGTACCCGCGGTAAGCCAACAATCTGGCTGCAACCCCGCTGATTTATTGCCCAAGGACAACAACAGTGAATGGAGCAAAATCAATCCGTCCCCGGAATTAAACAACCCGGGATTATTAGACGCGGGACACCACATTGGCATTAACACGGTAGGCCAATCTCTCCGAAACGCTAACTTACAATTACGTTCGGAACCCGCCAACCCGCAACAACAGGCTGGACCGTGGAACCAATCCACCATCGCCCCTGACACCATGCGCCGTCCCTTAGAGATTGGTGCTTAAGGTAATTTAAATTGTTAGAGAATATTCTTATATGTGAATACTATATAAGAATAATCATGGTTGAAAGAATGTCGTTTGCAGGTATAGTGTTAGCAGGATTTACTATACTTATGATTACCAAAATATATTTAGAATCCGATTGGCATAATTTAACGTGCATTGTCTCAACAGTCGATGGTAATAAATATTGTGTGCGTGAAAAAGCAAACATGGATAGAGTTGCGGATTTACTAGCTCACACAACAAATGACTTAAAACGTCTTGTAGAATTTGCCAATGAAAAATATCCTAATCGTGAAAACGTGAAACGACTTGTTAAAGGTTTTAATCCAAAACGTATCAACGAAATACTGCCAACAAGTGAATACACGGCCTACACCGAAAATAAGGGTGAAAAATTAGCGTTCTGTGTTACGACTACAAAAAAATCAAATAACTTGGTAAAACCGGAAACACTTCTTTTTGTAGGTATTCATGAATTATCACATGTAATGAGTGAATCAATTGGACACACTGAAGAATTTTGGACAAACTTTAAGTTTTTACTTGAATTGGCCAAAGAAGCTAATATTCATCAACCTGTTAACTACAAGAAAGATCCTGTAAAATATTGTGGTATGATGATTACGGATAACCCGTATTATGATGTAGAATAATGAAAAAATGAAATATTAGCATTATTTTCTAATTCTGTTTTAAGTAGCGTCTTATTATAAGACGATAGATCGTGTGTAAAAAATGCATCACAAACAATATCTTGATCTATATGACTTACAAATATATCTTGAACATTTCTCTCTTTAAGATATGTTTCATAAACAGATTGACCACCGATAATCCAAAGATCGTTAAATTTATTTTGATTTTTAACGTAGAACTCGTCAACTGCAGTTAATGATGGTAAAGCGATACAGTTTTCAAATTTTGGTTCGCTCAAGTCAATGCTATCAGGTTTGCTTGTAAGAATAATATGAAAACGTTTTGGTAGTGGTTTTTTGGGAATGCTTTCCCAAGTGTTCCTTCCCATAACCATAACATTCATTTTTTGTTTTCCATTTTCAGTTGGAGGGTTCCCCCTTGTAAGTTTAGAAAAGTGCTTAAGATCTTTTGGCGAGTACCATGGCAATGAGTTGGATTTACCAATACCACCGCCATTACAGATTGCAACAATCATTTTATAGTTCATTTTATAATTATAAAATGATTACTTTATATATATGTCGAATATTTTTAAAGTATTTCATATTACCAAAGAACAAGTAAAACAATGCTTTGTATTTATTGGAAATGTTCGAGAATATGAAGAAATAAAAACAGAAAATTTGTCAGATTTGTTTTTATCGGATCCACAACACAAGGTTTTTGAAAGTATATTTACAGAAGCTGAACAAAAAGAGATAAGAGAGAAAAAAATACCCGTATCTTTTGTTCCAACACTTATTCATAAAGATGATTCAATAATGACAATTAAAAAAAAACTAATTTACGCCTATGATAAGTTAGTTGCGTTTGAAGAAATATATCTTTTCATGGAAACAGAAACACAATTAGATCCTGTAAAAGTCTATGATAAAATAAGTCAAAATGAAAAACTTGAGATAACGCGAGAAAAATTAATTCAGTTTTTATTGAATGTAAAAGATGTAAATATTGATGAAATTAGTGTAAAGGATACATACACATACGCTGATATTTTATCTTTAAAACTTTCTGAGGGAAAATCAGTTATAAAAAAAACAATAGGTCAAAAATTCATGATGGAAAACAAAGTAGTATTTGCAGCTGATCCGTTTGATGTCAGTGTTTACGATGACTTTTTATTAACATACGCTGAAAATATTGTTTCAACTGAAAATAAGCACTTGTTGTTTGAATTTGATAAACCATTAAATAATATAATTTACATGTGTCTTGCAAGTGATGTAGTTGATAATGCAATTGAAAATGACCTTTCTGTTGAAAACACAATAAAAATTTATTTTCCATTCTTGTTTGAAAAACAAATTACAACCAAAAACTTGTTAGAAGAGAGAAAACAAGAACTTCTCGAAAAAAATCAATTATACATTGAAGATAACTTTTTTAAACAAATTGAAAATGTTGATATGTTTTACGATATTTTTAAATATCGTTCCAAAGAGCAAGACTATATCAATTCAGGAATAAGTGATATTGAGTGTATCTTACATCCTATCATTCCGGTTAATCTACCACTTGAATCTATATTTAAATTATTGAATGCAACAAAAAATATGCCATTAATTAAATTTAATCATAGTACTCGAGTTGATAAGATGTATCGACTATACATAGAAAATGTATCAAAGAACGGCAAAAAGATTCCTTATTTATCAAAGACCGATATTATGCGATTAAAAAAAATAATTGGTAAGACGAAAGGTATTGCCATGTATTGCACTACTATTTTTGAAACAGATGTTATACCAATAATTTGTCATTTAAGTAATGATGGAAGTATTTCAATTTCGATGAATACCGAAAAGGGATTCAAGGTGGATGATTTAAACTTAATTATACAAAGAGCAGTTAATCCAATCATTAAAACAATAAAGGATTTTGTGGAAACAAGTGGTTATGAATTTAAGATGTTTAATTCTTTATCTGATAGACGTGTTGAAATAATGCGTATAAGATTTTATATTTACATGGCTATTTCTAAAAATATTAAATTGAAAAAAATGTTAGGATGTTTATCAAGTATGTTTAACGTAATAAACGATAATATATCAGACGGCTCTGTATTAAGGTTTAAGCGTGTATCAAATTACAGTGAAATGGAAGCGAAAGATGCATTTATAGTTGAAAAACTATTAGTTCATGCAGAATTATCTGAAATCACTGAATCACTTCAAACGAATTTTGATATAACGCAAAAAGAAGCTGAAGAAAATATTACGCGAGTAATAAGTGATATTCAGATAGAACAAGATGCATTTGATTCTAAAAAGCTCTCATTAAAAACACATCCAGGATTTCCCGTTTTAATTAAGAAAGACAAGTTTAAAAACAATATTACAATTGAGGTTGATAAAATAAATAGTATTGAATACTTACAAACAATCCCCATTTACTTGGATTCATTGTTGAGAATTACACAGGAGATTAAAACAACAGACGTTAATATTAAGCAAATAAAGAAGCAATGTTTTGCTGAAAAAGATGAAGAAGCTGAAGAAATACAAGAAATAAAGGCTCCTTCTGAAAATAAATTAGCTGAACAACAGGAAATACAAATTGATGCCGAAGAGCTTGTATTTGGGGATAATACAGACATGCTTGATATTTTAATGGGTGATGATGATGAAGATGAAATGGATGAACAGATTGGTGGTATTAACAGTCCTGATGAGATAGAATTTGATGATGATGAAATTGAAATAGGCTCTATTGGATCAATACCATCTGTGAAAAATATGAATAGTAATCTTGATGAAGAAGAGGAAGAAGAGGAAGAAGAGGAAGAAGAGGAAGAGGAAGAAGAAGATGAAGAAGAGGAAGAAGAGGAAGAGGAAGAAGAAGAGGAAGAGGAAGAAGATGAAGAAGAGGAAGAAGAGGAAGAAGAGGAAGAAGAGGAAGAGGAAGAGGAAGAAGAAGAAGAAGAAGATGAAGAAGAGGAAGAAGATGATATCTTTGGTGAAGAATTGCCAGAAATTAAATCAAAAGTTGTTGAAGAACGTGTAAAAGATAGCTCGCCAATGAAAGAGGAAACTGATAAGGAAGAAAAAGTGCAACAAAAATACGATAGTGATTCAGACTATGAAGGACTAACAAAAGATATCACTGGTATGTCAATATCAAATCCTAGTTATTTTTTCACCAGAATGAGGCAACGAGATCCTACTTTATTTTTAACAAAAAAGGATGGTAAATTTAATGCTTATTCACGCATTTGTCCTTCAAATATTCGCCGTCAACCAGTTATTTTAACAGACGAAGAAAAAGCTCACATTGACAAAGTTTCACCTGGTTCATATGATAAAGCAATTAAGTATGGATCAGAACCATCAAAAGAACACTGGTATATATGCCCCCGATATTGGTGTTTAAAAGATAACATTAGTCTTACCGAAGAAGATGTGAAAGCCGGAAAATGTTCAGGTCAAGTGATTCCATATTCTGCAAAGAAAGTTCCAAAAGGAAAATACATATATGAGTTTAGTGCTGAAGAAGGTTCAAATGCCGCAAAAGAATGGATTGATAAAGAGGGTAAATATATACCGCACTATCCTGGCTTTGTAAAAGAAGGAAATCATCCCAAAGGTTTGGGAGTCCCGTGTTGTTTTAAGTATTGGGATGCACCAGAACAAAAGAGGCGAAGAGATTTATATATTGATAAAAAAGTAGAAAAAAAAGAGGCGGTATTTGACAAAGAATCATACATTATAGGTCATGAAAAATTTCCGATAGAAGCGGGTCGTTATGGATATTTGCCAATACCTATACAAAAGTTTTTTCATACGGACAACAAGAAATGCCAGACAAGTTTTATTAATAGAAATATTAAGTTTGATACTCATTGTGTATTACGTAAAGGTGTAGAAATAAGTAAGAATAAATCATTTGTAGCATGTTTGGCTGATTTATATTCCAGTGAACCTACAAGTGCGGGTAAAATGCCAACCATTGACGAAATGATTGAGGTTATTATTAATGCTATTGACATTGATAAGTTTACGCAATATCAAAATGGAAATTTAGTTTCAAGTTTTAAAGTTTCAGACAGTTCTGTTATTAATAACACTGACGTAAGCAAATATGTAGAAACAGAAACATACAAATTGTATAATGATAAAAAGACAGATATGTCAACAAAAACAAAACGTGAGTTTGCATTTAAAAATATAGCAGCATCATTTCAAAATTTTATTGATTTTTTAAGAGATCCAGAAATGACTATTGATTACACGCATTTATGGGATATTGTTTGCACACCAAATGATAAATTATTTTCGAGTGGGTTTAATCTGGTTGTATTAAACATTCCAGAGGCCGACATAACAGATAATGTAGAATTAATATGTCCAACTAACATTTATTCAGTAAACCAATTTACTTTATCAAAAGGTATTTTTATAGTAATAAGTAAAGGAGGTTATTACGAACCATTGATTAGATATATCAACCGCGATGTTATATATGTTAAGAAAATTTTCAGTATGAAAGGAAATTCACTAATTGAACCATCAATGAAACACGTATTAAAGTCAATAAAAGACATTTATAATACAAAATGTTTACCACTTGCTAGCAATAAACAGTACAAATTTAAAAAGAATATATCTTTAACAAATTTAATAGAAAATATTAGAAAGTACAAAGATTTTACTGTTAAAAGCCAGGTATTAAACTACAGTAATAAAGTAATAGGTGTTATTATAAGTGTAAGAGATAAAAACGGATTTATACCTTGTTATCCATCAAATAGTATTACTGATGATTCAATAACAAAAGTATTTATGGATGACAATATTTGGTCTGAATATAGAGAGACTGTAGAATTTTTAGATGATATACACAAGAAAACAAATGGAGAAATACCATGTAAACCAGTTATAAAAGTGATTGAAGACAAATTAATAGTAGGCATATTAACTGAAACAAATCAATTTATACAGATAGCAAGTCCGCAACCAAATACTTTTGATGATGATTTACGAGAACACAACGATACAAATTATTACAATATTGAACGAGATATTATAGATAATAATGAGTATGACAAAGAACGGGAAAGATATGTAAAACGAATTGAATTAGAAAGTCAGTTTTTCTCAGTATTCAGGAATACAATTAAAATACTTTTAAATGATTTTAATAATCGCGTAATAAGGAAAGAAATTCAAGAAATATTAGACAGTAATTATTTGTTATATAACGAAAAACAAAAACAAATATTAGAAAAAATGAAACAACTTTCTGAATCACATGTTAATTTTGTAGAATACGACGACGAAAAAATTGACAATTTAACAGATGTTGTTAGATGTATACAAAGTGAAGATGAAACATGTAAAGAAAGAAAATACTGTATGACAGTTAAAGAAGAAACAGAAAAAGGTGAAACAAATTGTGTATTACTTGTTCCCAAGAAAAACTTATTAACTGATAATGATAACGAAGTGTATTATTATAGAAAAATGGTTGATGAGATAATTCGATTCGGTCAAATAAGAATGTTTCTATTTAAACCAAAACAATACTTGTCATTTGATAAGGTTAAGTATAAGTTAAATAAATCTGAAATGATTATACTAGAATCTTTATTAACTCCTGAATATTTTGATGATTTGGATCTTGCAGAGTCACACAAATATATTACACATCATCCATTTGATATAGCACAACCTAATCAAAGTATTCCATATGATAGAAAAATTAAAATTGATGATCTAATTAAGCCGATTGTAAAACCTAAGAAACTTAAATTAATGAAAGTTCCTCGTAAAAAGAAATAAATTATTAATATAATATTTAATAATTTATTAGACACTACTATTACTTGGGTCCAAGAAAGTGAACGGTGTGAATGTATTTTGAACAGGTCTTGGTGTTGGTGTTCTATTAGCTATACCAATAGAAGTGAGAGGTGAATTTCTTACTTCACTTGAGACTATATATCCATCACTGCTACGGGAACGACTCATAAAGCCACTAGGGCTAGTAATTCTCGCTCGTGATCTTCCTCGAGGACTTCTCCTTGATCGCCTTAGTCTTCCTCGTCTTGGACTTGGAATATATCTAAATAAATCGGGACTAGGTATTGGTGTTAGAGTTAAAGGATTAGAAGCTTGAGTAGGTGGTGGTTGTATAATATTATTTAATCCTCCAACTATTTGGGAAATATTTTCATTAATCAAATTGTTAACATAATTTGATACTACAGCCTCCGTGGGTGAAACTGAATTTACAGAAGTGTCTTGAACAGAAGTTTCGCGAGGCTCACTAATAACTACATTCTCATTTGTATGCGAAATACCTACTCCTTGACCATTATCATTATCATTATCATTAACATCATCATGATTCAGTATTGACCTAGAAAGTATGATATTACTATCATCTATTTCTTCATTTGAAACTTTATTTTCATCATTTTCATTGCTATTATCACTAGTATTATCACTAGTATTATCACTAGTATTATCACTTGCATCATTTTCATTGCTTGTATTATTACTATTATTGACAACATTACTATATGATGAAATACCTATTTCTACAGTGATTCCATCGTCATCGTCATCGTCATCGTCATCGTCATCGTCATCATCATCACTATCCTGCTTATTTTCTTGTTCATCACTATCCTGTTTACTTTCTTCATCATCGCTATCTTGTTTATTTTCTTCTTCAGTATTATCAATACTCATATCACTAGCATCACTTTCATTAGTAGTGCTTTGACGGTTCCGTCTTCCAAACAAATTTCTGCGAGCTGACGAAAAATAACGTCTAGCTGGACGTGGTTCTTTATTTTTGTATTTGTTATTAAATATGGCAAGTATTTTTTCAATTTTAAGTCCACTATCTCTGCGCGTCATAATACTGTTTGAATATTTCGTTAAATAATAACATTTAATAGCAGTTTTTAGTTCATTAATCAAGACAGCAACAGGAACAGTTCTGAGCATACGTTCTACATCTATTAAGGTTAGTTTACGTTTGAATTTATCTAGTAAATTTAGTATGTCAAGATAAATGTCATAATCGCTCGAACTGTCAATATGGTTTATAACTGATTTATTAATTAAATAAGTATCATTTTCAATTGTAAATTCTTTAATATTAAAATGTTTCAAATAAAATTTATGAAACAACAGTGGAGTAAGAATTGTACTTTCTTTTGCTTTGTAAAATATATTGTAAAGGTTCGCTTTTGAAAACTGAATATTTGTGTAAGGGTTCTTAGGCATTAATGGGTTAACTAGTCCAACGTCTTCGTAATTTAATAGAGATTTTGTAATAATTGTTAGAAGATCGGTTAGTCTAAAATGATAAAGAGTATTATTTTCTATAATATCCATTTTTAGTTGTTCTGAATAGTCTGTTAGGTCGTTCATGTAAAGATCTGTAGTAATTTCCGAATCTGTAAGTTTCTTATGTCTATAGAAACGCATAAATGTTCGGAGTTTATTATTAACCCATATTGCTTTGTTAAAAACATTGTATATAGATTCTTTTGTTTCATCACTTAGAAAATTATTATCAGTAGTGCATGATTTTAAGATTCCATAAAAATGTGAAACTTGCTTTGTTTTCTTTCTTGACTGAATAGAAAGTATAACATTGTTCATAAAATAACTATCAACACAAAACTCGGGTACCGAATTTGGTTCAAGATCGTCTTTAAGCATATAAAAAATTACTGATAACCCTTCAAAGTCAGTTATCACTTTATTTCTATGAAATATAAATGGATTACGGATGTTTGAAATATCTACAGCATGTGTTTCTGTTTGCGAATCTGTGGGTATATTAAATTCTGACATATTTTCGATATAGTATATGATATATTATATTATGTCGAAATTTTTATATTTATTTACAATGTTTAAAATCCTGGATCGTATTCTGTATCAATAACGCCAGTGTCTTTCTCATTAATCGCGCCAACATTATTTTTGATAACTACATTACTTCTGCTGCACGGATCATTTGAATCTTCAATGTCACCAAACATGTCGTCAATTTCTTGGTCTGCAGTATCTTCTTCGTAATCGTATGGTTTGAGTTTACTCATTTCATCTATGTCAAGTACAATCTTGAAACCATTTGTACCAAAGTATCCTTCTTGACCACACATAACATTAGACGAAACACCTCTCATTGGATCAAGCTCAGCATGGCGAGCAGCACGAAGAAACATTTCTGGCGTTTCTTCAAATGATGCCTTGGCAATTGGTCCAATATGATCGCTATTGATACCATGTCTAAAGATTGAAATCATCTTATGTGTTGCAGTCATTCTGTCGCAAAGCATTGACAAATGATGATAATTAATATATGTACCATCAAATTCAATAACATCAGTAATTTCATTATAAATAGCTTGTCTAGCAGCTTCAATGCCAAGTGTTTTGTAAATTTCTACAATGTCATTACTAAATGTTCTGTATTTATCGACAAAATCAAGCGCCATAACATCAAGAAGGTTTGTTCCAACAGTATCAAGTACCCATATTTCTTTCTTGGTGTAGTTTCCTTCTTCCATAATTAGGGTGTCAGGAATTTTTCTAAGAATAACCTTTGAAATGTTCTTGATACCACGAAGTACCACATTGTTAAGTAGATAATCTTGGAAATTTTTCAACATGTAAATTTCATCTGACTGGTCCAAATGAGTAATTGTCGAAGTCTTTTTAGATTTACCTTGAGTAATGTTTTCCAAGCGAATACGGAATACAAGTTTGTCTGCATTATAGTCTGAATACACGCAAGAAATTTCTTCTTTGCATGTATGTTTCAATGCGAAATGAATTTCATCCATGGTAATGTCTTTATCAAGCATTGATTCGCGATCAAACTCAAAGCGAATAATCCACTTAGAACTGATGCCATCCTTACTGCTTTCTTCTTCTGTGCATTCTTCCATCATTTTGTTAAACTCATTGTATTGCGATATGAGTTCTTGGTCTTCTTCAATGAGGGTTGCACCATTGTCAGGATCAAAGCAGATTGTGACCGATGTTGTAATATCACACAATTTAGTATGTTCTAGTTTGTTCATAATACTCTGAGCATTAGATCGTTCAAGCTCGTCTTCTTTGAGTAGATGGACAGTAAGAGACGGATTCTTCGGGTTTTCTGAGAGCGATAGAATCTCCTCAAGTCGCGGAACACCACGAGTAACATTAGATTTGCTTGCTACACCAGCAAAATGAAAGGTATTAAGAGTCATTTGCGTAGTAGGTTCACCAATAGATTGCGCTGCAATCATACCAACCATTTCACCTGGNGAAACAATNGCNCGNTTGTATGATTCTTCNATNGTCGCAAGGAGAACAATAAGTGCTTTCTTGTTGAAACGATGAGTCATTGCAAGCTCTTTAGGTGANAGGTAGTANTAGTAAGCAACTTCAAACAATTCAGTTGGTGGGCAGTAATACATGGAACGCAAGCGNGCCAATGTGTTTTTCGTCATTTTAAATATTTCAAGTGGNGTNATATCAACCATTGACATATGNGTGATGTTCATNTGGTGTTTGATATTNGCGATAATGTGNGTAAANCACACCGGGATGTGAATTTTCGTGTTATCTTGAAATTTAAATATTTGCTTAACAATTCTTTCGCGAGCGTCAAGCATTTTATCAATGCGAACTTTGCATTCACGCGCAAGTTCGGCCTTTTCTTTTGAAATTCTCTTCAAGGCTGCCTTTGTATAGCTTGTCGTGTAGATGGCATCTTCAAGGTCATCACTAGGCATGTGGAAATGACCGTAAATTTCATCAATTGTCATCTTAGCGAGAGGAATATGTTGATTTTCAACGCGCACTGTATCAATGCCGTCATCGCCATAAGAGAATTGCACTACCTTATTCATGTTATTTCTAACAGTCATATCGTAATGCACCTTGAGATCCTCAAGACCCTTAATAAGACGACGCTGAATATATCCTGTCTGGCTGGTTTTAACAGCAGTATCAATCAAACCAACACGACCACCCATGGCATGAAAGAACAATTCCTCAGGACGAAGACCTGAGATAAATGAGTTCTCTACAAAACCACGAGCATTTGGCGAATCGTCAAACTTTGTAAAGTGAGGTAGCGTGCGTCCTTCAAAACCGTAAGGAATGCGCTTACCATCAACATTTTGTTGACCAAGGCAAGAAATCATCTGTGCAATATTAAGAGGAGAACCCTTACTACCGGCATTAACCATCATAACAAAACGATTTGTTTTAGTAAGACTCTTTCTTCCAATTTTGCCAGCTTCATCCTGTGCCTTGTTAAGAATATTATTGACTTGAGTTTCAAACTCTTCCAAATTGGTTTTACCAGTGTTGTTCTGGAAAATACCAAGATGGGTTTCGTCGATAAGATTCTTAACATCTTTCTTTTTGTCAGTAATGGTAGAAATAATCTTGCTGTTTGTCTCACTATCTGAGATAAGATCACTAATACCAACACTGTAAGAGCTGCTCTTCATGTATTCTGTGATAATATTCTGAAGATTATCGATAAAGTCAGTGCTAGCACGATTGCCAAAATCGTTGCAAACACGCTGGAGAAGTCCCTTAGTACTGGTACCAAGAACACTCTTTTCCATTTGACCTCTCTTGTATTGACCATTCACAATTTCAAGAACATTGTTAGACAACTTCGGGTCTTCATCGTTATCAAACAATTTGGTCTTGTACTTCATCGATAGAGGAGGCATAATTTGCGAAAGGATATCAAAGTTTGAGTTCTCCTTGCGCTTAATTTTTTTTACATCAATGTCATTAAAACTCATGAGAAGGTTCATAGTTTCACGAGGGGTGAAGGTTTTATTTGGGCGCGTAAATCGGTATGCTCCAAGAAGGGAATCTTGAAATACACCAATAATTGACTGGTTATTAGCAGGGCTAATAATTTGCCAAGGAACAGCAGCCAAATTTCTGAGTTCCGCTTCACTCTCTTCATCTTGCGGCATGTGAAGGTTCATTTCATCACCATCAAAATCAGCATTGTAAGGTTTCGTATCACCAACATTCATGCGGAAAGTGTTTCCAACCTTCATTACTTTCACAACATGACACATCATAGACATCCTATGAAGTGTTGGTTGACGATTAAATAGAACAGCATCGCCATCCATAATATGACGATGTACAATATCTCCTTCCTCAAGAGTAATTGATGCGCGATCAATGTATCGTAGAGAAATGTTCTCACCATTCTTGCGTTCAAGAATTTTTGCACCAGGATACTCATCAGGTCCACTTTGAACCAACTTGAGGAGAAAGTTTTTGTTTAGTTTATTAACAGTGATTGGTTTAGTAAGATTCATGGCAATTTTAAGAGGAACACCAAGTTCTCTTACAGAGAGATTAGGATCTGGCGTAATAACAGAACGAGCTGAGAAATCAACACGTTTCCCCATAAGATTGCCGCGAACACGTCCTGTTTTTCCGTTAAGGCGTTCTTTGATTGACTTAAGAGCACGACCAGATCGCTGTGCTACTGAGGCAACGCCTGGAATCTTATTATCAACCATAGTTGCAATGTAATACTGCAAGACAGTGCTCCAATCATCAATAATGTTGGAGTTTGCATTCTGTTCAATCTTTTCTTGAAGAGTTTTGTTAGCTTTGATAATATTAACAATAATATGGCTGATGTCATCTTCTGACCTCTGCTGCGCATCATGCTTTACAGAAGGTCGTACCGCAGGCGGAGGAATTGCAAGCACTTGGCAAATCATCCAATCAGGACGAGACCAAACAGCACTAAATCCCATAAAGTTAACATCTTCATCGCTAATTCTCTTGAATACTTTAAGTAGAATTTCAGGTGTGAGACGCATCGTTAACTTTTCTTTTGAATCACCTTGCTCTCCTTCTTCAATATTATCCCATTCAGCAATAATAGTAGCAAGACCCTCTTTCTTAATTTTGCATGGTTGTTTGCATCCACAACCATCTTCTGTGTCTTCACCACAACGTTTAATTTTGCTAGCAATACGGAACACATAATTCCATCGCTCTTCAGGCTTCATATCAGCACATTGCTTTCGCGTTTCTTTGCTAATAAGAAGTTTGCTGCATTTAAAGCAAACACAACGAGCAATTTTAAGAATTGTATTCAAATACTGAATATAGAACACAGGCTTGGCAAGTTCAATATGTCCAAAATATCCTGGCGTTTGCATGTACGTAAGGCCATCAGTGGGACAAATAATACCTGGTTCAAGAATACCCATACGGGGGTCAAACAACCCACCGATAACAGGTTTATTATTAATGTAAGTATCCCTATTAGTAATTTCAGCAACTGAACTATTTCTAATTTCTTCTGGGGACAATACACTAAATTGAATTCCAATAATTTTAGAAGAACTCATTGGTTTTTTGGTAATTGTCGTCATTCTTCCTATATTAATAAGATAATATTTAGATTGTTTAACAATCAATTTTTTTATATAAACAAAAAAATTGATTCACATAAAAAAGTTAAAAAATACCGTATAAGATATAATATTCCGTAAATACAAATGACAAAATCAGACTCGAAATCCCCTAAAGGTAAAGGCCGTTATAATCTTCGCTCTAAAAAGAAAAGAGACGATTCATCAGACAGTTCCGATGCGAGTGATAGTGAGCATGAATCTGAGGTCGAAGAGATAGAGTATGATTCTAAAGATTACCACGACTTTTTGTCTAAATTATTTCCAAGTGTTAGTAAGAAAGATTTGAAAGAACTTGATAAAAAGAAGAAGAAGACGAAGGGAAAGACTTCAAGTCAATCTAAAAAATCTAAATCAACGCCAAAATCTAAAAAATCTAATTCTAAAAAATCCAAGTCAAAAAAAGAAAGCGATGATGAAGAATCAAGTGAATATGAGACAATTGATTCAGATGAGGAAGATGACAGTGAAGAGTCGGATGAAGATGAGATGAATGCACTTATGAAAGATAATATGCGATTTAATATCGTCTTTACCGTTGGAGGAAAGAATCTTGGAGAATTTGATGAATATGAAGAAGATTCTGATGAGGATGAAGATGAAGACGATGATGAATATAATACTGAAGATGAAATAAGTGATGAAGACAGTGAGGAAGACAGTGAGGAGGAAAGTGATGAGGAAAGTGAGGAAAAGCCAAAAAAGAAGCGAAGTAAAAAGAATAAAAAAAAGAAAGTGGTTGAGGAGAGTGAAGAAGAAAGTGAGGAGGAAGACGAAGATGAAGATGAAGATGGCGATGAGGATGAGAATGACGATGACGGTGAAGGTGAAGGTGAAGGTGAAGACGAAGAAAAAGACGACAAAAAAAGTGATAAAGATAAGAAATCAAAAGCAAAATCAAAAGATAAAAATACCGAAAAAAAGAAAGGACATGACAAAAATGACGATGAGGATGACGATAAAGAAAATTCAATGGATGACGACGAGCTTCTTGAGAAATTTAAAGGATTTGTAAATCGATACAAGAAGCAAAACACAAAAAATCCGATGATTAAAGAGATTGAAAAGATGACTAAAAAACAGGAAATGAAGATGAAGAAAAAAGAGAAAAAACAAGAGCGAAAAACTAAACTTAAACTTGCGCGAGACTTTGGAAAGGCTATCAAAGAGAAGGGCGCAATGAATGATTTTCGCTACTTTAAAGAGCGCCCTGTTAAAGAGCAGAAAGAGTTGCTTGCGCAGCTTATTGAGGTAAATAAATTGACGCACATGGATAAACCTTATCGTATTTCACTTCTTGAAACTAACATTTCACCGCATTACAAATCAATTGCCCTTCGCAAGATTAATTCGCTAAGATACATGGATCCTGGTTCGGGCGAATATTACAAACTAAAAAATTGGGTTGATACTTTTATGAAGTTGCCATTCGATAAATACAACAAGCTTTCGCTTACAATGGAAGATGGCATTGACAAGTGTCATTCTTATATGGAAGAAGCAAAGCTTAAACTCGATAGTGCTGTCTATGGATTGAATGATGCCAAGATGCAGATCATGCAAATGGTTGGTCAATGGATTGCAAATCCGCAATCGGTTGGTAATGCTATTGCGATCAAAGGTCCTATGGGTACTGGTAAAACCACCCTAGTCAAGGAAGGTATTAGTACTATTCTTGGGCGTCCTTTTGCATTCATTGCACTTGGTGGTGCCACAGACAGTAGCTTTCTTGAAGGCCATTCATACACCTACGAGGGAAGCACGTGGGGTAAAATTGTAGATATTATTATTGCTAGTAAATGCATGAACCCAGTAATTTACTTTGATGAGTTGGACAAAGTAAGCGATACCCCAAAAGGTGAAGAAATTATTGGTATTCTCACGCACTTGATTGATACAACACAAAACACCCAGTTTCACGACAAGTATTTTGCAGACATTGATTTTGATCTTAGCAAAGCGCTCTTTATCTTCAGTTATAATGACGAGAAACGCATTAATCGTATTCTACTTGATAGAATGTACCGAATTCAAACGAAGGGGTATGATAAGAAAGAGAAGTGCATTATTGCAAATAATTATGTAATTCCCGCTATTGAAAAGAATGTTAATTTTGAAAAGGGCCAGATTACAATTCCTGAAGAAACATTGCATTACATCATCGACAATTACACTGATAAAGAGGAAGGTGTACGCAACTTCAAACGATGCATTGAAATTATTTACACAAAACTCAACTTGTTTAGATTGATGAAAACGGGAACTAATTTGTTTGAACAGGATGTTTCAATCAAGGTTGAATTTCCGTTTACAGTATCAAATGATATTGTTGATAAACTTATTAAAAGAAGTCAAGATAACGATATAAAATTTACTATGTATCTTTAAATAGCATTACATGTCTTCATTAGAAGAATATAGCATTTTGCATGAACTACTAAATAAAGAAATAAAAATGTTAGATGAGAATCTATTAAATATAAATTTTTTTTTAGAGAAAACTGATAACAATATTGTATTTAAAAAATATTGTTGTCAAAAGCAGAATATAATAGAAATATTGAAACAAAAAACTATTATTTTAAAAGATATTGAAATATATTTAAAAAATAATTGCAATCACAATTGGGAAAGTGATTTAATTGACAATATGTCAGTTTCACAGGAACCAAAACGAGTATATTATTGTAATAAATGTGGTTTGTATAAATAGTTTGTTTTAATTACATGTGTATCTAAACCATGTACAGCAAGTACACTCATTACTTTCACATTCACTATCTGTATTACAGCGATCACCTTCTAATTTTAATGGAGGAGGTGCTTTCCATGGTACACCACCACCACCGCCTCTAGTTGTTCTAAGTTTCATGCAATAATCGTCTGGAGGTAAGAACGAACCATCATCAACAGTTTCTGGAGGCAGTTTATTTTCTTGTTTATATTTCTCCCAGTCAGGTTTTGACATATATCGTTTGCATTTATCTGGAACATGTCCTTTTCCTGGTTTAGGTATAAATTTGTTCATTAAAGAAAGACTTTCAACATTATTTGGTTGAAACAAACTATGAAAAATAATGAAAATAAGAAAAGCGCACAGCAAATATTTAATTCTTATCATATTACCTTTTTTAAGTTTCATGTCTAATAATATTATTATATACTACAATAATATTATTTTCAATTACATATCATC
>NZRT01000121.1 GCA_002696345.1 Myxococcales bacterium
ACCATTTCTTCGATCCCCCAGAAACAGGCGAGGATAACGGTCAAAACGATACCGAAGACACCCAATTTTGCGAGAATGCCCGAAGGACGCTCAACGAATCGAAGAACGGTTTCAAAGGCGACGGGAAAAAATATACCCGTGGGAAAGACGACGAGAATATAGAAAATCTCCGCAATCTCGGCCGTTTGTGCGGTGTAGAAGAACAAAGCCATCAGTTGCTTAAAGATGGCGAGGGCTAGGGTCCATTGCAGATAGGTAGCCCACGCAGGTCGATTCTCCGTGATTCTTAGAAGTGAACTCACGCGCCAGGTTAATGCTGCGGTGAGACCGAGTGACCAAAGAACATTGACAGCGATAATGTTCATGATGACTCGTCCAAATCTGCCAGCAACTGATTGAGTGAGCTCCCCGCACTTTCACACTGTTGACGCAAGTTGAGCATCAACGCTTCGATCTGGTCCTCGCTCAAATTCCCCGCGCCCATTTGCAGTTGGCCGGCTGTCGAAGCGGCTTCGTTTAAGCCCATGCTTAGGCAGCCACCACGTTGGCGATGGGCTAAAGAACCGACTTCACGCCAATCCCGACGGCGAATCGCCTCCGTCAACTGGGCATCGGCGACCCGCCACGTCTCACTAAACTCCTCAACTAATTCTTTGGCTAATGAAAGGTCATCGCCAACTAAATCGAGCACAAACTGACTTGAAAGAAGGTGCTCCTTTTCAGCGAAATGGGACGGACTGAGGCTTTGGGCATTCTCGATACCCAGGATCTGGAAAACCCTGTGCCGGGTGTAGGGCTTTGAAAGATAGGATTCGAACCCCGAAGCATAAGCGGAAGCGACAAGCTCGGGTCGCTGATCGGCACTCCAGGCAACAAGTCGAGGGATTGGGGTTGCGCCGAAATTGCGCCAGTCTTTCTGGAGGGAATCTGCAACCTCTAATCCGGTCATACCGGGCATATGTAGATCGATTAAAATCGCGTCAAACCATTGCTGAGAAGCGATTCTGAGTGCCACGTCACCACTCTCTGCCTCCCAAACTTCGCAGCCGACAGGTTCAAGCAGCAGGCGTAGCACCCTTCGGTTCATCGCATGGTCATCCACAAGTAGTACTTTTCGAGCTCGGTTCTTTCGGGTCACGAAGTCGGACTCATGTGTCGCTTTAAGTTCGACAATGCCCGCAACACTCGGAAGTCGAAATTCTGCCGAAACGGCAACCGATCCGTCTACACCGGGGTGGACCGTTAACTGAATCCCAAGAATCTGAAACAATCGCTCTGCGATGGTTAAAGAGCGGAGCGGCTTTATTTCCCCCTTGAAATCATGCTCGGATNAGATCCTTTCGGCGTTCATCTGAAAGGTCACTTTGACCCGATCATCGACCAAGGTTTCTGCTTTAACCTCTNCCTGAACGCAGCCCTGCCCCAACCGGGACTCCAACTCATAGTGCAAAAAATTGAGCGCCTGNCGCAACCTTCGTTCATCGCCCACAACGACTTGACTNAAGGGGCTGCTTCGGGACCAACGAACCGAGGAATCCCCTCGATCATCCGCCGCTCTAAAGAGTCNATCGAGAGGGAATGGCTTNTCGTCCACTACCTGACGGTTCGCAACAAACCTTTCGACGGTNACGACACCATCGATAAGATAAGACAATCGTCTTGCAGCCCAACCCATTCGGGTCACCAACTCNGACGAATCTCCTCTTTGAAGTCGATCCTTTAACGCCTCCTGGATGCCCATGATGTTGGTCAGGGGCGTCCTAAGTTCATGACCTACCATGGCAAAAATACGAGATTGGGCATCGATCGGCCTCCTCGCTGCCTGGGTTCTAATCGATCGCTGTACGAACTCTCGACTCAAGGTCCCCTCTGCGATCAGCATNATAGCGATCAGCGAAAGAGACTGGACCCAACCGGTCGTAAATACGCCTGCCGCCCCAGTCTGTTGAATGAGAAACGCATCGAAACAACAACTCAGGCAAACNGACCAGCAGGCGAGCATGCAGCCCCAAACCATGGACTGTCGCCCCTGAATGCGGCTGCCTTTCCTGCTGTAGAGGGCGAGTAGAAAAGACCCGACAATGTAGGGGATCGTAAGCAGCACGGCGTTGGGTAAAATTCGCGTACCGTAACCGGTATCGAATCTTAAAAATAGAACGGAAATGAGAGGAATGACGGTCGCCACGACAAAGAAGGAAAATATTTTTGNTCGCAGGGGCGACTCGACGAATTCAAACATCAAAGAGAGGCAGGAGACGGCGAAAAGACTGACCAACAGAATGATGANCGGAATGACCCAGACGGCGAGGTAGTCACTGGACCAAATGTGTCGGTAGACNAGGATACCCATCCGAGCCATGGTCAACCCACAGCAAACATAGAGCCAAGGAATCCACTGGCGACCACTTCCTGAGGCTGTCACCAAAGATCGGAGCCGCCANGCCGCGCCGANGAGGATGACAATCAACCAGCCTGCACTGAGCAACTCAGGATTCAAGTCTTCCATCCTTCGACCAGGACTGGCCGCAACGCCCTGTTTCTGGCATGAACTGCACGAGAGGAGAAGGTGCCNTGGAATGGCTGGTGGTCCTGAGCAGCGTCCTTGTTGCCATCCTCTATGGTTACACCAAACTNACCATGCCTNCTGGGCGCTATGGAGAACTTCCAACCGGCCCTCTGCGTGGAGGTCGNGGTGTACTGATTGGCGCTNTCTGGGGAGCCTGCNTGGTCTTATGGTTACTGGACTCAGCGGCCCCCTCTGAAACCGCCCGTTTACAACGGCAGGANGACCGGAAAGAGGCNGTCCGAAAAGTCGATCAACTGGCCGCCCAAGTGGTCTCAGAACTCGAAGCAAAAAGGGAAGAAGAACTGAAGGCACGGCACCAAAAAAAGATCGATGATGAAGTGCGTCGAGCAGAAGAGAGTCGCCGGGCAAAACGGGCAACAGAAGCAAAGCCCGAGGAGTTGGGTACGGTGCAACTTCCCGCAGCGTTGAAGGGCCCTTGCATGGAGCTACAAGGCTGTGTTTGNGGGATGGCTCGTCAGTTTCACGACAACTTCATCTTGGCGCGCAGGTATCGAAAATGGTGTCGAGATGTTCCCCGACTCCGAGGCGAATGGGCTTGCAAAGGCCAACTAGAAATTGTGGCTGAAGATCTCCGTCGCAATCAGTTCTTACTGGCTGAAAAAGGACTAAGCTTCCCCGTGGTGTGTCCGCTGGATCGGAACACTCCTTGATCGATGACGCTTGGGATGACCTCGTCAACGCAGAGATTTATGCCGAGTTTACTNAAACCTGGTCTGTTTATCACTTTCTGAATCAAACCCTGGCTGATGCGGTCTTTGCGNAGAAGCCAGCGTGGGCGAATCTTCNTATCCTCGACCTTGCTTGTGGTTCTGGGGCGACAACACAAGCCCTGCTGCGCCATCTCGGACCTCAGGGGGAAATTCATTGTGTCGACCGTGCTGCTGCCATGGTTGCAGTGGCCCGTGAGCTCATCGAAGATCCACGGGTCACTTTTGAAGTCTGCGCCGCCGAGGAACTACACCTNCGAAAGCATACTGACTTCGATACCGTCGTTTGCAACGCTGCCTTCTGGCATTTTCAAGGCAATCCATTGGCGCAGGTGGCAAAACGACTTCGACCGAATGGGTCACTTTATTTCACCGTCCCGGCAAACTATGTGCGGGGGTTACCCGTCGAAGGGCATCCATTGCAGGCGGCGATCACGCGAGTCCTTACCGAAAGCCATTCTGACCTCCCCGCCGGTGTCCGGGACATCGACCCAGACGCCTTGGATGCTGAAGCCACTTCGATTGGTTTCGAGCCCGGTCAATGGACCCCTTTGGTCTACGAAAGCACTCAAGCGGAGTTTGTCGCTCTGTTGAAAATTCCAGCGATGAGCGAATGGATTGCTCCAGGCCTTAACCGGCAACAAAGAGATGCACTGATCAACCAGGCAAGCCGTCACCTCGATCCAAACGAGCCGGTTACAGTGAATTGGTTTGTGGTGCGTTTTCGCCGCTTCTCTGACGCAGACTGAACAGTCTTAAACTCTTTCCAGAATCACTGACACAAACCGCCGCTGCGACGAGTGCGACCCACAAAGCCAAACCGTCGGGAGCGATGGCATACCGTAACCCGTACAGTAAACCGGCTAACAGACTGGCAAAACGCGTCCATAAGCCGAGGGCGAGCAAGGCTCCAGCGCCCCCTTCAATCCCTAGAATTATTCCGAGCGCTCTTTCCGGATACGCTTCACCTAAGATCAATAATTCGCTGATCCAAGCTTCTTCGACTCCGAGGCTTAGCCAGTGGTTCAAAAGTTCCAAGAAGCGATCTGTCGAGACCCCTGCCCGAATCTTCACCCAAAGGGACTCCAGCAGTAGGTAAGAAAGACAACCTCTTAAAAAGACGACTGCTGTTCGATCTCTTCGATTCACGAGTCGCCCCCTTGCTCTAAATTCTGTTTACCCTCTTGTTTCGAAAGCAGCCATTTCTGTTCACCAAACACAGGCTTTTCCTGGCGCAATAGCAATGGCAGAGGAGGGCATGCGCAATCGACTCCAACGCAGCCATGCAGTGCGTTCCGCTGTTCGACGAGCCTTAACATCCCGAGGTTTAATAGAAGTCGTCACGCCCATCTCGACGCTCGCACCCGGAGGCGAACCCTATCTTGAAGCCCCCTCCGTCGAGCTTACACCCCTGGGTGGCAATGCCCGCCGTCTCTATCTGCGAACAAGCCCTGAAGTTTGGCATAAACGCCTCTTGTCTGAAGGGTCAGGACCTATTTTTGAGATTGCTCCGTGCTTCCGGGACCATGAAGCGGGTCCATGGCATGATCTCGAATTCGAAATGGTGGAATGGTACCGACCTGGCGCCACACTCGTGACCCTGCAAGAGGACTGCAGTGCGCTCATCGAGGCAGCCTACGCGGCGGTGAATAAGCCGAAGGATTTCCGTATCAACCATCGCCGCGTCAATGATCTGTTCCACGATTTCATCGGCATTGAAATTGACCCTGAAGAGCCCAGTCACCACTTTGCCATCAGGCTGCAAAAGCAAGGAATCCCAGTGCGGGAGGGCGAATCATGGGATGAATTGTTCTACTTTGCCTGGGTTGAAGTTATTGAACCGAAGCTTAAACCTCTCGGCATGCTCTTCGTCTCGGGCTTTCCAGCGAGCCAAGCTGCGATGGCAAAGCTAGAAGATGATGACCCCAGATATGCGGAACGCTTCGAACTCTATTTGCACGGTATTGAGTTGGCGAATGCCTTTGCCGAGTTAACCGATGGAAGCATCCTCAGAGCGCGTTATCAACGCTGGCAGAAACAACGAATCCGGATGGATCTGAAACCCTATCCGGAAGATGCAGCATTTTTCACGGCTGTCGACACCATGCCACCGACGGTTGGAATCGCTTTAGGCCTCGACCGACTGACAGCTCTTGCCATCGATGCCACGGATCTAGCCGATGTGAAGGCGGTCCACCTTGGCCGACTATTGGGGGGGGCCTCGTGAAGCTAAAATCAAAAACAGCAAGGCGCCTGAGGCACCACACCAACCCCTTCACCTTTCGTGAAGAGGACCTCGTTCTTCCGAACTGGGATCAACTTCTCGGTGGACCTCCAGAGGAGGCCGATATCGGTATTGGCTTGGGCGACTTTCTTGCCGAGTATGCTTCTTTGCACCCTGGAGTGCGACTGGTAGGCATGGAGGTTCGCTCTGCATTCTGCGCTGAAGCGCGCCTGCGACTCAAAGAACAACAACTCAGCAACGCGGCCGTCATCCATGTGGATGCCACACGCTATTTAACCCGTGTACTTCCCCCCAACGTACTGCGCCGTGTTTTCATTAGCTTCCCTGATCCCTGGTTCAAAAAGCGTCATGCCAAACGACGCCTGGTCAATGACGACTTCGTCAAACAACTGCATCAGGTCATGGCGACGAACAGCGAACTCTTTGTCCAAACAGACCAAGAGCACCTAGCGATGGAAATACCTGCTCGCCTGGAAGCCACTGGTTACTTTCGTAACCGGATGGGCTCGGGTCATGAAGTAGCGGAACCCATCACAGAAGCCCGAACGGAACGTGAGCGCTTTTACCTGAAGCGAGGCTGGAAGATTTGGCGTTACTTGTTTGACCGGATCGATGCACCTCGAAGCCACGACAAAAAATAGAAAATGCGGTGCGAACACCGCATTTCAATCGTGGAGGCGTTGACCGGATTCGAACCGGTGAATCACGGTTTTGCAGACCGTTCCCTTAGACCGCTTGGGTACAACGCCGAAGCGACCTGCTGATAGGGGCTGGGTGAGACCGGGTCAAGCGTGTTAGCAGGGAATACGCTAAGAGGACCTATGGCAGATTGGAGGACGCATGAAACCAAGCATTCGTCATGATTGGTCGGTGAAAGAGGTTGAAGCCCTTTTCGCTTTACCATTCCACGAACTGAGTTTCCGAGCGCAAGAGGCTCACCGAATGTTTCAGCCAGTCGGTAAAGTTCAACTCTGCACACTCTCCAACATCAAGAGCGGCGGATGTCCCGAAGATTGTGCGTACTGCCCGCAGTCAGCACGGCACAATACAGGCTTACAGCCCGAACGCCTGATCGAAAGAGAGGTCGTTCTAGAACAAGCATTACTTGCCAAAGACAATGGCAGTACTCGATTTTGCATGGGTGCGGCTTGGCGTGAAGTTCGTAACAACAAAGACTTCGACGAAGTGGTCGAGATGGTTCGTGATGTCGGCGCCATCGGCCTTGAAGTCTGTTGCACCCTCGGCATGCTCAGTGAGCAACAAGCTCAACGGTTAGCGGATGCAGGACTGACAGCCTACAATCACAACATCGATACCTCGCCGGAGCATTACGCCGAGATCATCTCGACTCGAGGCTTTGAAGACCGCCTTCGCACCATCGAAAATGTTCGCAACGCTGGGATCCAAGTCTGTAGTGGCGGCATCATAGGTATGGGCGAAAAGCGATGGGACCGTGCACGAATGCTTCAAGTGCTCGCGAACATGGACCCCCACCCGGAAAGTGTTCCCATCAACAGCCTCGTCCAAGTGGAGGGAACCCCCCTTGAGAACGAGGAAGATGTCAGCGTTTGGGATTTTCTGCGCATGCTTGCAGTGGCCCGTGTGCTGATGCCGGACAGTATGATTCGTCTGGCTGCTGGTCGAACTCGATTAAACCAAGAAGCACAAGCGATGGCTTTCCAACTTGGAGCAAACAGCATCTTCTACGGTGAAAAACTTTTAACCACCGGCAACCCCGAGATGGAAAAGGACCGAAAGCTTCTTGCAAAACTAGGACTCGAACCCCTTGAAGCCCGCCCGACACATCGCCATGAAATACGACTGGCCAGCGCCTGAGGAGCGCTTTGCTTCTCGGCTTCAATCCCTGACAAAGAAATCTCTGTATCGGCGTCTGCAAGCTCCAAAAGGGCTCGACGTATCGAGTAACGATTATTTGGGTCTCGCTCGAGACGATCGGATCTCAAAAGCCATGGTTAGCAGCCTGACTGCCGGTTTGGATGTGGGCAGCACGGGTTCCCGCCTGCTGACCGGTGAGCGGCGTGATTTAGAGGCGGTTGAGTGTCGTTTTGCCCAATGGCAGCAACAGGAAGCCGCATTGTATTTTGCTTCAGGTTACCAAGCGAATCTTGGATTAATGAGTTCGGTCATCGAGGCTGGTGATCACGTGATCTCTGATGCTTTAAATCATGCCAGTCTCATCGATGGCATCCGTTTAAGCAAGGCACGTCTCAGCATCATTGATCATCTCGACAGTCACCAAATGGAGCAGGCATTACGGTCAAATGAGGGTCCCCATTGGATCGTGACGGAATCGCTCTACAGTATGGACGGAGATCTCGCCCCCATCGAATCGTATGCTCGGTTGGCGAAAAAATACGGTGCCGGTCTTCTCGTCGATGAAGCCCACGCAACGGGTCTTTACGGCCCTCAAGGCCAAGGGCGTGTTGCCGCCTTACGGCTTCAAAAGGATGTCGTCGCCACGGTCCACACATGCGGTAAGGCGATGGGTCTCGCTGGAGCCTTTGTCACTGGCAGCAAAAACCTACGCTCCCTGCTTGTCAATCAAGCCCGTTCCTTCATCTATTCGACAGGCCCATTGCCGGTCCTAGCTCCTGCACTCGAGGCTTCGATCGAGGCCATATGCAACGACCCCGCTCGTCGCCAGCAGCCGATACAAATGGCAAAGCGGCTTCGGGACCGACTCATCGAGGGAGGTTTAGAGGTTGGTGGTGGAGGAGCGATCGTTCCGGTCATTCTCGGCTCGAGTTCCCGAGCGATGGCAATCGCTGAGGCACTTCAACATCGCGGCTACGATGTACGTGCAATCCGACCGCCAACCGTCCCCGAAGGTACTGCGCGACTCCGACTTGTCACGGGCGGCCACCTCAAACATACAGACATCGACAGATTGGCAAGCGATATCTTGGATATTTTGGAGTCACTTTGAACGCTCTTCCCTCGCAATTTTACGTCACAGGTACCGATACCAATGTGGGCAAAACCATGGTTTCCGCCCTGCTGTGCAAAGCGCTCGGTGCTTCCTACTGGAAACCCATACAAGCAGGGCTCGATCAAGAAACCGACAGCCAGCGCGTGGCTCGATTGGCGCAGGCGGAGGTCTTTCCAGAGACCTATCGGATCATACGGGCTGCTTCACCCCATGCAGCCGCTCAAGATGAAAACATACGCGTCGAACTTGAAAGGTTCGAACTCCCGACCTCGAAGCCGCTGGTCGTGGAAGGTGCAGGCGGCCTCTTGGTGCCCTATGCGGCGGATCCTCTCCGTTGGCAGCATGAGTTGATTCACTTGCTTGATCTACCCGTCCTCGTCATCGCTCGGACCGGTCTCGGCA
>NZRT01000122.1 GCA_002696345.1 Myxococcales bacterium
AAGGCGACACCGTCCTCTGCCAGGTGGCGTACAACCACGAGATGCTCATCGCCGATCTCCAGGATGCGGGTGGCTCCGGAATGCAAGGCAGGTCGACTCATTCGAAGCTGTGCCAGTTTGGCAATGCGGTTCCGAAGCGGGTGACGCACAAACCGCATCACACCACGATTCGCAGGCTCCTCGGCTCCCGCTAAACCAACTTCTGTGCCGTAGGTAATCGCTGGGATCCCTCGACTGCTAAAAAGTGTTGTCAGCGCTCGGTCAACAGCACCGGCATCGCCAGCGCAAGCACTTTGGATCCGAGGTAGATCGTGATTATCGACAAAGGTCACCAGCTGGTTTGCGTCGGGATACATACCGTCAACACCGAAGACAGCGGCGATTCGACCGAAAGGAGCGCCATCACAAAACACAGATTTCAACGCGTAGTAAAAGGGGAAGTCGAAGGCTTGATCCAATCCGTGGGCGACAATTCCTTCGGACAATGATTTCACATCCCCCTCAAAGATCTCACCCAAGACAACCGGTTCAGAGGTGTCCAGTGACCGAAGCAGATCTCCGTAAGGCTTGGTAAAATTGGCTGCCACATGCTGAATGGCATCCAGTCGATACCCCTCTGGTTGCAGTCGGTCATGCCAACTCCGAGCAGCACTTGAGAGGTAGGCGAAAACCTCTGGAACATCCTGATCGAGATCAGGCAAACCATGAACCCGTCCTGTCACCCGTTGAACGGGGTCTCGGAAGTCCACCACATTACCCGCTTGATGAAACCAATGGGGTTGTTGCTCAACCAACGGTGCATCGTAATCCACGTGATTCACGACCAAATCGAGGATGAGCCGCATCCCTCTTCGATCCAGTTCCTTCCGAAATGCGACACCCACTTGATCATCGCCAAACCGAGTCTCCCACTCCCGTAAATCCTCGGTCCAATACCCGTGAAAAGCACCGTGGCCCATAAAGGGGGTCTTGCGCCCCTTCGCCAGTGGCGTGAGCCATACCTGCCCCATGCCTAAATCCTGAATCCAGCCCAGATGATCGAGAACACCTTGCAGGTCACCGCCGTTGAAGGCCAGCGCCTCTGTCGGGTCAGCATCCCCATCATTGGCCGTATTACCGTTGGCAAAACGATCGACCATCACCAAATAAATTGGCTGGCGTGAGGGGGCGATTTGCGTTTCAGCGGCTGGCTGCTCGGGACCAGAACCACTTCGATGCAATGCGATGAAGGGATGCACCCGTTCCACGATCGCAGGCAGTGCGGAACCGATGACATCAACCACTCCATCGGTCTCATGCTGGCGAAAAACGGGGACGTGAAAGGAGGTTTCGGCGAGGGACTTTTGATCCCCCATTGGAACCAAACTTAGCCCAGCAGTCACCTCCCACCGATAGGCACCGCCCATTTGACTCGTCGCTTCGGCCGCCAATTCAACCAGCAAGTGGTGACTTTTCGCCAGCGCTCGTTGGGACAAGATACGACGGCGGGCAGCACTCGAGCCGTGCCCTGCAAAATGGTGGCTCGGTACGACCGACACTTGGTAGCCCAAGTTGGCGAGTCCACCTTGGAGGGAGCGAGTCAACTTCTCGGGCGCTTTCTCCAGACCATCGACCACCAGGGCGAGACTGACGATGCCTGCACTCCCTGGACGCACCGGGGTGCTGTGACTACACGCCACAAACGACATGAGAAGGAAAGTTCTCAAAACCATGCCTCCACCTCCAACGCACCTAAATGATGCCAATGACGCTCCACAGGCGGGAAGCGATTGTCTGCTGCCAGACTCTCCACGAGTTGATGCCCATAAGCTAAGTTCTGGGTGGAATACTGCACTCCATAAAGCATCCGGAAAGAGGGTCTCGAGAAAATCCCAAACCCTCGAGGATTCACCACTGGGCCAAACTTGAGCTGCCATGTCCTACGTTCAGACAAGTCACCGTACTCCAAGCCCTCGAGATCATGTCGCCCTGAATCGCTTGAGAAGATGCTGTCGGCTCGAGCCCGATATCGGTTTCCTTGGATCGAACGCTCCAAGGCCACACTGCTTTCAAGCAAGAGGAGCACCTGCCGAGCGACCTGGGACTGGAGCCTGAGAACAGTCGACGCTAAATCCATATCGTAATCGCTGGGTGCCACGTCGTTATCGCCATCCCGCCGCCGGCTCAGGTAGAAGGCCCAGGCTCCATCCAAGCGTCCCGGCAAGAGCGTAAAATGCATTTCGTTGGATAATGTGATGGACTCTCGTTCGTCGGTAAGATCCCCCAGATAGATTCGGACTGAATCCCCCTGGTACGTCTCCATGGTGGAGTGGTCGGGATGCGCCTTTTCCAAGGTCAGATAGAGGTGGTTCCAGTTGAGGTAGCCTATTTTTCCGAGCCCCAGATAGGCCAACAACTTGAAACTCGATGCAGACTGCGCCTCGGGTCGTGGAAAATCATTTTGGTCACCGGGCGTCTCCATGAAGTAACGTTCGACCACACGACCCCGCAACCAATCCTCAACGTCAACGCCGGGGGTTCTGTGCGGTGCGTAGGGATTACCCGTTACCTCCGGTTCAAACCGATACACGCCTCCGAGTCCTACAACATGTCGGTTAGCAAAGCGCCGCCGCAGGCTGCCTCCACCCACGAGAACTGAATGATAATTCTGCGGGCGGAGTGCGAATCCAGCGTCACCCAGACCAAGTTGAAGGTCCCAAGGTCCCCGTTGCAGTCGGGCTGCCGCGCCCACAGCACCCACGAAAAGCTCTCCGGGTCGGAAGTCGTA
Source organism: Myxococcales bacterium (assembly GCA_002696345.1). Taxonomy (GTDB): domain Bacteria; phylum Myxococcota; class UBA4151; order UBA4151; family UBA4151; genus UBA4151. The sequence goes on from NZRT01000122.1 coordinate 2,768, forward strand.
CAAACCGAGATCCCCGAACCAATGGTGGAGGGTACCCATACGCAGACTTAATCCCGGAGCGAGACTGTTGCTCGTGTTCAGATAAAGTTGGCTCACGCGGTAGGATTCGAGGTGACCGCCACCATGGTCCGCACCGGTGATCGACCCTCCCTCCATCTTCACATGCAAAGCGCTGGTCGTATCCCCTCGTTCCGCTCGCCCCGGTTGAAGCTTGAGACGCATTTCCAAGGCAAGCCATGGACCTTCGTTGAGCAGGCGACCGTAAAGATTCCAATAACCCAGACGACCATCTCCACCGCTTAGATCTGGTCGGGTCATCACTCGGGCATATCCCCCGAGGCTTAAGGCTCGATCGGGAGCCTCCGCCCGAGACAAGCTGGGTACAGAACAGCAGAGCCCCGCTGCAACGAGAATGCTGAGATGCTTTTTCACCGGCCCTCCAGAATGACGATGGAACTGCCAACGAGGTCCACCCGGGTTTCGACCTGAGCAGCGTCCTCGTTCCAAATGTTGTAGCTCCGGCGCAGATCCCGATCACTAGGCGCTGCCTCGTCGGTTAGAAAAGCGTTGTCGTCCCACCAACTCTGGGTATCGAGAATCCGAAACCAATTGCGTCCACTCGGGATCTGGAAACTTCGAGACTCGCGCGTCATATTGATCAGCACCGCCACCTCAGGTCCGGCTGAAGCATCGTGATAGTGAATCATGACTGCTTTTCCACCCCAATCGACCGTTTCCGTGTTTTCCGGGCTCTTCCATGAAAAGGGGGCGCTACCACCGTATTCAGCAGGGGCAAACGCGTGTTGGTGGCGGCGGCGAAGAGCAATGACTTGGCGGGTAAAGTCGTGCATCCGATGACGAGCATCGTGACTCTGCCAAACCCCCCATTGAAACCAGTTAAAGGGGTTATCAGACCCCGTTGAGTAGGCATTGTTGTTGCCCAGTTGGGTCCGCATCCACTCATCACCTCCCAACAACATGGGCGTTCCGTGGCTGATCATCATCGCCGTCAGTAGGTTGCGCATCTGCTGGCGCTTGAAGACCTCCTGGTCCATGCCCCAGTTTCGACTGCGGTTGTGTTCCTCACCATCATCCTGGGAACACCAAGGACTGGCTGGCGAACTGCAACAGACTGGATTTAACGGACTGCAACCGTTGCGCTTGTGGTCATAGGTAAACAAGTCATAAAGGGTGAAGCCATCATGGCAGGTCACGAAGTTCACGCTGTGAAAGGGCTTCCGACCGTTGTGAATGTACTGTCCTTCTGAGCCAGTCATCACGAAGCCGCCGTCGGCGCTACCCTCCTGGCTGTTGAGGACCCATTCATCGTCGTTAACGAAGGCGCGCCACCAATCGCGAAAACGAGCATTCCATTCGCCCCAACCACGATCGTCACCGCCGACACTGGCTGCGGGATAGGCACCGATCAGCGGGCCGTAATTACCGCCGGCGGTCCAGGGCTCAGCAATGATTCGTGTGTTGGCAGCCTGCAGTACGGGATCATCGATAATGTCCTGCAGGACCGTATTCGCCGGATCATCCCATTCATTGTAGTTACCGTCCTGCTCCCCCAGGATCCCGGCAAGATCGAAGCGAAAGCCGTCAACGTGCAACTCCTCAACATGCCAGCGCAAGCTGTCCATGATGAGACGTCGCATCGGGGTATGATTCGGTCTCGTCTGATTGCCGACCCCCGTATTGTTCCAATAACTTCGCCCCCCTGGGTTCAGCGCGTAGAAGGCGTTGTTGTCCAAGCCTCGGAAGCTATAAATGCTTGCGACCTCTTCAGGATCTAAATTGATCGACGTCGAGCGAGTGCCTGGGTCGGGTGAAAAGTCGTCTTGGTAAATACGCTCTCGCCAGAGTCCGCCTTCACCCGTATGGTTGTACACCACGTCCAAAATCACCTCGATTCCGTTGGCGTGGAGTGCCTCGACCATCGCTTTGAACTCGTCGATGACTCGCCGGGGATCTTGGTCTGCAGCGTAACTGACCTCAGGTGCGAAGAAATTCAGTGTCATGTAGCCCCAGTAACCACCGTCCAAAGGTTTCTCGTGGGTCGGCAGAAGCTCCACTGCATTGATCCCTAAATCAGCCAGATAGGGCGCCATTTCGCCCAATCCTCGAAAGGTTCCCGGATGATTGACACCGCTTGCCGGGTCAGCCGTGAAGCCCTTGACATGAACCTCGTAAATCACCAGATCTTGGGGACGGTGTCCTGGCGCCTGACGATCCCGGCGCATCTCAAGCCACTCAGCCTCTCCGTCGGACCAAGGCCGCTGACTGTTCACCACCACACTTTTCGCCGCAGCCCCATAAGCGAGTTGCGCCCGAGCGGGTCCACTTGCGACACTCGCTCTTGACCAGTCATGATCTCGACTCAACGCCTTCGCCCACGGATCCAGAAGCAACTTGTTTGGGTTAAAGCGGTTTCCTTGATCATCCACGTCGGCGATAAAGCCGTGGATTGAACCTGGATACCACGTGTCTGTGTAGGTCCAGTTTGGCCCCCAAGCACGGTATCCATAGTGTTGACCTTCGCCGAGTCCCGCGACGTAAAGGCTCCAAACGTTGCCGAAGCGATGCATCGCCAGTGACTGCGTCGGGCGATCCGATTCAGGATCATCAAACAACAGCAAATCGATTCGTTCTGCCCGCTCCGAGTACGTCGCAAAGTTCACACCATCATCGGTAATAACCGGTCCCATGTGATCGAGACCTGCGACGGAGCCCTCATCGAAGCTGGGAGCGAAAGGTTGGGTGCCGTAAAGTGCGATACCCTCCGGCATCCAATCACCGCAACCAACGAGCAGTGCCAAGGTGAAACAGTAGATCCTCATGGGGCCTCCGGAGCGATTTGGCTGCGCACTGTTATGTGTCAATTTATCGGGAAGCAAGACCAGTCCGTCGTCCTCGGGCCGATCGAGAGAAGAGAAGAGAAGGAACTAATTCCCAAAAAATGATGACGGAACGGAAAACTCCATTCGACAGAGGGCTGGCCAAAAGATAACGAGCGTTACAAATAAACCAACCGGTCGATGAGAATCCCACCCATGTCTTTCGTTTCTACCCCTGATTTCCCCGTCCGAATTCCTCTTCACAGCCGTCCTTTTGGTCAGCATTTGGATACGCTCCCAGAGACCGCTGCCTGCAGCTGGGATACCACGGCATCGACCATCCAAGGTTTGGGTCTGAACCTCAGTGGTTCTGAACTTGCTGCGGTTGCGTTGCTCCAGGACACTCTGCTGGACGCACTCCGCTCGCCAACCGGTCAAGGCATGAGCGTTCCCAATTTGGCGACCGAGGCCTTGCATCTGCACTGGCGCTTTCAATCGGACATAGCGGCCGAAGAAGCCGGTGTCCTGTTGTTGGCTCTACAACAGAACAGGGTACTGGAAAGATGCGAAGCCTTGTTGGGTTTGAGCCACCTGCAGAGCCTGAATAACCTCATGCCTTCTGGTCATAAAACGCCCCTGGCGAACAACGTAGGAAGCGCGTTGCTGCCTTGGTTAACCGAGCCCTTTCGACTCGCGGGCGGATCGTTGAGGGACCAATTGCGCTGGATACTGGAAAATTGGTCTGACCTTCTCAGCGAGGGGCGCCAGCAGCAGTTGCTTCGGGCCCTTGATCTGCTCGAAGAGTACCATCGTAACCGTGGCGGCGGTCATGGGCCAATCCACACCTTTGGCGTAACATCTGAGCACGACGACGGTTCTTCGAATACGGAAGGTCAAGATCGATACAGTGATGATGCAGACTGGATGACCCAAATGGTTCTCGTCGCCAAACAGACACTGGTTTGGCTGGATCAACTCAGCAATGAATATGGGCGGTCGATCCAACGCTTGGATGAAATTCCCACAGAAGCGCTTCAGGAACTCTTGGACAGAGGGTTCCGCGGCCTTTGGCTCATTGGACTTTGGGAACGCTCGCCAGCCAGCAAAAAGATCAAACAAATTCGGGGCAACAGCGAGGCAGAAGCATCGGCCTACGCCCTCATGGACTACGACATTGCTGAATCCTTGGGCGGAGAGGAAGCTTATCTCGAGTTGAAGCAACGTGCCGATGCAGTAGGGCTTCGATTGGCGGCAGATATGGTCCCCAATCATACGGGCATCGACAGCGCTTGGATGCGGTCCCATCCCGAACGCTTTGTGCAATTGGAGACACTACCGTATCCGGATTATCGTTTCGATGGCCCCGATCTCTCCAGCGACCCCACGATGTCGGTCCATCTCGAGGACGGTTATTGGCAGGAAAGCGATGCGGCCGTCGTCTTCCGTCGGGTGGACCGACAGACCGGTGCAACCCGGTACATCTATCATGGTAACGATGGAACGCAGATGCCGTGGAATGACACGGCTCAACTGGACTTCCTGCAACCGGAGGTTCGGGAGGCTGTCATTCAATCGATTCTCCGGGTGGCTCGCCGTTTTCCGGTGATTCGGTTCGATGCGGCAATGACGCTCGCACGGCAACACATTCAAAGACTTTGGCATCCTCTTCCCGGTGATGGCGGAGCGATTCCGTCTCGCGCCGCGCACGGTGTGGATCCACAAACCTTCGACGCACATGTCCCTGGTGAGTTCTGGCACGAGGTCGTTGAACGCATCCAAAAGGAAGTACCCGACACCCTACTCCTGGCGGAGGCCTTCTGGATGATGGAAGGCTATTTTGTACGAGAGTTAGGTATGCACCGCGTCTACAACAGTGCATTCATGCACATGCTGCGTGATGAGGACAACGCCGAGTATCGACAGGGAATCAAAGAAATCCTCGCCACCAATCCGGGAATCCTGGAACGATTTGTTAACTTCATGAACAATCCGGATGAGGAAACTGCAGCGGCGCAGTTTGGTACCGGAGACAAGTACTTCGGTATCGCAACGTTGATGGCGACTCTGCCCGGCCTGCCCCTGTTCGGTCACGGTCAGTTCGAAGGCTACCGCGAGAAATATGGCATGGAATTCCGACGGGCTTACGGTGGTGAGCAGGTGGATGGTGGCTTGTTGGATCACCACCTCCGCGTCATTACGCCGCTGTTAAAGGAGCGGCATCGTTTCGCCGGTGTGCACCATTTTCGACTTTTCGATTGGAACCTGGATCACGGCGGCGTGAACGAAAACGTCTTTGCCTACACGAACAGAAGCCCCTTGGATGGGGGCGGGAGTTTCGTCATTTACAACAACGCCTACGAAACCACCGCAGGAACCCTGCAATGGAGTGCTCCTGTACCCAACAGCGAGGGTGAGTTGGAATCCACTGAACTCCTCGATGCCCTGGGTTGCGATCACGATCGATTCTGTGCCCTTTACAATCCGCGACAGGATGCTTGGTTGATCAGTGAACAGACAAAGGTGAGCGATCATGGACTCTCCTTTGAACTCCAAGGTTACGAAGTGCTCATTTTCAATCGAGTCGAGACCTTGAACAAGCTGCCATCAGGGTGGCAAGAGAGATTAAATCAAGACGGCTCGATCTGGGTCAGTGATCAGGACTTGCGGGAACACAAAGGTTCCCAGAAACCTTGGGAGTATAGCCAAAGTGCGTGATGAAGTGCTGAGCCCGCTGCCGGCCATCTGCTTTCATGGTCACTTCTATCAGCCGTCACGTATCGATCCCTGGAGTCAATCTTGGGATCCCCAAGATTCCGCTGCTCCGTTTCGTGATTGGAACACCCGCATTGCTGCAGAATGCTACGGGCCCAATCTGCGCGCACGACTCCTCGATGACGAAGGTCGGACGCGGGACTTCATCAACACCTACAGTCGCATGAGCTTTGACGTCGGTCCTACATTGATCCACTGGCTCGAGCATAATGCTCCGTGGATCCGTGAAGGGCTCATCGAAGCGGACCGTGAGAGCATCCGCCGAACCGGTCATGGTGCCGCCATCGCCCAAGCTTACCATCACCCGATTCTCCCCCTTTGCGACGAACAGGATCAGCGTCTTGAGATCAAATGGGGTCTGGATGCCTTCGAGCGGTGTTTCGGTCGACGCTCGGAAGGCCTTTGGTTACCCGAGACAGCAGTCGATACGGCAACGCTGACGCAGTGTGCGGAAGCCGGCGTCAAGTTCGTGATCGTTTCCGCCGAACAAATCGATTCGGTCTGTGCACCTGAATCAGCCACCTGGCAGTCAGCGGACTCCATCGAGCGTATCGATGGACGAGGCTATATCGTCGATCTACCCACTGGAACCCAGATCCATGTTCTGCCGTATGCGATGGACCTTTCTGCCGGGATCTCTTTCGGTGGATGGTTGCATGATGGAGAGGGCTTAGCTTCACGCCTGCGTGACGCCGCTCAAAAGCGACATCTGGCGCTGTCTGCGACCGATGGGGAAAGCTACGGCCACCATCACGCTTACGGGGAAATGGCTTTGGCACGGGCGATGGAGATCCTTGAGCAAGATCAAGAGGTCCAACTAACCAATGCGGCGGCTTTCCTTCAACAACAGCCAGTCCGCTGGAAAGCCCGCATTCGTGAAGAGAGCAGTTGGAGTTGCGCCCATGGAATCGAACGCTGGCGCAGTGATTGCGGCTGTCGAGCGGATGCTGGCAGAAACTGGCATCAGGCGTGGAGGGAGCCTTATCGAGCGGCCCTGGAATCGCTGCGAGATCAAGCCCGCTCGACGATCAAGCCGTTCGGAAATCGGTGGTTTCAAGATCCCAACTCGGCCCTCGAAGCTTACGGTCACATTCTCGAAGATCCCGATGCCTTTGGACGTTGGCTCGAGGCACACGGAACAGCGGAAGGTCGAGCCGATCAGTCAAAGGCAAACCAATGGTTAGAAATCCATCGACACCTTATGGCGATGTTTACCAGTTGTGCGTGGTTCTTCGATGAAGTGACCGGTATCGAACCATTACAGAACATACGCCATGCTGCGTATGCCGTGGCACAAGTACAGCAGTTGACCGGAGTGGATTTAGCCGCGGACTTCCGAGCAAAACTGGAACGCCTTCCCAGCAACGTCGGGACGGAGCCCCTCCTTCAAACCTTTGATCAATACCTCCAAGCGCCGCCATCCAAAGGCCACCCTTCTGCGACAAGCCCGCGGGCGGCGGGTGTCCTTCTGCCCGTCAGTGCCCTGGTGGGACCTGGCCCCATCGGCAGCCTTGATGGCGCCATCGAAGCCATCGATTGGATGTCCGACGCCGGCTTTAAAACCTGGCAGATATTGCCCCTTGGACCAACCGATCGGCACGGCAGCCCCTACAGCAGTTGGTCGGCCCTTTCCGGCAACCCCGCTCTGGTCGGTCTGCGCTGGCTTCGTGATCAGGGCTTGGCGGACACTCCTGAAGATCGCGTATCGGCTCGTTCAGACTACGGTGCAGCTCTTGATCGGAAAGTTGATCGAGTCTGCCGAGCAGCCCGTTCACTCTTGGCTCAACCTGATCATCCTCTCCACGAACGCTATCTCGATTGGAAGGCTCGTCACGATTGGGCTGAAGATGCAGCTATCTTTCGTGCCATCAAAGCCGACCAGAACGGCGCCGGCTGGTGGCAGTGGCCCGAACCGCTGCGGACCCGATCGACAAAAGCAATAGATGAAGTGAAGGCGAGACTCACGGTACCTATCCAGACCTGGCAAGCCGCCCTCTTTCTGTTTGAGGAGCAATGGCGACAAATCCGTCGCTACGGCCAAACCCGAGGGCTTGAAATTGTCGGTGATTTGCCTCTTTACGTCGCTTGGGACAGTGTCGACGCATGGACCCATCCCGAACTCTTTCAATTAACCGCCGATGGCTTCCCCACTTTTGTCGCCGGCTGTCCGCCAGATGCCTTCTCAGAGACTGGACAACGATGGGGGAATCCTTTGTACGACTGGCCGCGGCATCAGGCCGAGGACTTCCGTTGGTGGTTGAGGAGGGTTCAACGGAATCTCGATTGGGTCGACTCGATCCGCATCGACCATTTCATCGGCTTCTCCCGCTACTTTTCGATTCCTGCCCAGGATGAGGATGCCCGTGGCGGACGTTGGGTCGAGGGTCCAGGCGCCGACTTTTTCCATGCAGTCCAATCCCGTTTCGGTCACCTCCCCTTCTGGGTTGAAGATCTCGGCGAGGTCGATGCGGCAACCATCGAACTGCGTGATCAATTTGAACTCCCTGGCATGGGTGTTCTTCAGTTTGGGTTTCACGGCGGTGCAGACAACCCCCATGCACCGGAAAATCTCGTTGAGAACATGATCGCCTATCCCGGAACCCACGATAATGACACGCTCTTGGGGTGGTGGCGTGACCAGCCTCCTGAACAACGTCTCGATTTAGACGGTGCCGAGGGTGAAGATGAAAGGACCGTAGTGAAGGCGCTGATTGATCGAGTCCTTAAAACCCGTCCACGGATGGCTGTCTTGCCCATACAGGATCTATTAATCCGTGGCTCTGAAGCCCGGTTTAACGTGCCAGGGACCACGGATGACAACTGGGCTTGGCGACTTGGCCAAGATGATTTGATCAAGCTCAGTACAGACAGCGTCAGGTCACAACTACGGGATAGCGAAAGGCTGTACCCACAGGCTCATAAATCCTGATCGGCAGCCCGAAGCAATCGTGGATCGGCGTCAAGATTTCTTAAGGGCCGCAACCACCTGATCCATGGAATCCTTAGCATCCCCGAAGAGCATACGGGTGTTCTCTTCATAGAAGAGCGGATTGTCGACGCCGGCGTAGCCCGCTGCCCGACTTCGTTTACACACAACGCTCCGCTCTGCTTTCCAGCATTCGAGCACTGGCATTCCATAAATGGGACTGCTCTCATCGGTCTGAGCACCGGGATTCACAATATCGTTCGCACCGATCACGAGCGCCACCTGGGTCGCTGGAAAGTCTTCATTAATCTCGTCCATTTCCAGAACGATATCGTAGGGTACCTTCGCCTCGGCGAGGAGGACGTTCATGTGTCCAGGCAGACGTCCCGCCACGGGATGAATGGCGAATCGCACCTTCTTCCCCTTCTCTCGCAAGACGTCGACAATCTCACGAACAGAGTGCTGTGCTCGGGCGACCGCCATGCCGTAGCCCGGCACAATAACCACCTCTTTGGCGTCGAGCAGGGCTGCCGCGGTCTCTTCCGCATCGGTCTCAAATACCTCGAGAGCCTCGCCTTGTGTTGCGCTGCCCGACGGCTTCGCAGGCGTTGCGCCAAAACCACCGAAGATCACATTGACGATGCTTCGATTCATGGCTCGNCACATGATGTAGCTNAGGATCGCCCCCGAAGAGCCCACCAATGCACCGGTCACGATCAGCAAATCGTTACCCAACATGAAACCTGCNGCTGCAGCGGTCCAGCCGGAATAGCTGTTCANCATACTCACCACNACGGGCATGTCCGCACCGCCGATGGCCGCCACCAGGTGAAAGCCCAACACACANGCGATGGCNGTCATGATGAGCAANGGCTGCAAGCCATCGACCCCGTTGTTCGCCAAGAAGGGAACACAGAGGTAGATCGAGGCGATCAGCATCGCNAGATTCAAGANGTGACGACCGGGTAGCAGCAGTGGCTTTCCAGACACCGATCCCTTCAGCTTGAGGTAAGCCAAAACCGAGCCTGTGAAAGTAATGGCGCCGATAAAGACATCGACCCAGATTTCGATCCCNAGGACGAGGTCCCACTTGGCCGGCCCTCGNGCATCTAGGTAGAGCGCAATACCGACCAGAACAGCTGCAAGACCNACGAAACTGTGAAGAATTGCCACCAACTCAGGCATCGCAGTCATCGCCACACGAGCTGCCATGACCGCACCGATCACAGCACCCACACCGATNGCGACNGCCAGGTACTCNTAATGCCCCGTCGACTCCCCCATGGTGGCAGCGAANACGGCAATCACCATACCGATGATCCCAAGGGTATTCCCTCGGGGGGCTGTTTCTTGGTCGCTCAGACCCCGCAGGGAGAGAATAAAGAAGATCGCGGCGATGAGGTAGGATACCGTTTTCAACGCCGTAAACTCATTGGACAGCGGTGCCACCAAGTCGGTGGTGACAGCGAGGGGCGCGATGGCGAAGATATTTTCCATGACCCTCTCCCTACTTCCTAAACATCTTCAACATGCGCTGTGTGACTAGAAAGCCCCCTGCGATGTTGATGGTTGCAAACAGGACGGCAGCTAAACCAAGCATACCGGCGGTGGTCTCAAGTCCCTCGGCAGCGGTCAGGATACCGCCCACGATAATGATCCCACTGATGGCATTGGTCACACTCATCAGCGGGGTGTGCAGCGCTGCAGTCACCGACCAAATGACCTGCCAGCCCACGAAACATGCGAGCACGAAAACAGTCAGATGCTGCAAGAACGCACCACCGTGCCCAGCGGACTCCGGCGGACNCCCCTGCGCACGAAGNACGATCCACAGAATCATNAGGACGGCACAAATCACCCACCCCATCGGACTTGCAGCGCTTGCACCTGATGCTTCCTCTGAAGCTGCATCTGCTGTGTCGACCTCAACCACTNGCTCCGGTTGGGGCNTGGGTTCTGGTGTTGGTTTGGCTTGAGTCACCGGGGCTTCAGGCAACTCGGGTAACTCGGGCTCGGAACCTCCGTGGAGCAAACAACACCCTCGAACCACCTCATCGGTGAAATCTAACTGCACNAGCTTTTCGGCTCCGCCCAAATCATCCAGAAGGTGGCAGAGATTACTGGAGTANAGTTCACTTGCTGTCTTCGGNAAACGNCTCGTCANGTCGGTATAACCCAGNATGTGAACGCCGTTGACGGTCACGTGCTCNCCGGGCTGNGTCAGTTCACAGTTTCCACCTTTCGAGGCNGCTAAGTCGACGATCACCGAGCCCGGCTTCATCGCTTCAACNTGNCGNCGCTCCCAAAGAACCGGTGCGTCGCGCCCTGGAATCAAGGCGGTGGTAATCACAATGTCCACGTCTNGGGCTTGCTGNTAGAACAACTCCATCTGNGCCTTGTGGTATTCAGGNCTCATGGTCCTGGCNTAACCGCCTCCCCCGTCACCGGACTCTTCGAGNTCCACCTCNAGAAACTCCCCGCCCANACTTTTGATCTGGTCTTTCACNGAGGCCCGAACGTCNAAGGCNCGAACGATCGCACCTAGGCCCGTGGCTGCTCCCAGAGCGGCGAGNCCAGCCACCCCAGCACCAACCACCAAAACCTTAGCTGGAGCCACTTTCCCTGCAGCGGTAAATTGGCCCGTAAAGAAGCTCCCGTAGACCGCAGCAGCTTCAAGGACCGCTCGGTAGCCGGAGATGTTCGCCATCGAACTGAGACCGTCCATCTTCTGAGCTCGACTGATCCGCGGAATGAAGTCGATTGAGAGCATCGTGATCTTCTGCTCCATCATCGCTTTCATTTGCGGACAATCATCGCCTTCTGGACGGAAGAAACTAATGACCGTTGCTCCGGAACGGATCGCCCGAATCTCTTCCTCAGTGGGAGGATTCACCATCAACACGAGATCTGCGCTGCCCAGCAGCTTCGATCGATCCGCTTCAAGTTGGGCGCCTGCCTCCGTCAAGACCGTGTCAGGGAACGAGGCATCATTCCCTGCACCTGCTTCTACAACGACCTCAAAACCCATTTTGCCCAGTCGGGCGATACTGTCCGGAGTGGCGGCGACACGACGCTCGCCAGCACGGCTCTCTTTAGGAATTACAACACGCATGCCACAGCCCTCGTGATCGCGGGGTGGCTGCTACCAGAGTTTAGACATCGGTACCAGTTAGCCCCCGGGAAAAAAGGAAAGAGGCGAGCATGCTCGCCTCTTCCACGCTTCCTTGAGAGAGAAAGGGCTCTCGTGAAGGCCTAGGGAGGGCCACCACCACCCGGTGGACGTCCGCCTCCACCGCCGCCGCCACCGCCGCCGCCACCACCGGCACCACCACCTTCCGGCATGCAAACGCGCTCGCCTTCATACTCTTGGCACTGAAGATCATCGTTGCGGCAACGACCACCGTCGAGGCAGCGCTCAACACACGTGCTCATCCCCATCTGACCGGCCATACAAACTTGTCCATTGGCGCACTGATCATTGCTCCCGCACACGCAAACCTGCATCATGCCCATCATGTTGCGACATTGTTGCCCGTTCGGACAGCCCTGACCCGGACCGCAAGTGTTCATACAGACCTGCATATTCTGACCCATCATGTTCAAGCGACTGCAGCGGACATCCTCGGGACAGTCGGCGTTGCTGGTGCAACTCGCCATGCCCATCATACCGCCGCCGCCGCCGCCGCCCCCGCCGCCGCCGCCTTGACCGCCTTGGAAGCATTCGCCGCTGTGCTCGTCACAGGTGAAGCCATCTGGGCATTGCTCACCATTGGCGAATCGAAACTCTCCACCCTGTGGGTTCCGGCACCGCCCACGGTTGGGGTTGGTCGGATCGTTGTAATCACAAAATGCATCGCCTTCGCAGTCAAGGTCGCTGCGACATTCACCATGGCCGAGCTGTCGAACCGTCACGCACACATTTTCCCGTTGCTCAGGATCCGGAAGCCCTTGACCATTGTCCCGATTGCACTGCTGTCCGTTCTGGCAGTCTGCATCCCGCTGACATTCGCCTCGATCATCGATGGCGCAGCTGCCATCATTGCACCGGGTTCCCGGCCGACAATCCAGATCGCCGTTACACTGCACAGCTTGGCACTGACCTGCCATCTGCCCTTGGGTCACACAGCGCTGCGTCAACGGGCA
>NZRT01000123.1 GCA_002696345.1 Myxococcales bacterium
CGTGTGATCGTCACGAGTCCGTCACCGTCCCAGCGTCACCGTCGTTATCGTTGCCACCATCGCAGGCTTCATCACCATCAAGCGAGCAATCACCGCACTGCTGGATACGACATTGGTCGTCACAGATCATTGGACCATTGTCGGCTGCCGGATCGCATTGCTCCACGCCGGCTTCGACGTAGCCATCCCCACAACTGCTACGGACGCATTCATCGACGCAAGCATCAGTATTGTCCATGTTGCCATCGTCACAGGCTTCCCAGATTTGCTTGATGCCATCGTGACAAGCCGGCGACCGGCAAGGCCTCGACACAACTCGCGCTGAGAAGGCTCATGCCCAGCGCCAAAACGGCGATCTTCCTACCGATCGGCGTTGAGTCCGTCGGGAGGGAAAGACTCAGCACGTCAGCACCCACAGCGAGCCATCACCTACTCGCCAGCGGTCAGGCTCTCAGTGAGTGCTTTCTCGACATTTTCGAAGGAACTCTTGCTGACGACGTAGCCGAGACCATCGACCCGTACCCAGCGATCATCCCCCTCTTCAGGCTGGGACAGCAACTCGATGGTTCGATCGTCGCCGCCGCTGGCTTTGAAGGTGAGCTTTGCTTCGCCCTCGGCTGTCGCCAACGGAGCCTTGAGATAAAGTCCATCGAGACGATTCATCAGGCTGTTGAACTTTTCGCCGTTGAAGGGGCCTGCGGACAAGGACTTCCAGTCGCCTAAGCTCGGACCTGCATCGCCCTCACCAGGTACCGTCGGTCGACTGAACTCACCGGTTTGCACCCCACTGACCTTGAGTGAGGTGGTCTTGTCCTGCTTGAATCGGATCACCGTGGAGTCGATCCAGGCGCTCAGTTTGAGTTCACCACCAGCGACACGCCCGGCGGGACCTTCGTTGAGTAACAAAACCTCGTCCTTGTCGGCGCGCTTGGTGAAGGCGGTGCCCCAGTCTGGACCCTTTTTGCCCAGAGTGACTTCAGCCAAGACGGCGTCACCCTCTCCAAGTACCTTAATGATGGTCTTCTCTGATTTTTCATCCAGACCATAGCGGTCCAGTTGGTCCATTTTCGCAGGCCGCTTTTCCCCGGAGAGTTTGGCGAGATCATCGACCAGTTCTTTCGCCTTGCGCTGATCTGCCTTGTGTCCTGTTCCTAGGGTCCAAGTGTCCTTTTGTTTCGTGACCTCGACTTTCGCTTCGCCTTTGTCGATGCGAATCGTCCGTGCCTTGTCCGCTTCAAAGGAACTGAGGGTCACCGCAGTTTGACCCAACTGGTTCACTTCAGCTTCGCCCTCGCAGGTGGCAAGGTTAGCCACCAGCAAGACACCGGCGAGTCCACTCACGATCAAGAGGTATTGCTGTTTCATGCCGCTTCCTTTCGAGCACTCATCCAGAGTTCACGGCGCTGACGGCGGCGCAGCAGACTGACGACACCAAAGCCGAGAAAGAGGAGGGGAGAGCCTGCGATAACAAAGGTTCGATAGAAGGTCTTATCACCGGCACTAATCTTCCCTTCCATCATGCGTGGGACGGGTTCTTTGCTGCGAATACTCACCAGGTCGTCGCCCTGGGTGAGTGCGTCCACCGAGTTGAGGAGCAACTTCATGTGACCGCCACCGCCGCCCTGCAGCAGCTGATCTTTGAACATTTCACCGTTGCCGAAGAGCACCATTCGGGTACGTTCACCGGGCTGTGTCTCGCCGGCTTCCGCTTTCCAGTCGGGACCCTTCTCCTCACCACTCTCTGCACCTGAAAGCGCTGGGAAACTGTATTCCAGCAGCGCCGCCAGAAGCAGGCGACTGCCGTCTTTGGCGACGATGTCTGCCCGTTGCAGATTGTGACTCCGACTCTCGATGGTCCAAGCGTCGTCGCTGCTGGAAAAGAGCTCAGTCAGTCGGACATCGGCTTCCTGCATCTTGGCATCGTCGGTGGTAATGGGGCTGCCCCAAAGATAGATGAGTCCAGCCAGACCGTTGGTCAGGCTGACTTCGTTGTTCATACGCTCCGGTGTGACGACGGCGTGGGGGGGCAACTCCACCGGGGTTGCCATGCGGAACGGACCCATTTGTCGGCCGCCACCCAGGCTCAAGCGTTGCGTGTTGTTTGGGGACTCCATCACCACCTGATTCGCCACGTTGACACCTAGGGGAGTCAACAGTCCATCCAAGCCTGGATCGATCGTATCGTTACGAACGCTCACCCCGGATCGGTCGGTGTTGTAGCCAAACCGATTCCGCTGAACAGCGAGGACGACAGGCTTGGCGGAGTGCATAAAGGTCTTCATCTCATCGACCCGCTTGGGATCGAGAGGCGCTGGAGCGAGGAGCACCACCAGATCGGCATCCATGGGCAGCGGTTTGTCGCTGGTGTTGGAGCGTAGGCGGTGGACTTCATGGTCGCCCAATTGGCGCAGCGCCTGCTCGGCCACCTTGAACTCGTTCAACTCCTCCTGTTTGAAGGGTTGACCCAACTGGGCATAGAGTTTCGCCATCTCTTTATTTTGCTCGGTTTGTTGGATCGGCGCCATGAGGACTACCTTGGTCTTCTTGTCCCGAGTGAGGCGATTGATCCGGCTAATCATCTCGTATTCGAGACGGGGCAGCACTTGGGGCATCACGGGGCTCATGGTCTCAGGCTTTTTGTCCAAGTAGACCATTTGCAGGCTGGAGTAGATTAAACGGATGCTGTTCTCATCGGCACCGATGCTCTCNACCTGAAAGGGCTTAATTCCCTTTTTGTGCAGTTTATCCAGCGTGTCCTTGGCTGCATCGTCTTGTTCNTCGGGATCATCCAAGAGCCCCTGCTCGACAGGGTCGAGATGAACNACGTTGAGGCTGAGGTTGCCGCTNGAAACCGCAACATATTCCTTCAACTTATCCTTAATATCCCGNTCCAAAGTCACCAGTTGGCTGGGCATCTTGCTCTTTGGACTGATGTAGAGGGTGAGTTCTACCGGGCTCTCAAGCCCGGAGAGGATCCGCCCTGTCGCTTCGTTAAGNGTGTAGAGGCCTTCCTCGGTCAGATCGACTTTCCCCAGGTTGCCTTTGCCCAACATGAGGTTGCCGCCCACGACGACCACCAGGATCGCCAGGCCAGTGGCTAAAAGCGTGCGGCGCTCCGCAGGGCGGGTAATGCCGCTCACCGTGAGTACATCGAGGACCAGAAAGCCGGCCGTCATCAGCAAGAAGTAGGTCACGGTCCGAAACTCGATGACGCCACGAGTCAGATCCTGGAAGTTGGCGGTGACACCCACATAGTTCTTTAACGCACTGCCGAGACCGGGCGAGGCTGCATCCAACTGCACAGCGATCAAGTCGATGCCGATGAGCACAAAGGCGAAGCAGACCACCAGGCCNAGAATAAAGGCGACGATCTGATCCCGACTGATCCCACTGGTGAAGAGGCCCACCGCTAGAAAGAAGCCNCCCAAGAGCAGGCTGGCGAGGTAGCCCGCCAGGATGGGGCCCATGTCCGGTGAACCCACNGAGAGGAGGAAAGCAGGAACGGTAAGGGTCGCNGCNAACGCAATGGCGAAGAACAGCAAGCCAGCGAGGAATTTGCCCGCAACCAACTGCCAGACGGTGAGGGGCATGGTCCGCAGCATTTCAAAGGTGCCTTGGCGTCGNTCCTCCGCCCACAGGCGCATNGAAATCGCAGGCATAAAGATNGCGAGNACAAAGGGCATGATGGCAAAGAANTCGCGCATCTCCACCCGCTTGCTGAGGAACACTGAGGACATNTAGAGCCCGTTGGTGATCAGCACGAAAACAAGGATATAAACGTAGGCGATAGGTGCATTGAAGTAGGCCTTCAACTCACGGCGCAGAATGGCATTCATCGGCGCTCAATCTCCTCTAAAGGTAGTTCAAAAGGATGCGGCTTATGCCGCTTTCTCTTTGTCGGTCATGGTCAGGAAGATCTGCTCAAGGCTAAGCTCGGCAGGGCGAAGTTGGCGGATCGGCCATCCCTTTTCAGCGAGAGCGGTATTAAGTTCCCGCCAGATCTCACCGTCTCGATTNAACTCGAGGCGAGTCAGTCCCTCATCTTCACCGGTGCATTTNACCCCTGTGACGCCGGGGATTGCACTGACCACCTGCTGCAACTCTGCCGCTGGCGCTGCCGCCTCNAGGACGAGATTGCCAGCCAGGGCTGCCTTGGTTTGTAGTTCCTTGAGGCTCCCATCAGCCACCAACTGACCGTCATTGATGATGAGCAGGCGCTGACTCGTGGCACTGACCTCGGTGAGAATGTGGGAGGAGAGCAGAATNATCTTCTCTTTCGCCAACTCGGAGATCAACTCGCGCATGGCGATAACCTGCAGAGGGTCGAGTCCGGAGGTGGGCTCGTCCAGCACGAGAATTCCGGGATCGTGGAGAAGGGCTTGAGCCAATCCGGTTCGTTGGCGATAGCCCTTGGAAAGTTCGATGATGGGNCGCCGNTAAACNGGCCCTAAACCACAGGCCTCCACAACCCAGGCTTTGCGCTTGNCCAGGTCGGCGACCTTGCGNGCGGCGCCTACGAAGTCCAAGTACTCGTCCACCTGCATCTCAGGATACAGCGGCGCAACCTCAGGCAGGTACCCAATTTGGTCACGTACTGCGTTGGGCTCCTCGGTGCAGTCCTTACCGTTCACTGTCACCTTGCCCTCGGTAGGACTCAAATAGGTGGTGATCAGGCGCATCGTCGTGGATTTGCCCGCACCGTTCGGGCCTAAAAGACCCACGGTACCCGGTTGGTCGATCGTGAAACTCACCTGATCGACTGCCAGGGTCGTTCCGAATCGCATGCTCACGTTTTCGAGCTGAATCAACGTATCCTCCCATCGGCTCGTTTTGGGCAAATAGCCCTCACAGCGGGGCGCTATTCCTAAAAAGAGAAAAAATGTGAACTTCGAAATTCGATTTTTTTGCGCGGCGCTCTAACCTTGAGCCCTTCCTCCGAGAGGCGTAGCTTGGGTTTATGGATCGATTTCGTTGGGATTTAGGGCGAGAACTGCCAGGGGATCGAGATCTCCTGCAGACCGGAAATGGGCTGGAGGGGCTGCGAGTCGCCTTGTGCATCAGTGGTGGTATCGCTGCTTATCGCGCCCCTGATCTCGTTCGAGCCCTTCGCCGTGAGGGGGCGGATGTTCTTGTCTATGCCACCCCTGAAGCCCTCCGCTTCGTGAGTCGAGAAGCCCTCGAATGGTGCAGTCTGCGGCCCGTTATCGATCGACTGGATGGTAAGGCTCAGCATATCGAGGACAGTCGCCAGGTCGACCTTTATTTGGTCGCCCCTGCAACCTACTCGACGCTCAATAAGTTGGCCTGGGGCTTTGCGGACAACGCAGTCACGACGACGCTCGCCGGTGCATTGGGCCGACTCGAGGCGGGGACAACGCAGATCATGGTTGCCCCCACGATGCATGGCAGCATGGTTAATTCGATTCTTCGAGAGAGCCTTGCTCGCTTGAGCGACCGAGGCGTCAAGGTGCTGCCGCCTCGCTCCGGTGCAGGAAAAGCGAATCTACCGGATGTCGCTGAGTTGGTGGCTCGCTGTGTCCGTTGTTTGGGCGCGCAAAAGAGTCCCCTTGCGGGACGCAGCATACTGGTGACCGCCGGTCCCACGCCGACGCCGGTGGATGATGTGCGTTTGCTGACCAATCGGTTCACGGGAGCCACAGGTCTCGCCATCGCAGAAGCGCTTTGGCGCCGGGGTGCGGAGGTCGAGTTGATCCTGGGAGGGCAAGCCGTTTCCCCGCCCTCTTGGATCGCCGTCACCAACGTCGAGTCCTTCGATGCCTACCAGACTGCGGTCCATGCCAGCCAAGCGGAGATCGGGATTTTTTCCGCAGCGGTCGCTGACTATCAGCCCGTCGAAAGCAAGATTGGGAAAATTCCAAGCGGCGGTGATCTTCGCCAAATTGATTTGGTGACAACGCCTAAAGTGATCGCCGAGGTGAAAGCAAAACAGCCGGCGATGACGATGATCAGTTTTAAACTGGAGAGTGGGGTCACGATGGATGCCCTTGTCGAAATCGCCAAGGCGCGCCTGAACGATGGCTCATCCATGGTGGTAGCCAATCGCATGGAGGATCGTGGTGCAGCCGTCCTCGTCGATGCGCAGGGGACTCGAGAGGTGCCAAGTCGAGCCGAGCTGCCCGATGCTGTGGTGACGTGGCTCGAGGGGGCTTTCCGGGAAGCCTAGCGTAACGGTTTAAGGCACAACCTCAGCGGTTCCTTCGCCCCGGGGATCAGAAGCCGCTGTTACCCGACCTTTGTCGTCGATCATGATGCCCTGGGCATTACCGAAGTCCTCCCGTACCTTGAGGCAATGTCCGAGTTCTTTCAGCGCGTCGCTCATATCCTCGTTCAAACCTTGCCGATCGAGAAGGACACAATCGGGAAGCCACTGATGATGAAAGCGAGGCAAGGCGAGACTCTCGGCCAGCGTTCGACCCAAATGCAGGGTTTGCAGAATCGTCTGGAGAACCGTGGTGATAATCGTACTGCCCCCCGGGCTACCAATCACCAAGCGCAGCCGATTGTCGGGTCCGAAGACGAGGGTGGGGGTCATGGAGGAGAGTGGCGTTTTGCCCGGTGCGATCGCATTGGCCTCTCCACCCACTAAACCGTAGGCGTTGGGGACCCCGGGTTTCGCACTAAAGTCGTCCATCTCATTGTTGAGTATGACGCCGGTACCGGGCGCCATGACGGCCGCACCAAAGGTTGTATTGATGGTGAAGGTTAAACTGACCGCATTTCCTCGGCGATCCAACACGCTGAGGTGACTGGTTTCATGATGGGGATTTCCCTCCGAGCCCCCCTTGAGTTCGCTCGGAGCGCCTTGGGGTTGGGGGTTGTTTAGGTCCTGACTCGGTGTAGCGCCCTCCCTTTTGATCGATTGCCGTAAAGCCTTGAGGTGGCTTGGGGACAAGAGACCCTCCTGCGGGACCGGGTAAAAATCCGGATCGCCCAGGTGGCGGGCTCGGTCTTGATAAGCTCGGCGCATGGTCTCGATCCATCGATGTCGAAAGTCGATGGAGTCTGTGCCGGGGAGGCCACTCGCTTCGAGCATGAGGAGCATTTGTACCAAGTGAATACCACCGGAAGAAGGTGGGGGAAAACTCAGAATCCGATGCCCTTGGAAACTTCCCTCGATCGGTGTGCGTTCTTTGACTTGATAGGCTGCAAAGTCGTTTGTCTGGATCAACCCTTCATTGGCTTTCATTGCCTCCACAATACGTCGAGTTGTCGCACCATCGATCCATTCACGCCTGCCGTTTTTTGCCATCCTTTCAAGAGTTTTGGCCAAATCGGTTTGGATCAATGTCTGGCCCGCTTTCAGGGGCTTTCCCCCCGGCGCAAACAGCCTTTGCATTTCCGGATCGACCAGCAGATCGGCGAGCCGCCGTTGGATCCGGGCCTCCAGCAGCGGTGTGACTTGAAAACCGTTTTTCGCCAGTTGCTGAGCCGGCGCCACCAGACGTTCCCAGGTCATGGTGCTGTGCAGCCCATGGAGGTGACTCAAGCCCGCTGCTGTACCTGGAACACCTGCAGCCAACCACCCGGTGACGGAGTCTGCCGTTGGGTTGCCTTGGGGATCGAGATACATGTCACGGCT
Organism: Myxococcales bacterium; assembly: GCA_002696345.1. Taxonomy (GTDB): domain Bacteria; phylum Myxococcota; class UBA4151; order UBA4151; family UBA4151; genus UBA4151. Next base: position 7,601 of record NZRT01000123.1, read on the forward strand.
CGCTCGAAGCGGAGCTCGCTCACGGAAATCGATCGCTCGAGTGGTGCCGGAACCCTGATGGTGAACCAAAGCGAAACCGCCGCCACCTAGCCCCGCACTGTACGGTTCCGTAACGCCCAAAACGAGAACCGCGGTGATGGCGGCATCGATGGCATTACCCCCTTCTCGTAGCACTTGAAGCGCCGCCTTCGTCGCATGATGGTTCGCCGTGGCGACCGCTCCAGCTGCAGGCAGCACCAAGTTCGGCGTGGGCTGATGTGCACAGGCCATCCATCCAAGGGCCAGAACAAGTAAGCGGAACAACCTCATGACTTCGGCGGCCAGGTCATGAACACGTGGGGTATTTCAGCTTCCATGAAAAGGTCACCCTCCCGATGCCATCCGAGGCTGCGATACCAAGCTTCTAAGTGCGCTTGGGCATGCATAGCACCCGAGCGGTCGCCCAACTCGGTTTGAATCACACCCATGAGTTGGGATCCCAGACCTGTGCGTTGAAGATCTGGGTGCACGGCAACACGGCCAACCTTCGCCGGTGTTTCGTCGTAAGAAACTCGGGCATAGGCTCGAAGGTCACCGACCTCATCCCAGCCGCAGACGTGATGGTAGTCTCGATCTTCGCCGTCGACCTCTTGGACTGCAGTGACCTTTTGACCGACCACGAAAACCAGGTCCCGAAGACACATGATCTCGTAGAGTTGGTCGAGACTCAGATCGTAAAATCGATGGGTTGTGAATCGGAGTGTGGTCATGGTCACCGTCGAATGCTGTCGGGTTCTCTTTTGGAGTCGATCTCAATTCCGTTCAAGGGCCGCTTCTCCTTGCCACGCCGTCCTCGAAGCAACAGACTAGAAGCCATGAAGCCTTTATGGATCGTCGCACTCTTTGCACTGGCTGCCAGCATTGGTAGTTTGTTGGCTTTGCGACCGGGTCAGCGGGAACGGAGCACATGGTTCTTTCTTATGGTGACGGCCGGCTTGGCCGGGTTTCCGGTGTTCGCGCTTGGGTACAGCCTGGGCTGGTGGGGTCGGGTGCCTGAAAGTGGCTGGGCGGCCGCTTCGACGGTGGTTCAACTCCCCGGCGAGCATCGGGCGGCTTTGGCGCCCAAGGATTGTCCCGAGGGCGCCTTCTTAGAGGACCGAGTCGGCCCCCAAGGGCGGGTGCAGCGATGCCGCCTCGGAAGCGAGGTCCACGGTGCCCATCGATCATGGCGACACGACGGGATTTTGAGCGTGGATTGCCATTGGTCGGAAGGCCGGCGGGATGGTTCCTGCTCTCGCTGGTATTTGAGACCTGGGCGCAACTTGGTGGTCAATCTGCACCAAGGGATGTGGCGGGACGGACAGCGTTCCGGATTGCATGTGGATCGTTTCCGCACGGGAAGATTGCATTATGAGGCATTCTTTTTACGCGGGCGACCTCGGGGGCGAGTGGTTCTCTTCGGACCTGCTGGGCAGCGGATGGCTCGTCTTCGTTTCGACGCCGATGGACCCGCAGGTCGATGGTTGCGCTGGCATCGCCGTACGGGGGTCCTGCTGAGTGAGGGGCATTTCGAGAAGGGGATGTTGGCGGGGACGTGGCGAGTGATGGACGATGATCGGGGGCAACCATGGCTCGAAGCCAGTTTTGAAGACGGCGCCCTGAACGGTCCCTATGTGGAGTGGAGTCCTTGGGGAACGAAGGTACTGGAAGCTCGCTACCTCCAAGGCAAGCTGCAGGGATCCTACCGCCTTTATCATGACGAGAGCACCCAGCTTTGGGTGGAAGGCGGCTTCGAAGGCGGACAGGCAGTGGGTCTTTGGCAAGTTTGGGATCGGCGAGGTGACCCCCTGACTCAATGCGATTTTACGAAGGAACCCCCAGTCACGAGTCAATGGTGCTTTGGGAGAAGTCCCTGGATTAGCGGACAGGAGCCCATCGATGTCTTGCTTGAACGCCAGGCGGACTGGGTTCGAGTGGCGAAAGGAACGCCGGTCGACCAACCCCTCGATGCTTATGATTTTTACTATGGATTTCCCGATTGGAGCCCACTGTGAAACCCCGTATTCTTTGTGTTTGCCTCGGCAACATTTGTCGTTCGCCACTGGCGGAAGGCATTCTTTTAGATCAACTGGCCAAAGCCGGTCTCAACGACGTGGTGGTTGATTCCGCGGGAACCGGTGGCTGGCATGCTGGTGAGGCGCCTGACCGGCGCTCTGTTGCGATCGCTCTTCACCATGGCATCGACATCAGCCGCCAGCGCGCTCGGAAGTTTCGTGCAGACGATTTCGAGGCGTTCGATTGGATCTTCGCCATGGATCAAGACAACTTAAGCGCGCTAGAGCGCTTGAAGCCAACCCATTTTAAGGGACGTCTCGAGCGAATGCTCGATGGTGTGGTTGAGGGACCAAAGGATGTCCCCGACCCGTACTATGGTGGCGATGATGGTTTTCTGCATGTCTACAATTTACTCGATCAGGCAGCCCAGAAAACCGTGGGTGAGATTCAGCGGCTGTCTTAGCCGGGAAGCAGAGGGCGTTGCGGACGCACTGGCTTGGGGCCGGCGACGATGATCTGCAGGTCCATGACGTTGGTGCCCGTGATCCCAGTGAGCACTTGGTCCCCAAGTTTTTCGAAGGCACTGCCACTGTCATTGTCGTCCAAAAGGCGATTCGGATCCTCGCCCAAGGCGCATAAACGGTCCCAACTGTGGCAGTCGACGACAGCACCGGCGACCCCGGTGCCGCCATCGTCGCCATCGGTACCAGCCGATAGTAAGACCGCATTTTTAAGCGCAGACCAGGGTTTCATCGCTGCCAGAGCAAGCTCCTGATTACGTCCCCCTCGTCCACGCCCTGCAATCCGTACCGTGGATTCGCCACCAAACAAGAGGACTGCGGGGGGCCGAAGCCCTGAAGAGCCCTCCAAAAGTTCAGCGCTGGCTTGTGCGAGCATCGGACCTAAGTCACGGGCAGATCCCACCAAACTTGCGGTCACGGCGACCGCCTCGTAGCCCAATGAACGTGCTTTGGCTGCGCAGCCGAGGAGCGCCGTGCTGTTATCGAGGATGAGACGGACCTCCTCGTTTTCGGTCGGGACTGCGGGCTCAGGAATTTTGCGGAGAGCCTTCGACACCTTCGGTTGATGGCTGAGGTCGATACGGTACTTCGAGAGAACCTTGTCCACGGTGCCTTCTGCTTTTGGCGAAGAAATGGTGAGTCCCGAACCGACGTCGCCAAGCGTATTGCCCACCACATCACTAGCCACCAGCGTCAAGAGTTCACAGGGGGCGATTAAGCGGCTTAATCCTCCTCCTTTGAGTCGACAAAGGAGTCGACGGACCGAATTGAGCTCCTGGATCGTGGCTCCCCCATCGCTGAGTTGATCAATCAGTGATTGAATCGTTGCTAATTCCAGGTCGTTGACCGGATCGAAAACCAGTGCGGAGGCGCCACCGCTGATGAGCGCTATGCAAAGATCTTGACCCGTCATGCCTGAGGCAAAGTCCGCCATCTTTTGAGCGGAATTTCGGCTTTGAGGACTCAGTCTGGGGTGACTGCTTTCGAGGAGTTGGATGGGGCCGATATTCCGGTCACCTTGACCCTCGGGAACGATCACCAAACCACCGGTGATCTGATCTCCGAGGAGGAGATGAAGCCCTTCCGCCATCGCTGCTGATGCTTTCCCTGCACCGATGATCCAGACATGACGAAAGCCATTTAGATCATAAAGTTTTGGAGGGGCTGGATGACGATCGAGTGCCAAGATTGGAGCATCCCAATCCAGGAAGCGCTGCACAGCATCCCGTGGATTCGCCTGATCGAGTCCAGAGTTGAAGATCGCTAAGGCATCGGCTCGTAGCGAAGCAGCCTCTGTGGTTCTCGGACCTTGTGAGCCAGTCATTGTCAACGGTTGTTCCGGTCTGAGGAGCTATGTGATTTCGTCATGGGGAACCTTGGCAGCTTTTGCATCTCAGGTTACAGAATCCTGTATTTTCGAGAGGTTTCACGATGTCTCAACTGGATTTAGAGGCGCTTGAGGTACTGGAGGAAGTTCGCACAACGAACAAGAAAATCCAGCGTTTAAGAGCGACACTGGGCACCCTGTTGCTCATTGTTATACTCATATACGGTGGCCGAATTTACGGGCTCTTCACCGGTTTTGATCAGCAGCGCTTTACGGAGTCACTCGGCACCAGTGCCCAAACGGTTCTGCCCGAGTTGTCGGGACAGATGGGCGATTTGACGCAAGAATTAATTCCTCTCTATTCGGATGAAATTTTGAAGCAAGCCGACGATGAATTGCCGGCCCTGCAGCAACGGGTAGAGAAAGAGTTTGCACTGCTCAAGGGGGAGGTGGAGTCGATCGTGTCGGCTCGGAGTGAAAAGTTACGGGTTGCTGTGGATGGAGCGATCGATACCGCATTGACAGAGAATTATCCTGAGTTGGCGAAAGATCCAGCCTTACGAAACCAGGTGCGCGAGCGGATGCTCAGCGAGTTTGAAGCGGCGGCCAACAAGGGCCTGTCCGCCCGTACCCAAGCTCCAACCACCCAACTAAAACGCTTGGTGGAAGCGACGAGTTTACTCGGGGAGGAGGCTGCTGCGGCGAACGCAGGGCGCCGTAGACCGGCAGAGCTTCGGGTGGTCCTGTCCCTTTTAGGTCTCATCTCTCGGGAGCTTACTCGACAAAAAACGCTACTCGCCGCAGAGATTGGAGAGTGACATGAGTCGACTCAGTAACGAGTTGAGAGAGGACCTTCAGAAACTGGAGTCCCGCCTTAAAGTGGGCAAGGTTGTCGGTGTCGTTTTGGTTTTATTCGTGGCCGGCTACCTGCACTTTGCTTACACCCAGTTTCAGATGGTGACCGATCCTGACGAGTTGGCTGGCTTCTCAGCCGGATTTTTGGCGACGCATCTAGAAACCGTCGTCGACGAAGTCGGCACCGGTGCAAGAAATGAGGCACCTGCGGTGGTTGGTAAACTCTATGAGGCCGCCGGCGATGGCTTGGGCGCGGTGCGTGTCGGTGTGCAGGAAAAGATTGCGAGCACCCACGGCGCACTCTCTCTGCAGGTCATCGACTGGTCCACCGATTATTTTGCCCGGGTGGTCAAAGAAAACCAACAACTTCGAGGACTCAAGGCCGGTGAACCACTCACAGAAGATGCCTTCGGAGGAATGCGTGATGGCTTTGCGCGGGATCTTGATGAGTTCTTCGCGGACAGCCAAGTTGATGATGAGGTGGCGCAAGCAACCGAAATGATTAAGGGAATCGCCGATCGTCTCGAAAAGCTCGCCTACAACCAGGGATTAACAGCCCAGGAGAAGGAGGAGCGAGAGTTGCTTGTGGCTTGGTTTCAAATGGTCGCTCCCGACTTTGCAGCACCCACAGAACCACTGGAAGCCATGGAACAATCCCCCTGATGATCGGTTGCTGTGTCTAGCTCGATAAAGAATTGAGAAAAAGGTTGGACGACTGCCCCTGGATCTGGAAAAACGTCGTCGGGAGCGCAACGTGAAACGAAACATTTCGTTAGCCGGTCTTCTTCTACTCGCAGCATGCGGAACGGACGTCGACTTGGATGCAGGCTTTGCCGTTTTGGACACAAGCCCCAGTGGTGGGGCAGTGAACATCGACCCCAACGTCGATATCTTCGTGGTCTTCAACGACAACGTGGACGAGACGACACTCGATGGGAACATCACGCTTTCCGCAGACGGCGAAGATGGAACGTCCACGCCGGTCGCTTTGACATGCACGAAAGACGCTGGCGCCAATCAGTTGGTGCAGTGCAGTCACGAGGCACTGGCGAACGGAACGAGCTTCACCTTGACCTTGGGGAAAGATTTGAAGGCTGCTTCGGGCGAAGAGACGCTCGGTGTTGACATCACGAAGCGTTTCGCGACCGTCTCCAGCGAATAGAACAAACCGGACATCGTGCCGTTAACATAGGCGGGCCCTTGGCCCGTCTTTATGTTTTTGCTACTCACTGGCTGAGGAGTCTGGTGCATCATGCTTTTGTTGCTTTTACTTGCTGCTGAACCGACACCCACTCTCTCGAAAGCGATAGCGGTCAAAAAGCCACCGATTGTGCCTCAACTCGCTCTTTGGGCGGAACAGGCCGAAGCAACTGTTGTCGATAAGGAGACGATGAGTGGGCTGAAAGCCTACGCCAACGATCGCTCAAAGCATTGGTCCATGCGAACCGCCGCCAAAATTTTGTTGGCAGACCAGGCCTTTCTTCGTGGCGACGTTACTGCCGGAAAAAAAACGTACGCTGCGCTCCTAAAAGAGAGCCGTGGCCGATTGGATGACTATCTCGGTCTCCGGCTGGGCAAACGGCTCTTGATCGCCAAACAAGCCAAGGCAGCCATCGAAGCACTTCGACCGGTGGATAAGCGAGTGTACCGGGGCTCACGGCAACGCCAGGCACGGCTGCTGCTTGCGAAAGCATACCTGGCTGCCGAACGGTTTGATGACGCAGCCACCGCTTTCCGCAATTTTCAAAGGGTCTGTGGGCGCTGCATGCTGGGTCAGCGACCGGACGTTTTATTGGTGGAAGCGAAGCTCGCGTGGGCCGCCGGCAAAAAAGCCTTAGCGAAGGGACTCCTCGTCCGGATTTTCGATCATTATCCAAAGCATCCTGACAGCGCTGAAGCGGGGCTACTTTTGCAAAAGTACTTCCCCTCCTTACCGATGACGCTCGACCGTAAACTTCGGGCGATTCGAGCGAGGGCACCCCGGATGGGCGATCGTTGGGCGGTCGGCGAGTTTCGTGCCTTGGCGAAACGTTATGAGAAGCGTCCTGATCTCTTGTTCGAAGTTCAACTGAACCTGGGGCGGCAACTGCGGCGGGTGGATCCGGCAGAAGGGGCTGCTTTGCTCGACCGTTTGACTCAAGAGCAGGCGGATAAGCCAGGACGAATCACTCGCATCCAAGGCGCCAAAAGGCTGGTCTTGCCCCGTCTTGGGCGCATGGATGAGGTTGTCGATTTGTACTTCGAGCAAGCCTGGACAACCTCAGATCCGAACTATCGAATGGAGCGCCTCTTTTACACCGCATGGAGTCTTTTTGGCGGCGGGCGTTACAAGGATGCAGCCGAGCTCTTTGCTTGGCTTGTGAATCAACGACGGGTGTCTCGAGATCACAAGCGCATGGCTCGATGGTTTGGACCCTGGGCGCGGTTCCGTTCAGGGGATTATGAGGGGGCGATCGAGGCTTTCGAAAAAGTCGCAAAGCAACGCCCTGCGATGGCTGCTGCAGCGACATTTTGGTCGGGGCGCGCAGAGATCCTGCGCGGACAGCCCGAAGCCGGCATGGCCAAATTTCAAAAGCTGCGGGAGCGTTGGCCGTGGACACTTTATGGTCTGCGGGTGGCTTCGTTGGATGTGGCGGAAGAGCGAGCCCCTCGACGTCGCCGCGACGACTGGCCGAAGAGTCGTTTGACGGGTCGAAAGTCCACTCTTGATCGCTTGGCGCTGTTCGCCAATCTTGCCGATGAACGATGGGGACGGGCCGAATGTCTTCGAGGGGGTCTTCCGGTCGATCCCGCCATCGCGACGGCTTGGGGGCAGGCACTGACGAGCGCAGGAGCGGTTCATCCCGCCTTTCAAGTCGCCCACCATGCGCTGCAATACGTCGCCGGTCTACCGGGGGCACAGCATCGACCCCTGTGGGAATTAGCCTTTCCGAGACCTTACTTGGAGCGCTGTATTGGTTGCGCCGAGGTGGAACAGATTCCAACGGCGTTGATTTACGCCATCATGCGGGAAGAAAGTCAGTTTCGTCCGGCCGTTTTGTCGCCAGCTGAGGCTGTTGGGCTCATGCAAATCATCCCGCCTACAGCACGGCTGATCGTGCAGACGGCTAAAAAGACGAAACTGGATCCGGAAGCTTTGGATGATCCTGATCACAACATCGCCATGGGGGCTTGGTACCTTGCCGGTCTTAGCGAGCGCTATTCCCATCAGTTCCCCCAGGTGATGGCCGCTTACAACGCAGGCCCAAACGCCGCCGATCAATGGGTTCGTCGGGCTGGGCGATTCCAGATGGATCAGGACATGTTCATGGAAGAGGTGCCGTATAAAGAGACCCGAGGCTATGTGAAGCGAGTCAGCCGTAGTCTAGCCGTCTACCGGATGCTGTATGGTCTCGAGCCGGGGCGATTTTCACCGGTGGTCCAAGGTTTGGTCTTGAATCAGATCTCCGGAGACCTGAGCTTCTAAGTTTTAGAGATCGATAATGCCGTGGCGAATGCCCTCGGTCACAGCCTCCACTCGATTCCCCACCTCAAGCTTCTCATAGATGTGTTCAAGGTGCGTGCGTACGGTGGCCCTGGATAATCCCAAGACCCCAGCTGCTTCCGAGTTGGAGAGCCCCCTCGAGATGACCTGGAGGATCTCAACCTCTCGATTTGTGAGTGGTGTTTCGATGGGCTCCAAGCCGTAGTCCTGCTGCATCGGAACTTTGAATCGATCCATTAAAATTCTGGCGAGCCGTGGGTGAATGACTGAGCCACCGTTGTGGACATCTTTGATGGCGTCGACGATTTTTTGTTGGGACGCACCTTTCAATAAATAGCCAGCAGCACCGGCTTTCACCGCAGCCAATACCTTATCTTCCTCCTCGAAGATCGTGAAGATCAGGATCTCCACGTCGGGATATTTTTCTTTCATCCGCTTGGTGACCTCGATGCCGTCAATGCCAGGGAGGCCAAGGTCTGAAAGCAGGACATCCACATCAGCGTTGATCTCTTCCAGTGCTTGCTCACCGCTCATCGCACTGCCAACAATTTCGACTTCGGGCGATGCGTTGAGGACTTTGATTTGCGCCTTCAAGATGGCGGGCTGATCTTCAAGGACGAAGACACGGATGGGAGAATCACTCATACGTTAGACCTCCTGGGTCGAGGCGAACGCTAGCACAACTTCAGGGACGGGCCCAAGGGGTGCGAAGCAGCCTTTTCCCGACTGACCAACTGATGCCGCATCCCAACAGCGAACCGACCAATAAATCGCCCGGATAATGGACACCTAAAGCGAGTCGACTGAGGATGAAAAGACCCGCCCCAAGAAGATACAACGGCCGTAGCTTGGGATATAAAAACCACAAGACGCCGATGCCCGCGCAAATACTTATCGCATGACTGCTCGGCATAGAAAGCCCGCCTGTGCAGGCGAGGGAACTCAAATCTTCGACTGAGCAAGGCCGAGGGCGACCGACGAAAGGTTTCAGGACTCGTGAAGAGAGTTGTTCGGCAAGGAGGCCGGTCGCCAGAGCAATTCCGACGGGGAGCAGGGGCCGTCGAGCATGCCAACCCCAAGCACTTGTGACGAGCAAGAGTGTTAAAGGGAGGGCGAGGCTGGTGAGCCAGCGCCACACAGGCTCACCGAGGAGGTCTAAAAGCGGGGGGTGCAGCAGTGTGAAGAGTTGTTGGTCCCATGCGGCCAGATCCATGATCAGGGGCTGTCCGCAGCCTCCGTGCCTTCACCCTTGTCCAAGTCGTCGGCTGGCGGCGGTCCTTCTTTACTCAAGGCTCCACCTGATTCGGGATCTGCGATTTTCGATTTGTCTTTGCCCAGGTGCCAATCATCGATCTCGCCGTCTCCATCGTGGTCGACACCGATGCGTTCGAGCACCTCCTTCTCATCGTAATATTCCCAGTAGTCGACGGAACCATCCAACTTTGCATCTTGCTCTTTCCGAATGAGTTTGCCGTCTTCGTAGAACTTGGTCATGTCGATTTTCTCGTCATAATTGAGGTCAAATTCTTCACGCAAAAGGACACCCTCTTGGTAGTGGCGTGTGACATCAATTTTGCCATCGAAGTCGAGGTCGATAATCTCTTTGATCGGCTTCTGCGCAAGGCTGTAATGACGGGTGACATCGATGGTGCCGTCGGCATTCAGATCGGTCTCTCTTTTCACGATGACCTGCTCACCTTCGACCTCTTTGTAGTGCTTGAAGACATCCGGCTTGTTGTCGCCGTTGATATCCATCCCCTCGACGCCATCTGGAAGAACAATCTTCTCCTCGGGGGGCTCTTCTTCAACGGCCTCCTGGACCGGAGTCGGTGCCTTTTTAGGCTGCGTGGCTGCGCAGCCAGCGGTGCCGGCGACAAAGGTGAACAGGACGAGGATTTTCTGCAGTCTCAAAGTTCTCTCTCCAGCGCCAGGCGCGGCTCCACCTTAGTCCGGTTGGCCGCTGGCGAAAAGCAGCTTCGTCAATCTTTGATGAGGTGCGCTCCGGTCGCCTCCTGCAGAAGCTCTTCGCTGACACCCGGAGCCCGCTCCACAACCCGGAAGGACTGGCCGGTCGGATCGAGGACCCCGAGGTCCGTAATGACGCGATCAACGCAGTGGGCACCGGTGATGGGGAAGGTGCAGGAGGGGAGCAACTTCGGACTACCATCTCGAGCTCGATGACTCATGACCACCACCACTCGCTTCGCACCGGAGACCAGGTCCATCGCGCCGCCCATTCCAGTGACCTTCTTTCCAGGAACTTGCCAATTGGCGAGACTGCCATCAGCGCCGACCTGCATTCCACCGAGGATGGCGAGATCCACATGGCCACCCCGTATCATGGCGAAGCTCGTGGCTGAGTCGAAGCAAGAGCCCCCCGGAACAGCGGTGACCAATTGTTTACCCGCATTGATCAACTGGGGATCGATCTCAGACTCCAGGGGGTAGGGGCCCATGCCCAGCAAACCGTTTTCACTGTGGATCATTACCCCCGCATCCGTGGGCAGAAGGTTGGCAACGAGGGTTGGGATACCGATGCCGAGATTGACGACCGTGCCCGAGACCACCTCGTGGGCCGCTCGTTGCGCAAGTTCTTCCCGTGTCCAAGGCATGCTGTACTCCTACATATCGCTTAATCATCATTTGTGTTGGGTTCAACGGCGATTGCTTCTTGGGGGGCAAAGGGGCAAAATCTTCGGCGATGGAGGTGCCCTTGCGATTGTTTGGGATCTTGTTTGTGGTGTTGTGGGCTGCATGTTCTTCTGAGCCGGTCGACCGGCCTGATGCCGGTGGGGATCGCATCGCAGATTTGGGGTTGGAGCCCACCGCCGACGTTGGCGCTTACGATGTTGAAGTCGAGCCGAGTATGGATGGGGGGATCGATCCCGGGGCCGTAGATTGCGGTGGAATTCAAGGCTTGGTTTGTAGTGATCGAGATGATTTCTGCGATCCGCCAGCCGGGATGTGTGACCAGGCGGATTCCATGGGCACCTGCCAACGGACAGGCGGTGGTTGTCCTGAGCGTATAGATCCCGTCTGTGGTTGCGATGGAGTGACCTACAATAACGACTGTGAACGTCGAGAGGCTCGGGTAGGCTTGGATCACGAAGGCCCCTGTGCGGCCGTCCCGCCAGGGGCTCAATGTGGTGGCTTTACCGGGATCCAGTGTGCCGGTGACATGTCCTATTGCGACAGGCCTGCAGGCCGCTGTCAGGTAGCCGACAGTTTTGGAGTCTGTGTACAGATCACCCGCCAGTGCAATCGTAATTATGACCCGGTTTGTGGCTGCGATGGTGAAACGTACAGCAATGACTGTCATCGCCTCAAGGACCGGGTTCAGCTGAACCACCTCGGAGCCTGTGCGCCAGCGCCGCCAGACGGTTGTCTCGACAATCGGGATTGCGAAGGTGCTGCTTCTTTTTGTGTCAAAGCCGATGGCGAATGTGGTGACACTGGTGCATGCGGGGAGCGGCCTGAAAACTGCCTTGCTGTCGTTGAGCCTGTCTGTGGGTGCGATGGGCAAACCTACAACAACGCCTGCGAGGCGCAGCGTCAGGGCGCGAACGTCCGATCCGAGGGAGCGTGTCGAGAGTAGGCATTCCTTGCCTTGTGCCTCCTTGCCACCTAAGAGCGTCGCCGGGAGTTTACTAGTGGGTCGAAAGGTCTGCACAACCATCTACTTGGAGGCGGAGCAGGTCGCAGCATTGAAGCGACTCAAGGCTCGGACCCGAGTGCCAATTTCTGCCTTCATTCGAGAGGGCATCGATGATGTGCTTCAGCGTTATGGTGAGCTGAAGGATATCGAGGAGGTCAGCACTTGAGCATTCCCCGTTCACGGATCCGCAACTTTTGTATCATCGCCCACATTGATCATGGTAAATCCACGCTTGCAGATCGCCTTCTGGCGGCGACAGGTGCCCTGACTCAGCGGGAAGAGCGGGAACAGTTTCTCGACAAGATGGACATCGAACGGGAACGGGGCATTACCATCAAGGCGCAGGCTGTTCGTTTGGTGCATCAAGCNGCCGATGGTCACGAATACATGCTGAACTTGGTGGATACACCAGGACACGTTGATTTTGGTTACGAAGTGAGTCGTAGTTTAGCAGCCTGTGATGGTGCCTTGCTGGTGGTGGATGCGAGTCAGGGGGTGGAAGCTCAGACCCTTGCCAATGTGTATCTGGCGATCGCTAACGATCTGGAGATCGTACCGGTCCTNAACAAGATCGATTTACCCGCTGCAGAGCCNGCTCGTGTCGCTCNGGAGATCGAGGAGGTGGTGGGACTCGATACCGAAGGCATCCTTCATGTATCGGCGAAGACGGGGATCGGCGTNGACGCGCTGCTGGAGCGCTTGGTCGAACTTCTTCCTGGGCCTGAGGGGACGCCTGATGCACCCTTCCGAGCGCTGATCTTCGACAGTTGGTATGATCCCTACAAGGGTGTCGTGTTGATGGTCCGGGTGGTNGATGGCTCTTTGAAGCTCGGGGATGATGTCACCCTAATGCATACGCAAGCCGGACATCAGGTNCTGGAACTTGGAGCGTACAACCCCCACGCTGAAACCCTGCAGAGCCTCGAGACCGGCGAGATCGGTTATGTGGTCGCAGGCATCAAAGATCTTCACGACGCCAAGGTGGGCGANACCTTGTGTCACACAGCTTCGAAACGTGAGACCGAGGTCGTTCCTGGTTTCGAAGAGGTGAAGCCGATGGTGTTCGCCGGAATCTTTCCCGTGGATGCGGCCGACTACTCGGATCTACGTGACGCCTTGGACAAGTTGGTGCTCAACGACGCCAGCTTGGTCTGGGAGCCTGAATCCAGTGCGGCGCTCGGGCTTGGNTTTCGNTGCGGGTTTCTNGGNCTNTTGCACATGGAGATCGTCCAAGAGCGCTTGGAGCGAGAGTTCAATCTTGATTTGCTCACCACCGCCCCGACCGTGGTCTACAAACGTCGGGACCTTGAGGGCAACGAGTCCGAGTTGTCCAATCCGGCCGACTTCCCCCAGCTTAATGAGGTGGAAGCGGTCCTGGAGCCCATGATTCGGGCAGACATTCACGTACCGGAAGAATTCGTGGGTGCTGTGATGAAACTTTGTCAGGAGCGACGGGGGGTACAACTGGATCTGCAGTACCTCACATCGAACCGAGTTCATCTGCAATACCGCTTGCCGCTGGCCGAGGTCGTCTTTGATTTCTTTGATCATTTGAAGAGTATCACCCGAGGCTATGCTTCGATGGATTATGAACTNTCNGGCTATGAAGAGAGCGAGTTGGTTCGACTCGATGTGCTGGTTAATAGCGAGCGAGTCGATGCGTTGGCGGTCATTCTTCACAAGGATAACGCNTATTTTCGCGGCCGNGCATTGTGNAAAAAGCTTCGGGAGTTGATTCCTCGAGCCCAGTTCAAGATTCCGATTCAGGCCAGTATCGGCAGTCGAATCATCGCCCGTGAAACCATTCCTGCATTACGCAAAGACGTCACGTCAAAGTGTTATGGTGGTGACATCAGCAGAAAGCGCAAGCTTCTCGAAAAGCAGAAAAANGGAAAGAAACGCATGCGCCAGTTTGGCAAGGTTGAGATTCCGCAATCCGCCTTTCTGAGTGTGCTCAAAACAGACGTCTAGACCGANTTNTCTTTGTTNTGNGTGATTCTACATACTTGGCGGCCGTGCATCCGGTCGTTACCNAGTCGTTGATGATTCGATGGTTCTTTCTTTCGGCGANGATGATGGCGTGTACGCCAGCNTTGCCCAGTTTGCCTNAAGACAGCGATACGCCTCAGCCGGATCGCATCGAGTTACTGCAGCTTTTCGTTTACGGACAAGGTGACTCGAGNGCGACGGCTGGACTCCAAGAGCCGGTGACTGTGGCGGGACGCATGGCTCTAAAAGTCAAACTCTTCGACCAGAACAACACACCACTTGGGAACCAGTTGATCGACGCNATCGTNGTAGAATCAGAGAGTTGGGAGTCNCTCGCAAGCTTCCCCTTTGGTTCCAGTTGTCGCACCGGTGCCGCTGACGGAGAGTGTGAGATCCGCCTGCTGTCGACGGGGATGCAGGGCTTACTCAAACTTCGGNTGCGCGCCGTGAGNCGACCCGATGTGGATCTGGTCCATACCATCGATTTGCGNGCNGATCGTGCTGCGCTCAACATCGACTTTGTGATCGACGAAGTCGGTNGCAAGGCATGGAAGGCCGGTTTTCCCGATCCTTTGAGATCGTGGACATTACCCGGTTTGAATCGAGACGATCCCC
>NZRT01000124.1 GCA_002696345.1 Myxococcales bacterium
ATTTGTGACAGGAGTGTGTCTTGATGGAGGCGTTTGGGTGACCTTGAGGAAAGCGTATACGACAATATTCCGATGAGCGCGCTCGGTTGCGCCGACGATAATGGGAGGCGCTATGGTCTCTTTACTCCTTTCAACGGTGCTTTATGCCACGCCTGTCTCAATGCGAACGCAAGAGCAGTCTGCGAAGGCGGCCGCTGCCACACCAGGCCTCCCCAAACTTCAAAGGCTCAGCGCCCTTAACGAAACAAGCTATCGGCCCTTGGTAGTCACTGAGTTGCCCAAGAACCTGCGAGCCAAGGCGGTCCAGATCCTGGCCAACCCGAAGGCGCCGCACCTCCTCCTGCCAACCGCTGCCCTCGAAGCGAGCGACACACTCATCGTCGCCGGGTCCCACTGGTTCAGTGTCAGTTATTCTCAGCAAGGTGTGACCGTCACGCTTCTCGTTCGACGAGCGGCGATCAGTGCCTCTTGGCTCGCAAAACAACGAGTGAATGGCCCGGTCATCAGTCGGAGTCATGGGGTCGTGACCGTCGACTTCGCTGCCGGCGGCTCCGCAGTCACCTTGGACATCGAATGCCTCGGTGGTGACGAGCATCCTCGCTGTGGACACGATGATGAGGTCTGGAAAGTGGCCAATAATCTTCGGTGGGTTCGAAAGCCATGAGCCCCCTACTGAGCCTCCTCATCGCTTTTACTTACAATCCGCCGGGCCAATTGGAGTCGGGGACTGAGGGGCGGGTGGATCAACATATCTATGTGCCCTCCATGCGCTACCCCATCGAAAACGCCCCCAGTTTTCCCAACTCCCAGGTCTACCGACCCGGCGGCATGCATGGTCCCGGTGGTGGGCAATGCAGTGCCACCAACTATCAGTATCCATGGAGTGACAATTTCTGCGAGCCTCGCCGCTGGGAAATGCCACTATGCCCTGGCGGGACCGGTCATCAGGGCCAAGATATTCGGCCGGCAGACTGCCAGGACAAAGTCCACTGGGCTGTGGCGGCAGAAAGCGGCACCATCACCTCCATTGGTAGTTACTCTGTCTATTTAGTGGCTGAGGATGGAACCCGACACCGCTACCTCCACCTAGATCCCACCAGCATTGCGGTGCGCCGAGGCCAAGAAGTCACTCGAGGTGCCCGAATCGGATTGGTCTCCAACGCCTATTTCGATGCCGATGGAAACCCAGTACCAACCACGATTCACCTGCATTACGATATCCATCAATACGTGGCTCAACTGCAGCAGGCCGTCTATGTGCCCCCCTATCTGAGTCTCGTTCGAAGCTACCAAGAGCTGCTGGGCCAACCGGGCGTCAGTTGTGAAGATCTGCCTCTTGAGGGCGGCGTGGTAGACGACACCAGCCCCTGCTTTCAGCGCTGGGGACCTGTGCAGTATTGGCGGGCAGTCCAAGGCCAAGGCGTCGGAACGGGCTTTATGTGGACCAATGCCTTCATCAGTGATGAGCCCAGTAACTGGGCCCGCTGGAACCTCCAGTTGGCCGGTGCGGGACGCTTTCGAGTCGAAGTGAACCTGGTTGAAGGCTACAATCGGAGTCGCCGAGTCCCCTACCGCCTGCGTCATGGCGGCCAAGAAACCGACGTCATCCTCGACCAAAGCACGGCCAGCGGCTGGCGGGCTCTGGGCACCTTCGACTTTCAAGCCGGCGACGATCAATGGATCAGCGTCTATGACAACACCGGCGAAGAGGGGGGCGACCTTCACATTACAGTGGATGCAATCCGCCTCACCCCCGCCGCTCCGACACAGCCCAGTGCCGATGCGGGTGTGACCCCATCAGTGGATGCTGGAAATCAGTCGCCGGCCGATGCAGGGCAGCCCCCATCTGCGGATGCAGGGGCAAGCTCACAGCCAGACGCCGGCCCTGCCGTCCCCGCGGTCGATGCAGGTGAGGCTCCAGTTGTCCCCGACAAAGACGAGCCCATCGGTTGCGGCTGCGCAGGCAGCGGTCCCCTCGAGTTCTTCACGCTTTTGACACTCATCGGACTCCGCCGGCGCCGGCGCTAAGCCCGTCTATTCGACCCACAACACGCCGCATGGCCCTGGCGTGTAGTCTTTTGACGTGCAGTGGATCGGGTAGCGACCCGGCTGACTCGGTGCCTGGAACATTGTCGTCTTCGACTCCCCTGGCTTCAAAGCACCCAAAACCTGCAACGGGTCCCTGCTCTTCACATCGACAGGGGGAAGGACATGCAGATGATGATGCATGGTGGCTCCGGCATGCTTGAGCCTTAACTCGACCCGCTGTCCTCGACGAACCCGAAGTCGCCCCGGCTCCAAGACCGGCGCATCTCCGAGACTGGACTGAATCAAAGCCATCGGCACCTCGACTTGAACATTGTCATTTGAATCCTTCGGCGATGGCGTCGCAGACGTGCAAGCGAGACAAAAAAGAAAGATTGAACAGCGCATCTTCTGGGCTCTTTCACCTTTTCTCCGAAGGCACAAGGTTGACCCTATGGGTCAGTCCCTGCAGGCTGTGGGGTGGAGGGCTCTTTGTCTGTGGCTGCAAACCGCTTTTGTTTTTGGCTGAATGATCGCCCTGTCGAAGTGGACGAGATCGACCCCTGCACCACCTTGCTTAACTTTTTACGGGACCACCGAGACCTCTGTGGCACCAAAGAGGGCTGTGACGAGGGGGACTGCGGCGCTTGTTCTGTGGTGTTGGAAGCGAAAGATTATCGGAACGAGCCGGTCTGGCGCAGTGTCAATTCGTGCCTCGTTCTGATGCCGATGCTGCAAGGGCGGCGAGTTTACACGGTCGAAGGACTTGCAGAACAACAAGAAGGAGCACACCCCGTCCAAGAACGATTTGCCGCCTGTCACGGAAGCCAGTGTGGCTATTGTACCCCCGGATTCATTATGAGCCTGTTTGCTGGCAGCCACCGGGAGGACATGCTTGAAGCATGGCAGCGAGACGACCAACTCGCCGGTAACCTTTGTCGCTGTACCGGATATGCGCCCATCCGACGGGCGGCAGAAGAAGTGGCCACACATTGTCGGAATTTAGCGCCTCATCCTGCGGTGTCCAAAGACAGCCGCCTTGAATTCAGTGATGGTCAAAGGCGAGCCTACAACCCCCAAAACCTCCAAGAGCTCTTTGAACTAAGACGCCAACATCCAGACGCACAACTGGTGGCGGGTGGGACCGATCTCAGTCTGGAGGTCACCAAGCGAGGGGCTCGCTATCAGACGCTGATCAATCTGGGTGAAGTGGTTGAACTCCTTGATCATCAAAACCGAGATGAGGGTTGGCGACTGGGTGCGGGACTCGCCCTCACCACCGTTCAGGAAATCCTCGCCGGTGAGGTTGTGGCCATGGAGCAAATGCTGCGCGTCTTCGGCAGTCGGCCGATCCGCAACAGGGCAACTCTTGGCGGCAATCTTTGCACCTCGAGCCCAATCGGTGACATGGCTCCTGTTCTCATCGGACTTGAAGCCGAAGCGATCATTGTTGGCTCCACCGGCGAACGCCGAATCCCTCTCGAATCCTTCTTTACGGGCTATCGCCAAAACGTCCTGCAAGGAGATGAGATCCTGGCAGCTCTTTTCCTACCACGACCAAATGATCGTACGATGTCTCGGACGTATAAGGTCAGCCGTCGCCGGGATTTAGATATATCCGCTGTCTCGCTTTGTGCATCTCTGGAACTGGAGGAAGACCAAACCGTCAAGCGCATCAGGCTGGTCTTCGGTGGTGTCGCCGCCACCACGATCCGGGCCACTCCTGTAGAAAATTGGCTGCAAGGCAAAACCTGGAACCACGCCCATGTCGAAGACGCCTCTCAGCAGCTTGAGGCTCTCTTTACCCCCATGAGCGACCACAGAGGCTCCGAACTTTTTCGCCGCCGCCTTTGTGGTAACCTCCTGCGACAGTTTTGGTCTGATCTTGTCACAGATCGGGATCCCTATGCACCATGGGATAACCCCCTGACTCGACAACCGGTCCCGCCACGAGCCCAGGTCGATGGCGATTTTCCCTCGATGGTTCACGAGAGTGGTCTCAAGCAATGCACCGGAGAGGCACGCTACGTCGATGATCTACCGGCAGCCCGCTCAGCGCTGGTCGTCCACCCGATACAGAGCCCCCATGCTAAGGCAAAACTTCTCGCCATACGCAGCAAGAGAGCCCAAAGTTTACCCGGTGTGTGGGGGGTCTACACAGCCGCTGACGTCCCTGAAATCAACGACGTCGGTCCAGTGGAGCGAGATGAGCCACTGCTTGCAGACGGTGAGGTGAATTACCGAGGCCAAGTGGTTGCCGTGGTCGTGGGTGACAACATCGATATTTGTGAACGAGCAGCTGCACTCATTGAAGTGGACTATGAGCCGCTACGCCCCATCCTGACCATCGATGACGCCATCGCAAATCAAAATGAAATGGGAACAGCCCATCGCATGCGCCAAGGCGATCCCGAGGGTGCCCTAGCGACAGCCACTCATCGACTAAAAGGACGTGTCGAAACCGGAGGTCAGGAGCACTTTTATTTGGAGAGTCAATCGGCCTTGGTTGTCCCCGAAGAGGACGGCAGGCTGACGGTTTATTCCTCAACTCAGCATCCCACCGAAGTTCAGCAATTGCTGGCTCGAACCCTCGGCGGTCACTGGGCCGATTACGTGGTCAAAGTCCCACGGGTCGGGGGAGGATTCGGCGGCAAAGAAACCCAAGGAGCAGGTTTTGCCTGTCTCGCAGGCATGGCTGCTTTGCGCCTCGGCCAGCCGTGTAAGGTTTGGCTCAATCGCGATGACGACATGGTCATGACCGGAAAACGCCATCCTTGCCGTACCGACTATGAAGTTGGTTTCGATGACGAGGGCCGGATTACTGCGTTTACCGCAGACCTGTGGATGGATGCAGGATACGCTCGAGATCTCTCGGGTGCAGTACTCGATCGAGCCATGTTCCACTTAGACAACAGCTGCTTCATCGAAAACCTCGCTTTCTCTGGCCGTTTGGCTCGAACCAACAAGGGCAGCAATACCGCCTTCCGGGGCTTTGGCGGTCCCCAGGGCATGGTGGTGATCGAAACCGCTCTCGATGACATTGCCGAGTACCTGAAATTGGATCCTGCTGAGGTACGTGCGGTCAACTTTTACGGAGGCAAGCCTGGTAGAGACCGAACACCATATGGTCAAACCTTCGAAGACGATGACAACCCGCTGTCGGAACTCTGGCATGATCTGAAAGCGTCCTCTGATTATGGCAGTCGCCGCCAAGGGATCGAAAACTTCAACGCGCAGAGTCCAATCTACAAACGGGGCATTGCCATGCAAGCCGTCAAGTTTGGCATCAGCTTCACAACCAGCTTTCTGAATCAAGCAGGAGCACTCGTTCTCGTCTATGCCGACGGCAGCGTGCAGGTGAACCATGGCGGCGTCGAGATGGGCCAAGGGCTGCATGCGAAGATCATCAATGTGGTCGTCCGTGAACTGGGCGTGCGGCGAGACCAAATTCGCATGATGCGAACCAGCACAGATAAAGTTCCAAACACGTCAGCCACCGCCGCCAGTTCCGGTTCCGATCTCAATGGTTTCGCCGTGGCGCGCGCTTGCATCCGGATCCGAGGCATGATGGCGGAAGTCGCCGAACGAATCTTAGGTGGTCCAGCAGACCAAATGGTCTTTAGGGATGGCGCCGTACGTTCAGACAATGGCGAATCGATGCCCTTTCGAGAGTTAGCCAATCGTTGCCGACTCGAACAGATTTCGCTGTCGTCGACCGGCTTCTACGCCACTCCAGACATCGCCTACGACCGTGATGCAGGGCGGGGACGTCCCTTTCATTACTATGCCTGTGGAGCGGTTGTGACAGAGATCCTCGTCAATACACTCACGGGGCAGTGGCAAATCACCAGAGCAGACCTGCTCCACGATGTCGGCAACAGTCTGAATCCGGCCATGGACCGGGGGCAGATCGAAGGTGCCTACATCCAGGGTGTTGGTTGGCTGGGAATGGAAGAACTGCTTTGGGATCAAGACGGACGGCTGCTTACCCATGGGCCGTCCACCTATAAAATTCCTGCGCTCACCGATGTCCCAACGGACTTTCGAGTTCGCTTGCGAGAAAATAGTTACCGAAAAACCACCATTCATGGCTCTCGAGCTGTGGGCGAACCCCCCTTTATGCTTGGGATCAGCGTTCGGGGTGCACTGCGGCACGCCCTTCAAAGCCTTGCCCCTGAAGGACATGCACCGCTGAAGCTAGCGGCTCCCGCAACCGTTGAAGCAGTCCTCAATCTCAGTACCGAATTACGGACGTAACCGGCGTCTCAGCACAGCCTGGAGAATCGATGCAGACTCCCACACGAAANAGAAGNCCAATATCCCATCGAAATTCAGCGATNTCTTTGACCTATCGCTTGGGGCTTGGATTGCTGCTTACTGCGACCTCTGCATGCAGTGGTTGCGAAGAAGAATTACGCCTTGAGCATGAGGGAATNACGCTCAGCTACCACCAAGAGCTTAAGACACTGGAAGTTCGAGGTGCGGGAGACAAAGTCTTGGCATCCCTCGANATCAAGGATCTGGCNTTTCGTCAAAGTGATGCCAGTCATGAGATGATGTTTGGGAGCTTTCTTGTTTCTGATTATCCAGAAGAAGAATGGGTGGTTGCTCAGGCTGGCGATGCAACGACTGATGNGCAAAAGCTAACGGTATCACTTCAAGCTGAAGGCGGCGACCCGTTGGGTAAAGTCGAACTCGAGGCGCTCGGTTCCAATCGAGCAAGGGTCCGACTCACAGGCACAGACGAGGCTCGGAATCGGAGCCGATTACGGATCGCTTGCGGTGCGGATGAACGATTCNTAGGTTTTGGTGCCCAGACCCATGATGTGGACCACCGAGGTCAAGAGATNCCGCTCTGGGTTAGCGAGCAAGGCATCGGCAAAGTCGACGACGATGAAGTTCCCGTCAGNTGGTTTCTCACAGGTCGACGGCACAGCACCCACATTCCCCAGCCGGTAGCCATTAGTTCCCGCGCCGTTGCCTGGGCCATCGACACAGAAGCTTACACTCGAGTCAACACCTGCCAAATCAGTCCGGATCATGTCGAAATGGAAGTCCACGACCGGGAACTNATTTTGGAACTCTTTGATGGCACCACACCCATGGAGGCGATGAAAAACTTCACNGGCTGGGTCGGCCGTCCCGAACTCCCTCCAGCCTGGGCCTTCGCCCCCTGGAACGACGCCATCTTCGGCAGTGAAAGCGTCCGAAATTTCGCCACGCTTCTCAACGATGAAGAGCTACCGAGTTCGGCCATTTGGAGTGAAGACTGGAAAGGCGGCAACTGGTTCGGTCAAGCGTATCGGCTTGAAGAAGATTGGCGTCTCGACCGAGAAATCTACCCCGATTTTGAACAGCTTACCGACGATTTAAGAGCTCGTGGTATCCAATTGATGGTTTACTTTAATACCTTCGTCTTTCGCGCTGCTGAGATCTTTGACGAAATGAACAGCAATGAATTCATGGTGAAAGACGAGGATGGGGCTCCGATTATCTTNCAAGGNCCGAACGCTAATTTCTCNGAAGCCGGCTTGGTGGACCTAACAAACTCCGATGCTGTCGCNTTTGTTGGTCAAGAATTGCGGCAAGCACTCGACTTGGGTAGCCGGGGCTGGATGGCTGACTATGCCGAGTGGATGCCCGTGGACGGGGCGGTCTTAGCCAACGGAGAAGATCCCGCGAAAGTGCACAATCGCTATCCNCGCTTGTGGCAAGAACTCAACGAGCGAATCATCAAAGANGCNGACCTAGCCGATGANGCGATCGCNTTTTATCGCAGCGGTTGGCTTCACTGCCAGCCGACAGCNAGGGTGATCTGGCTCGGCGANCAAAACACGACATTCGATCATCAAGATGGCTTCAAGACCGTGATTCCCTTAGGGCTCGGACTGGCTTCGACAGGCTTCCCGTACCTGGGTCATGACATCGCTGGTTATCAATCGAGCATCACGCCAGCGGCGACCAAAGAACTCTTCTTCCGATGGACCAGCTTGGGCGCATTTACACCGGTGATGNGAACNCACCATGGCACCCATGCCTCTCAAAATCATCGCATGGAAGACGATGCNGAAACCATCGCACACTGGAAGCGTTACGCAGAAATTCATATTCAACTCTTCCCCTACCTGTGGGGCCTCGCNCATCAAAATCGGGTCGATGGAACCCCACTGTGGCGAGCCATGGGGCTTCAGCATCCCGATGACCTCGAGATGTGGGGTCTGAAGGACCAGCTCTACCTGGGAGAGGGGCTCATGGTGGCTCCGGTGGTGGATGAAGGGGCGACCAGCCGTTCCGTTCGCTTTCCAAGTGGTCGTTTTGGTTCCTTTTGGAGTGACCNAGTGGTCCAAGGCCCAGACACNNTCGTNGTCGAAGCCGACNCNACAGAAATTCCCGTCTTCGTGGCCGCTGGTGGCCTTGTGCCCATGCTGGCCGAACCGGTGGATACCTTGCTTCCCAATGTGGAAGGACTCGATGGTCTNGAAGCGACGGAAGGGGACCGACTGCTCCATGTCGGCCTGGGCGCCGAAGGCGAGTTCACGGAAGCGAGCGGTGCCCGCTACGAGTTGAAAGGCTCGGGGACGGGAAGCGCCACCGAGACCGAAATCGTTGGCAATGGTCAGATTGAAGGCGACGGCTGGACGTTAATTCTCACAGGGCATCCTGAAGATCGTCGAACCCAAGTGGTNGTCCACTAGCGAANTNGAGCGNGGNATCCGTCGCTGGGAACGCATTTCACGGGGTCGTGACGACCCCTTCTGAGAACAGCGAGTCCCTCCGATCAGGTGAGGTTAAGGAATCGGTAGTTCCCGGTTCCAACGACACCCGAGGGTACAAAAACCAGCATCCATTTGCATGATGCTGTCACATTGTTCACCGGAATCCACGATGCCATCGCCACAACGGGGGTTTCGACAGTTCAGTCGACACGTGTTCGGCTCGTCCGCATTGGCAGCGCCATCATCGCATTGTTCACCTCGATCGAGAATCCCATCACCACATCGAACCTGAGTGCAGTTTGGACGACAGCCATTGGGCTGCCCCAGATTGTTGGCTGCCCCCTGGTCGCACTGCTCTACCCCACGATGAACGTGCCCATCACCACAACGGTTGAGTTGGCAAGTGGCAAGGCAGGCGTCTTGATTGCTGGCGTTGCCATCGTCACAAGCCTCGACCTCCTCATTGAGGTGACCATCGCCGCAGACATTGTTTTGGCAGGTCCGCAGACAATCATCCTGATCCTCATCGTTGGCATCATCACATTGCTCCATCCCTCGATGGAGGATTCCATCGCCGCAACGAGCAAGCTCGCAAGTGTTCAGGCAAGCATCGCCATTGTCCCCATTACCATCATCACAAGCCTCCTGATTCTCCCATTGGACCCCGTCGCCACAGCGGGCAGGCTCGCAGAAGTCAGTACAGGTATCCGATGGAATCTGGTTGCCGTCGTCGCATGACTCCTGCCCCTCATGCAGGATACCATCACCACAACGAGCCCTCTGACAATTTGAGCGACAGTCGTCCGACTCTACCTGATTCCCGTCATCGCACTCCTCAACACCTTCGTGCACATGACCATCACCACAACGGGCAAGCCGACAATCGGTTGTACACCCGTCCGAATCGATTGCGTTGCCGTCATCGCAAGATTCAAAGCCAACCTCACCCTCTTGAAGGTCTGTTCGCAGAATACCATCGCCACAACGGGCTTGTTGACAGTCGTTCGTGCAACCATCACTCACGACCTCGTTGCCATCGTCGCAGTCTTCGAAGGCTGAGAAGACATGTCCATCGCCGCAGCGAGCGACGCGGCAATCGTTAAGGCAACCGTCATCATTGCTTTCATTCCCGTCGTCACAGTCCTCGGCCGCCGCATAGAGAATCCCGTCACCGCATTGAGCGACCTGACAATCGCTACGGCATGCATCGGTTGCAACCAGATTGCCATCATCACAGGCTTCCACACCCTCATGAACCAAACCGTCACCGCAGCGAGCAGGCTCGCAGAAGGAGGTGCATGCATCGCTATCTATTTGGTTACCATCGTCACAATCCTCCTCCTCATCCACTTCACCATCACCGCATTGGGAACATGTATCACCAACACAGCGCCCAAAGCAGTCGGTCAGACCGTCGCAGCCACATGAATCACCATAGCCCGACGGCAGCGATCCACACTGCCCGCAGGCATTCAAAGCCTGCTCACCCACGCATGCACCGCCACAATCGAAAACACCGCAATCACCACATGGGCTCCCGGTCGCCTCATGGCAGTCCCCCGGTGGTAAACACCCATTCGAACCGATGCTCCAACCATCGGGACAACGGCAACCCGTCTGACAGCCTTGTTCGTGAAGACCGTTTCGGTCGGCTTGATCGCAGGCTTCGTAAGGCAAACCTGATTCACTTAACTCCGTCCGCACCACGCCATCACCGCACCGAGCAAGTCGACACACATTAAGGCAACCATCGCTGTTGCTGATGTTGCCATCATCGCACTGCTCCTCGCCCTCACGGATTCCATCACCACACTGACCCAGGACGCCGCCTGGGCTCGGTTCGGGGTTCTGCGGTGCGGAAACCTGCGAGGCACAGCCAACGCAGAGAACGAATGTTAGGGTGATGGGTTTCAATCGCATACGGAGCCCCTGACGACGGACCGTTTATAGCCCTGGCGACAAGTTCTTGCCAGTTCGACTGAAGCCGGTCAGGCTGAACCCATGAAGACTTTGTTTTGTGCTGATGCTGTCTTTACCGCCGATGGTGGTGATCACGAACTGCAAGAACAAGCCGCTGTGCTTGTGTCCGCAGATGGCAGGATCGAAGCGGTCGGACCCAGTAAAGTGCTGCGTAAAAAGAATCACAAAGAAGTCATCGTTTCCGGTGTTCTCCTGCCCGGTTTGATCGATGTGCACACCCACCTTTGCTTGTCGGCGAGTCTCGACCCCTTTGCTGATGCCTTGGCTGAACATCCAGCTCGAATGACNCATCGGGCTCTGAACGGGCTGAAAGCTCATCTCGATGCTGGAGTCACCACCATTCGAGATGTGGGAGGACTTCATGGGATCGACTTGGAAATGCAACACCTNGTCGATGAGGACAAAGTAGAAGGTCCNCAAGTGTTTGCCAGCGGCAAGCTNATCTCAATGACTGGAGGTCACGCTTGTCTCTTGGGAGCCCAAGTGAACAGCCCTGATGAAGCCCGTAAAGCGGCTCGACAAAACCTCATGGATGGCGCCCGTCTGTTAAAGGTCATCGCCACNG
The DNA here is from genome assembly GCA_002696345.1 of Myxococcales bacterium. Taxonomy (GTDB): domain Bacteria; phylum Myxococcota; class UBA4151; order UBA4151; family UBA4151; genus UBA4151. Next base: position 11,287 of record NZRT01000124.1, read on the forward strand.
GTGGTGTACTCACNCACGGNGTGCAACCCGGTGCAGCGCAACTNACGGAAGCGGAGATGGCTGCGGTCTGTGAAGAAGCTCGAAAGGCAGGAAAGATCGTCGCAGCTCACGCCCAAGGTGCNGAAGGCATCGAGAACGCACTTCGAGCNGGTGTCCACAGTATCGAGCACGGATTTTGGCTCTCGGATCAAGCNATCGCCATGATGACGGCAGGAGGACAGGTCATGGTACCGACCTTTGCCGCNCTCNGAGCNATGCAGCGCTTGGGTGATCAACTCCCCCAGTCCATCCAAGATAAAATNGAAGAGAGTCACCCNGCGCACCTCGATAGCTTTCAACGAGCCATGCGAGCGGGCTGCACCATCGCCTGTGGCACCGATGCAGGAACACCGGCAAACCCNCACGGTAACATCGCCGATGAGATTGCTGCCTTTCGTCAATCAGGCATGGCAATCCACGATTGCTGGCGNTCCGCAACCCGTGAGGGCGCTGTTGCCTGTGGCTTAGAAGACCGTGGCGTTCTTGGTGCTGGAAAAAGGGCAGACCTCTGCGCCGTCAGCCGAGAGGTCTTCGAAATGATCCCAGAGGTTTTTAAACCTCATCTGGTGGTCCGGGGCGGGCGCATCTTCCGCCAGTAACTTAAATGCTGCTGATCCATTCGCTGGCTCGATGAGCGATCCCATAAATGGTTTGACTCGGATTGACNCCCANACTGGTCGGCAGCACCGAGCCATCCACCACGTAGGCATTCGTCAAACCATGAATTTTGAGTTGTTCATCCACGACACTGGTCGCCGGATCCGGTCCCATGGCGCATCCGCCCATCTGATGTGCTGAAAAGATCGGATGCTCAAANGCACCATAAGCCCTTTGATCCAGCCCAGAAANATCAGTCTTTGAGCGAATTCGTTCCGGGTGAAGGTGCATGCTGAAGGCCTCATATGCGCCCGCTGCTAAAGTCAGTTCAGCGAGTTTCTTATGACTCTCTNGGAAGGCCGNTTTAAGNGCAGGCCGAACGGGATAATGCAGGCTCGGNCGACCATCGACCAAGCGCACGGTACCCCCTTCATCCTCCGGTAAGAACCCATCGATATGTAAAGCGATCAAAACACCCGTTCGATCCAAACTGGACATGATCTGACTCAAATCCGAACCGAATGCTGCAAACACCGAGGCAGACAGAGCAGGATGCACCGGTGCTGTCTCAAAAAAGAAACCCATCTTTCCGTCTTTGGTCGCCGCAAACTGATGACTCGTTAATGATTGCGGCGCACCATAGAAGCCCTGGACGGGATCCTCGTAAAGACCACCAACACCAATCACTGGGTGTAGAAAGGTCCTTCGCCCAACTCGGCCATGGGAATCGATGCCGCTGGCGAGCAGAAGGGCAGGGCTGTTTAANGAACCGCCCGCCACAGCAAACCGCTTGGCTCGAACACGAACCTGATAGGGTCTCGTCGCCTCGCTCGCCTCGTGCTGAATTTGACCCACTGCCTCCGTGATTTCGGTTCCTTTTCGGACCAGTTTTCTGACCGAGCAATCGGTGATCAAGATCGCTCCACTGTTTAATGCATCCGTCAAATAAGTNGGCTCCATGGCCTGTTTCGCTTCCACAGGACAGCCCATCCCGCAGTAGCCTGAATTGACACAGCCAAGGACGTTTCGACTNGTTGAGGAGACCTTCCAGCCGAGGGCTTGACCTCCCTTGAGTAGCTTCCGATTGTTTTCGTTCGCTAGCGACTCTGGCCATTGTTTGATGTTGAGGCGNTTTTCGACCGCTTCGAAATGGGGCGATAAAATATCGCTCGTCCATGCCTTTAAACCGTGGTGTGCTCGCCAATGGTCGAGGACGGACTCTGGTGTCCGAAAACAAGTCGTCCAGTTGACCGTCGTCCCTCCGCCGACCGTTCTTCCTTGAAGTACTGTGATCGCCTTATCGGCGGTCTGTCGAGCACCTCGATCTTGATAAAGATCCGTAAACGCCTCGGACTCCAGCATTCGAAAGCGATCTTTCCGAAACAAGCCCCCAGCCTCAAGGATAACAACTCGTCGACCCGCTTCTGCGGCTCGCGCCGCCAAGACNGCGCCGCCTGCACCGCTGCCCACAATGCAAAGATCCGCGGTCAATTCGATGGATCGATCCAGTTCTTTACCGAGGATGAGTTGCTNGTTCATCATCCCCCCAGCGCCGGCGGACCGGGATAACCGACCGCCGCAAAGCACCTTGGGTCGCCCCAGTAGGTCCCAGCAACCAGATCTCGGACAGAACGAAAGATAACGCGCGCCGTACTCAATGAACTGTCACGCCAACGCTCGAGAACATCATCCTGAGCTTTTGGGTCCAACTGGGTAAAGGGTGTCACCCTGCCTTCGAGAACCAAACCAGCCACCGCATTTTCAAAGACGTTAAGAGCCAGNTTAATNTCCTTTTGGTCTCGGGGCGACATTCGACTGAAGAGCGTATCCAGCTTTTCGCACACTTGCAGATCGTCAATGCTGGGCAAGCCATCGCCTCCAGGACAAATACGCTGAGCCATNGCGTNGAGAATNGCNTATTCTTTCGGACTAAACACCTTCAGCTTTGGTGTGTCNGCATGNAGTCGAGTNGGCTGCAATCCCAGACCGATTGCGCCCACCGCAAGCAATGCGGTTCCACCAAGACCTAATTGCAGGAAACGACGTCGTTTCATTAGGGGATGGTTGCCTCCGGCGCTCGATCTTGAACGATTCGATAACGATACCCAGCCTGAAGCTTGAAGGTCTGGATGCTGAGTTCCTCATCGGGCCA
>NZRT01000125.1 GCA_002696345.1 Myxococcales bacterium
AACAAAATATACGACCATCTAAGCCCAAACTGCAGACCGAAAACTTGCCGACATAAAGACCGACAGGTTGGTGCGCGCCATCGTCCACCTCAGGGTCATAGGGGTTTCTTACTTTCCGACCCGTCGGCTCACCCACTTGCCCAAAATCGTTCCAGCCCCAACAACGCAGCCCAAGCTCGGGTCCGATCGCGCAGGTTTGATGATAGCTTGCAGCGATTTCCGTGACACCGCCGAGCCCTTCTACCACCTGCGGTTCTCGGCTGTTGGGTGCCCGCCCCACGCCAAGCTGACCGGCCCAGTTGACGCCCCAACAACTGACGATCCCTTCACCGTGGAGCGCACAGGTATGTCCATCCGCCACAGCCACTTGGAGAACATCTTCAACAAACTCGACCCGCAGTGGCGTCGTCGCTCGAGTCCGGCTGTCGCCCGAACCAATTTCGCCTCCTGTCCCATTTTTACCCCAGCACCAAAGGCGACGATCACCATCGATACCGCAGACATGCTCTGCCCCGATCACGATCTCGGTGAATCGGTCCAACTCAGGACTTGAGATGAACACAAGTTCCCGAGCCTCTCGAGTGTTCGCTCCGCACTGACCATCATTGTTGTTTCCAGCACACCACGTGCTGCCATCTGCCTTGCGAGCAATCGTCGTGTTCCCGCCGGCCCAAACATCAATAACCTCACCGTGCATCCCCTCGGGAACGACGGCTTCTGTTCTGTTTGCTCGTTCTCCAACACCAAGTTGCCCTGACCAGCTGCTGCCCCAGCATTTCAAGGTGCCATTCACTTCGAGTGCACAGGTATGCGTTCCTCCAGTACCCACCACCTTTTGACTGGCTCCTAAACCTCGTACCCGGGCAAAAGCATACTCCCAAGGCGTTGGCTCTCCTCGCCGACCGAGTTGCCCCGCAACGTTCTGCCCAACACATCGAACGATCCGATCAGCACCGAGGACACAACTATGGTAGCTGCCAACAGCCATGCCCAAGATCGGTCGCCTGCACGCCGTTGTGCATCCGTCGGTCTCATCCTGATTACCATCATCGCATTCTTCGTAGTCGGGATGAATGGGTAATCGGTTTGCCTGGTGGATCCCATCGCCGCAGAATCCAACACCCGTATCGGGAGCCTCAGGGCCCCAATCTTTAGCTGTGGAACGCCCTGCATCCAAGTCAGGCCGAATCACGACCCCCGGATCGGGTACTTCCCCGGCATCGTCATCGTAAGCCGGTAGGCCGACAAGCGAGCAAGAGGTTACCAAGAGTGACAGATAAAGAGGTCGTAAGAGGGCGAACTGCATAAGAACTCATTACTGCATTCGAGCCACACCGCCAACGGCTAGCAGGAACCGCATTTGTGTGTCTGGTTGCCCTTCGTCGGTCCAACCCATAGGTTCCGGGCAATGAAGACATCGAAACCAACCGAAATTCTTCTGCTCGACCCGGTCGATGGTCGCCGCTTAGCTCGAATGAACCGGCTAAATACTGCAGGGTTTACGGTCCTTCAGGCAGCGAGTGCCATAGACGCACTCGACCTCCTCACAAAAACAGACCCTGAAGCCCTGGTCATCGCCGAAGAGATACTACCGGGCTTTCAATCTGAGTCCATTGAATGGGGAAAAATACCCCCCATTTACCTCATCGGCTTGCCTCCCCAAGGAGCCAGGATTCCAGGGCTTGCCGCCGTCATTCCGGATGGGCGACTCGACCTGCTGGATTCCGTACTCGAGGGGTTACAGCAGCGGATTCAGCTACGGGCACAGCGTCAAGACCTCGAGCGTGGTTTGGCCGAACTCGCCCACCTTGCAATCGATTTGGGAAGAGGGGCACGCAGTATCCCTGATGATGCTCTGTTGCGGCAATCGCTCGAGCAAGTCCTCGCCATGGCACAGGCGCGATTCAATACTAAAAATCAATCCATCAGCGGCTTGTTGTTTGCCCGGCAACCGGGCACTCCAATGTCCCTTCGAGCAACTCAGGGCGTCGAAGATTCGGATCAAGCAGATTCCAAGTACAAAGTCTTAGCAGGAGAGGCTGTACGCCAAAATCGCGTCCTGCATGGCGAAGAAGGCGCCATTGCCGTGCCATTACCGACCCTGCAGTTCCAAAACGGTGCGCTGATACTCTTGGGCTTAGGCAATGCTGACATCAGTAGCTTTCAAAGAATTCTGATGACGGCTGCTGCAGAGGTCAGTTTAGCCCGAGATGCCAACACACTCTACCATCTCGCAATGATGGATGGGCTCACAGCCATCTACAACCATGGATATGGTCAAGAACAAGTCGTTAAAGAACTTCGGCGGGTTTCTCGGTCCCATCTTTCAATCACTCTGGCCATCATCGATTTAGATCACTTCAAAGAGATCAACGACCGGCACGGTCATATCGCTGGAGACCATTGTCTTCGTTCGGCTGCAAGTGCCCTCAAAGACGCGCTGAGAAGCACCGATATTCTCTACCGCAGTGGCTGAGAGGAGTTTGCAGCAGTTCTACCGGGAGCAGGCCCACTCCAAACAGAGTTGATCGGCTCCAAACTCTGTGACGCGTTACGACAGTTGAATTTAGAGTGGGACGGAATGCCCATACCGATCACTGCCAGTGTCGGCTTAGCCAGCCTGCCGGAATCTGCGCTTGCTGGGCGCTTTACCGCCGGAACCGGCTGGACGAACCTTGCCCATCGTCTCTTGGAGTTGGCAGACGACGCGATGTATCAAGCAAAGGCCCAGGGGCGCGATGGTTATGCTCGGATGGCCGACACAGGCGATGTGAGCAACCACCCCAAGATCGTAGCGCTGCTCCAATCCATGACTTAGTGACCGATGCACAATGACCACAGACTTTCCCCGGGAGCAGACCTCGCCTATCCTGTCCCCACCAGGAGTAAAAATGCGCCCTTTCCTCATCGCCACAAGTATCGTTTGGAGCCTGCCCGTTCAAGCGGGCAGTACGCTCGTCTGGGTGGACTCGGCGGAGGCACAAACCACTGCGTTGGCTGAAGAAATCCAAGCGCTTGCAGGTCCCGTTCGTCTGTTTCAACTGGCCGGTGGTAAGGCATTGAATCATCAAACGGCCCGGCTGGCGATCGGAGCCGCCGAGGAAGCCTGGCGTCAGGTTCGCCCCGATCTCATGGCGGCTGCACTGCAGCAAGCGAGAGCTGCACTTCGTAATGATCCGACAGCCGGCGATGCCGCAAGAATGCGACGTTTACTCTGCTTGGAGGCTGCTTACGAGGTCGGCGAGTTCCGAGCCGAAAAGGCTCGAGTTCTCATGAAACAGGCTCTTGCCCTCGGGCTGGAGTCACTACCTACGGATCTTAGTCATACGCTGAGTCCAATCGTTGATGAACTTAGGGCGGAAACCATCGAGAGCGTCGAACTGAACTTCCGCCTACCCCCCGGTGCTCGACTCTACGTAGACGATCAACCACACGACCAGGGCAGCACCATCAAAGTCGCTGCAGGGTTGCATCTCGTGGGCGCCAGTCTCCAGGGGCACCGTCCAAGTTATCGCTGGGTTGAGGCCAGTGGTCGTGGCAGTCATATCGACCTCCTGCCCACAGCTGCTCCCGAGTTAGCGACACTTACCATCGGTTTGACGGCTGCCGCACGGGGTGATCATGTCCAAGCCGATGCATTGCGACGAAAGCTGGGGCTCCAAGCTTTGGTACTTTGTTCTTTGCGCATGCTTGGTGGACGGTACGATGGGCGCTGCATTCGACACGGAGATGACGGCTCTAAGCGCGAGTCTGTCGTCTCTTTCCACAGTGAAGAGCCGCTCTCAGGGCCCGCCGCCCGTCTGTGGCAAGGCTTGCAGGAGGCGCCCCAAGTCACTGTCGGCCCCCCAGAATCAGCGGAACGGGTCGATCCGGGACGTCGCTATGCGCTGGCGGGCGGCAGTCTCATGACCTTGGGTGTGATCGGTCTCGGGGCCAGTGGGTATTGGGCATTAAGCGCTGCGGACACCCACGAGGCGTATCGAAACACACCGCAGACAGATACCGAAGAGTTAGAGCGACTGAGAGTAAATGGTCAATCTGCAGCACTCGGTGCAGACATCGCTGCTGGCGTCGGAGTACTGTTCACAGCGGTGGGTTCTGGGTTGCTCTATCAAGCTGCAGCGAAACGACAGGGACTCGCTGCCTTTGTTGGAGCCCAACCATGAATCGCCTTCTCTGGATGTTCAGTTTTGGGCTGCTTCTCCTAAGTTGTTCCAGTCTCTATGACTTCGATTCAGTGGAGAACCTTCCCTGCAACGCGGCGAATAATTGTGCTGCTGGATACACCTGCCTCTCGGATTCAGAGGGGGCTCGTTGTGTACCCGATGCNGTTCGAGGCGATGGCGAGAGTTGCAGTCGGACAAGCCAGTGCACAGCAGGGCTCATTTGTGATGATAAGGATTGCCCAGCAAACCAAGCCACCTGTCCCAGCCGATTGTGTCGACAGCCATGTGATCCCCTGGATCCGACCAGNTGCGCTGCNGACAACCAGTTGTGCTGGACAGCGAATGAACTGGATCCAGCCCACGCAGGAGGCAAGGGATTCTGTGAAGAGGGTGACTGCCTCNATGATGCCTCTTGTGGTGCTGACGAACTTTGTCTNCGAATCGGTGCTGTAACGACTGGGCTTTGCACGTCTCGATGTGACCCCGTGGACATGGAATCTTGTGANGCGGGTCAAAGCTGTCGTCCCCATGGCTCGGACCCTCGGCAGACAGCATGTGCGCCGGAAGGCCGTGCCTTAGCGGGTGAAGCCTGCGGTGCCGAAAGTTGTGTCAAAGGTCTNATTTGCATCGAAGACCTTCAAGGNGTGCAGCGATGCGCCCAAGTGTGTGACCCCCAGCGACAACGAGGCGTTGGATGNGAAGGCCCNAACCCCACGTGCTTTGGAATCGANGGCACAACCTACGGGGTCTGCATCGGAACCTGCGAAGGCTGGAATCCAGACCAATGCGGCCTTGGGTTCAGTTGTCAGCCTCTGGATNNGGAATGGCTGCAAGGCTACTGTGGTGAGGCCGGATCCAGCGGTCGCGGCGAGCCTTGNCCAAGCGGTCATGTTCATTGCGAGCCAGGTCTTCTTTGCTCACCTCGAAGTGNAACCTGTCAGCCCGTCTGTCAGGTGACCCAAGAGGGAGAGAGTTGTCGAGTATTCGGTCCCACATTGAACTGCATCCAAGCAGCTGCGGGCCGCAGTCTATTTGGAGTGTGCGAGTAGTGAGCAACCTTAAAGGAGCACTGCGACGAAATCCACTGCCTGAGTTACTCATGGAGCTTCGGACGCTGAGGGGTACCGGGCCTTTGGAACTCCTCACAGGCGGCGGTATGGTCGTGAATACACTGCACCTTCGAGCCGGTCGACTGNCNCGCATCGAAGGCGAGATCGCGGATTACGAGCGTCAGGACCTGGGGCAAGTTCTNACCACTCGCTTCAATGTGTCACCATCNCTTGTTGACCANGCCAAACAACGCATTGCGGGCGTCAAAGGCTTTACCCTGGGAGCAGCGCTCATCGAGATGGGTGGNGTNAAACGGGGCATCATCCATCGAGCGCTGGATGAAAGCCTACGACAGCAGNTTGATGCTCTGCTCCTGAACACAGGGCAAATCATGCGATATTCGTTTTCTGCGCTCACTGAAGGACCTCCTGTGGCTTATCAGGGGCTCGATCTGGCGCTGCCAGTGGCTGCCCATGTTCTGCAGCGAGGNGACTTGAACGAGTGTCANTATCAACTCAAGCAAGTCGCCGCCGTGCAGCGTCACCCCAAATTAGTGGTCGAGTCACTCGCTGACAGNTTTCAACTCGGGGTTCAGGATCGGGTGGTTTTGGAGCTTCTAACCGTCCCCCGTCGCCCAAGNGATCTGATGGAATCAGACCTTGATGATCGAGACCGAACGGCCCGACTCCTGCGTTCGCTGAAGCTCATCGGTATGATTCGTCCGGCGCCCGAAGAGCGTGTACGTTCGGTGGTTCCCCTGGAAATTCGAAGAATCTACAAATCCCTGCCTCAATGGGTAAAAAAGGGGCCTGTCACGGCGGAGGTGGAGGAAGTACTCTCCGAGGAACACANCGCATTTTTGGACGAAATCGAAGGAAAACAAGCGNAAGATCTCTTCACTTTGTTTGAGATCCCACGNGATTGCAGTGACAAACAGATCGGTGACGCCTTCGTCGAGTTAGCGCAGAAATGGCACCCTGACCGCGGTGTTGATCTGCCCTACACGATCAAGGATGCCCTGACGAAACTGTTCGCCAAGATCAACGACGGCCGAGACATGTTGCTGGACGAGACGACTCGGAAAAACTACATCGCCACCTTAGAGAAGCAGGACGGCGCTAAGGACGCCATGAATGTTGAGCAGAGCCCTGAGATCTCGCAACTTGAGACAGCCAAGGCGAAGGTTTTCATCCGCAAAAAAGACTTCCGTTCAGCTCGGGCACATCTTCGTCGTGCCCGTCAGTTGGATACGACCAATCGTGAAGCTCAACGACTCCTGGCGGTGGTGGTNCTCACTGATGACCGAAGTCGTCCAAAAGAGCGAGAAGATGCACTGGCCTTCCTCACGGAGCATTTTCCGAGCCATCACGACACCACCTATCAAGCAGGACTCGATTCCATGAAAAAGGGTCTTCAGAAGAAGGCTGAAAGGCTCTTTAAAGATACCCTTGAAGCCTTCCCGGGGCATCGAGAAGCCGCTCGCTACCTGCGCCTCTTTAAGATGAGAGAGTCTCAGGACTCCCGTTGATCGCCTGTCGCATCACCTTCGGTAGGTAGTGCTTCAATTGTACACCGCGCAANTGCATTGAGGCNACGCCGAAGCCCAAGATGGCTCCACTGATCACATCGGCGATCCAGTGCTGCTTGACGAGCATTGTGGATACAGAAATCGCTAAACCCAAAGCGAAATAGAAGACGCCCGAAATTCTCGAGAAACGGCACAAGCCCCAAAGCCCCGAGTAACAACACAAGGCGACATGTAAACTGGGCAAACAGTTCCCTTCCCCATCCACCGAGTAATACACACTGAGCCCCCAATNACTCCAACCCGNGCCCAAANCGCTGGGCCGTAAACCGGATGCCGTCACAGGAAAGACCAGAAAAATAACAAAAGCGATTAAGCAGATCAGACTGAAGCCGGCNGCGAGTTCTGCGTACTCATCGCCCGATTTTGTCGATAGAATCAAAGCCATCGGCATGGGTATGTTCAACGCGTAAATCCAGACCCAACCTGGCATCAATGGGATCTGATGATCCCAGGTTGTCGAGACGTCATAAGGTGTGAGAAAGCCTGNGGTCAGTCCATGATTGATGGCGAGGTAAAGACCCAACAACACCAGCATCAATGTGATGCCGACCACAAAGCGTTGTTTCAAGGTGGGCTCGAATCGGGCTACACTTGTNGTGATTTCATGNCGANAACTGGTNTTAGGAGCGTTCGATTGCCCCATTTACGCCTCTACTCTCTCGGCTTGTTGTGTCTCAGCACATCTTGCGCGAGCACCGGGCCGTCAGAATTTAGTCTCCAACAGGCGCACGTTTCGGTCAACTCGCTGNTGATCCAACCGGCTGAGTTCCTCAGTTTCCCCGTNGGTGGACGAGANTTGTGGCAAGTGAATCGCCTCATCACCTCCAATCTGGCGAACCATGGCNATGTTGCGATTATCGACAGTCGTGAACTTCNGCTTAAAAGTGGTCAAACGCTTCCGNTGCCAACCGATCAACTGGTCACCAAGTCCGACCTTGTCGCCANAGCGAGAGGAATGGGGAGTTCTATTGCTCAAACCTTTGTGGTGAACCCTCGGATCGANCGTCGTACCCGACGAGTCACNCGAAAGAGGTCCGGAACCGTCCAGGCTGGGTTGGAAGTCACAATCGATGTGAGCCTTGAAATTCGGCAAGCCTCCAATCCAACGGTATTGATCGGCACCGTCGTTTCGAAATCCGTGACCCCAGCATTCCACCTCCCCGAGGAGGGTGAAGATCCAGCCGCTGCACTCTTNGCAGCNACAGCAAGCGCTGCCGCAGATCTNAANCGACGACTTCGTTCCTTGAGGGGGATCCCCCAAGGCAATGTTCGTTGGCTGAAAGANAACCTGGCCTTGATGGTTCGGATGGACAGTGCCCAAGTGCGCTCGGTCTCTGCTGTACCNAATGAAATTGAACGTCTCACTCAAGTCACCTTTCTGGNGGACCTTGCCTATGGAAAGCTGCGCAGTCGAGAAGTCGAAAAACGTTTAGAATTGCCNCCCGGTCTTCGGGTGGTTTCCCCCTATGGGCAACGCCTTCANGTCAATGATGTGATCACTGAGATCGAAGGCCAACCTGCGGTCAGTCCATATCAACTGGCGCGTTTACTCAAATTGCAACGCAGCCATCTCCAGGTNCTTCGACAGGATAAACTCATCGAGATCACCCTGGAACAGGAGTGACCGGTCCGCTCCTAGTGCAGAGGGATGATTAGAGAGGCTGGCGCCCCTCAAGGGCCCGCTGAAGCGTCGGACCGTCCACGTATTCAAGATCGCCCCCTGCAGGAAGNCCNCGAGCGAGNCGNGTCACCTGAACGGTCGGGCTGAGAAGTCCGGCTAAATAGATNGCTGTTGCTTCGCCTTCGACGCTTGCCCCGGTGGCAATGACCACTTCCTCAANAGGTACTTCGCCAGGGAATCGAGCCAACAACTCGCGGATCTTTAAGTCCTCCGGCCCGACACCATCNAGGGGTGCAAGAACGCCATGNAGAACGTGGTANGAGCCATTCCAAGCCCCNCTGTTTTCNANCACAGTCACGTCCTGTGGGCTCTGGACAACACAAATCCTCGAATGATCTCGGCGGGGATCGGTGCATCGACTGCATGGACTCACTCGGGCATAGTTCTGACAACGCTCGCACAAATTGGTTTGTTGAACCAAATCGGTCAGAGCATCTGCAAGTTCCAGCCCGTACCCCTCACCTTTCCGAAGGAGGTGATAAGCATGCCGTGTGGCTGTCTTACGACCCACACCCGGCAGCCGACTCAAAAGATCAACCACCCGCTCGAGNGGCTCTCCTCCAGTCACGAATAACTTCCTAGTTGATGGCAAGTTGGGCTGGATCGAGCCCCGCNGCCTCTCCGTCACCAACGACTGGCGCAGCGCTCATGACCGCTGGGCTACAGCCCTGGGCGAAGGTGGCGAAGTTCTCCAAGAACATCTCGGCAAGACGGTCTGCTTGGGCATCGTAAGCTGCGACCTCATCCCAGGTNTTNCGNGGGTGTAGAATACGGCTTGGNACACCAGGACAAGCGGTTGGAATCTNAAAGTTAAACCGCTCGAAGCGTTCAAACTTCTGCGCCGACAAAGTGCCATCGAGACAGGCGTTCANCAACCGACGNGTCCACTTGATGCTAATGCGCTCACCCTCGCCATAGCCCCCCCGAATCCATCCGGTATTAAGTAACCAGACCTGAGCCCCACTCTCCTCGATCTTTTGAGCCAGCATGTCCGCATAGATGCTCGGATGGCGCGGCATGAAAGGAGCGCCAAAACAGGCAGAAAATGCCGGCTGAGGTTCTTTCACACCAATNTCNGTGCCTGCCACTTTCGCCGTGTAACCACTGATGAAATGATAGGCGGCTTGATCCGCCGTCAANCGACTGACTGGTGGCAGCACTCCAAAGGCATCACAGGTGAGAAAAACNACGTTCTGAGGCACCCCTGCCCGACCGCTCGGCTCTCGATTATCAATGAACTCCAAAGGATANGATCCTCTGGTATTCTCAGTGAGCCGATTATCATCAAAATCGGGAACACCTTGTTCGTCGAGGATAACGTTTTCGAGAACCGTCCCAAAACGACGGGTGGTCGCAAAAATCTCGGGTTCTGCCTCTCGGGAGAGACGAATCATTTTGGCGTAGCAACCGCCCTCAAAGTTGAACACGCCCTCATCGGACCAGCCATGCTCATCATCACCCACCAATGCCCGCAGCGGATCTGCGGAGAGCGTGGTCTTGCCCGTGCCGGATAACCCGAAGAAAACCGCTGTATTCTTCCCTGTCGTGTTCGCCGAACAGTGCATTGGCAACACGCCCTTCGCGGGCANCAGGAGGTTCATNGCGCTGAAGATGCTCTTCTTGATTTCGCCAGCATATCGAGTGCCACAGATCAGCACGAGTTTCTCGCCAGGATGGAAAAGGACTGCGACCTCGCTGTTNAGTCCAAGGTCTTTCCAGTCCTCAATCTGCAGCATGGGGGCATGCAACACCGTATACTCCGGAACGTGTTCAGCCAGGTCGGACCGNGCCGGTGGGATAAACATGTTTCGGGCAAAGGCGTTGTGCCATGCGGTGTGGGTGATCACCCGACATTTCAGACCAAAGGTCCGGTCTGCACCACACAAGAGGTCCTGAACAAACAGCGTATCTTGCCCATTCAATGTCTGCAAAACTCGCTGACGTATNACGTCAAAGTGATCCTGGGTGTAGGGACGATTCACCGTACCATCCCACCAAATCAAGTCTTCTGTCCCGGGTTCAACCACGGTGAACTTATCTTTGGCGCTTCGCCCGGTCCTGTCCCCAGTTTCGGCGACAAACGCACCGTGCCGACTCAGATGCCCCTCACCACGGGCCACCGCCAGATTTAACAACTCGAACTGCTGCAGGTTCCAATGAACATGACCCGTGGGCTCAAGACCGTGATTCTCGAGTCCGAAATGGCTTTGTTGCATCCCACCCTCCCCCTCCATGGTACATGGAGTGTAGGGCGCCTATCAGTCGCTTTGGAAAAGGCAATACGGAAGCGACAGCCTGGTGTCATGGGTAAATCAGAACACGGCCTAGGGGGCCCAGCGGTGCGCCTTTTAGTCGGTCGCTCCCTGGCCTTCTGCCGCCAAAATATTGAAGCCAGCGTCCACATGGGTCACCTCGCCAGTGATGCCGGTGTTTGCCAAGAGGAAAGCCGCTGCATGGGCGACTTCCTCAGTGGTAATATGCCGTCGAAGTGGCATGACATGCTCGGATTTCCGCATCAACTCTCGGAAACCAGGGATGCCTGCGGCAGCGAGCGTCCGGACCGGTCCGGCACTTAAACAATTCACTCGAATGCCATCCGGACCCAAATCGTTGGCAAGATAGCGAGCAGTGACCTCAAGGCTTGCCTTCGCGACGCCCATCAGACTGTACATGGGCACCACCTTTTCAGCCCCGAAGTAGGTCATAGCGAGGACGCTTCCACCATCGCCCTGCCCCAGCAAATGGCGCAAACTTCGGCACAGTGGAATCAAGCTGTATGCGCTGATCTGGTGAGCCTGGAGAAAATCGGTCTCTGAAATCTCATGAAATGGATTATCGAAAGCCTCTTTGTTGGCGAAGGCGATGCTGTGCAAAGCGTAATCCAAAGAACCCAAATCGCCCTCGAGCCCTTTAGCGAGTCGAGTAAAGTGGGCTTCATTGGTCACATCGAGTTCGTAATAATGCGCCACGCCAAGGCTATCGCCCAACTTCCGAACCCCTGCTTCAAGCCGCTCGGTTTGATAGGTAAATGCCAGTTCGCAGCCCGCCTCATGCATCGCTTGTGCGATGGCCCATGCAATACTGCGTTTGTTCGCAACGCCCGTGATGAGCGCTTTTTTTCCGCTGAGATTCAACATGGCTCGACTCCCCATCTAACGCGCACCTATCGCTCTGTTCTGCAGGCAGCAAGGGGTAAGCTACAGGGCGATCGCACGGCTTCAGTCCAACTCTGATCCATAGACCCGCAATCCTCACTGGGCGACAGCGGTCACAGCAGCTAAGATAGGCACATCGAGGGACCTATCCATGCGCGTCATACCAGTGATCTTGCTTAGTCTCGTGACAGCCTGCGGTGCCGCGCTCCCCGATCTGGTCGCCTCACCCACTCAACCGCTCTCCACCCTGGATCTTCGAGGTCAGTATGAAATCGGTGTGGAGGGCACGATTGCCACCCTGCCTCTTGCGGGCGCACGGGTTGAGTTGATCGGCGTCGGTCTGGTGACGCACACCGATACCAATGGCGAGTTTGGCTTTCTCGGTATTCCCGCAGAGGCGCTCTCGAACCGCCTCGAATTTCTCGTCTTCGACGCTCAAGGGCTGGAGTCTGCCCCCCCCATCGGTCGGTTTATCGAGGAGATCAGCAGTACGGCCGTCGGATCCGTCACTTTCACAACAAAGGTGGTGAATCCCAGGGGTGCAATCACGGGGAGGGTGGACCTCGTAGGCGATGACAATGATGGGGGGGTTCTCGTTTATGCAGAAGGTCTCCCTGGCGTTGATGACCTCACAGGCCCGGATGGAAGCTTCGTCTTGCTTGGCGTACCTGCCGGGTCGGTTCAAATCCGAAGCAATCGAGATGGTTTTTTACCGACTCCGGACGTGATCAACTTTGAAGCTCAAGCCTATTTGCGGCTCCCTGTGCAGGAGCCAATTCTTTTGAATCCGGTGCCCGGGGAACAAGCCACCGCAGCCACGGGCGGACGGGTCCTGACAGATGATGGTCAGATTCCAGAAGGAACCGAGGTCTGGGCGATCCCTCAAATAAGCGGTGATGTGGACCAAGAGATGGTTCGAATGCCTGTGGCGGCAGATGGACGATTTGGTGCCGCACTGCTGTTTAACGAGCCCCATCAGTTCGTGCTGAAGTCGGAGGGGCGACTCACGACAGCCCGGCGGCTTCAGGTTCAACCCGGTCGCCAGGACATTGTCTTGGTGGGTTTACCCTTGGGTGAAAGCGGCGAGGATCGAGATGGAGATGGACGCATCGGTGATGAGGATACCGATGACTTAGACCCACACACCTGGGCTGATTTGGATGGCGATGGGATCGGTGACATTCACGATTGGGATGATGATGGTGATTCCATCGCTGACATGGAGGAACTATGCCCAGGGCGGGACAATTCAACCTCAAATCCGCAATCTTCCAGCTTTGGCTCGACGGGTACCCCAGTGCTGGAAACCGGGGGACCAGAGCAAGAGATTGACGAGGGCTTCTGGGGGCAGGAGGGCTCATCAGTCGAAAGTCCTAATGAGCAGGTGCGAGCAGGGTTTGAAGCCCTTATCGCCGAGCGCTATGCAGTCTTCGGAACCCGCGTACTGCACGGACCTTACCTCGTGAAAACCTCGGAGCTTGGGGACTTTGAGTTCCGTGATTATGGCTACTTGGGAGCCTCCGATGACCGAGTCGAGTTGGTAGCGATGACAATCCGGGGTTGCGAGGAATGGGCTGACCCCGATTGCAGTGCCCCCTTTGGACAGTTCAATGTGAGTGCGTTTGCCCCGGGATTTACCCAGGAAACCGCCCGCCTCCAGCCCGCCGGGCGCGGACGGCTCAAAATGGTGATCCCTTTCACCTTGGACAGTCCATCACTCGTCTGGGTTTGGCTTCCCGCTGGTGCGGCAATCACCCCTCTTTGCGGCAACGGACAACTCGATTGGGGTGAGATTTGCGATGACGGCAACCCTCAGGAGGATGACGACTGCACCAGCGCTTGTCTTCCCCCGGTTTGCGGTGATGGGATCATGCAGCCTGGTAGGGAGGAGGGCTGTGACGATGGCAATGGGAACAGTCGTGACGGATGCACGAACCAATGCCAGGTTGCCCGATGTGGCGATGGGATTCTGCGCAGCGATGTCGATGCGGGTTCGCCAGGGTACGAAGAATGCGATGACGGCAACAACCAATCGGGCGATGGTTGCGACGCCACTTGCATCGCCGAGCTTGAATCCGAGTGCGTTGATGATGACGGTGATGGATTTGGGGAAGGCTGCCCGAACGGACCTGACTGCAATGATACAAATCCAGTTGTAACGGCCGACTGTGACTGCGGAAATGGCGTGATTGAAGAAGACGAGTTCTGCGACGATGGCAACACTCGAGGTGAAGACGGTTGCAATACGGACTGCTCCGGGCCGTCTTTGATCCCCCTTGCCGTCGGCGGTGCATACAGTTGCCGGATCGGTAATGGTAGTCAGCCAGATTCGCTCTCATGCTGGGGCCGTCTCTTCGATGGTATGCCGAATGTCGACATCGACCCAGTGGTCCGAAGCCAGGACCCTGTCTATCAGGTTGCACTCGGAACAGGTCACGGATGCGTGATCAAGGCGGCTGCTGATCAGAGAGGGCATGTCTTCTGCTTCGGGACAAATGATGATCGGCAACTGGGTTCATCGGCGCCTCCAGGCACAGACCTCTGGGGACCATTAATGCTGCAAGATATCGAAGCGCCTTTGGTTGCCATGAAGATTGCCGCTGGCGATCGACACACCTGCGCCCTCACCTCAACGGGTTCGGTCTATTGCTGGGGCGCAAACGGCGTGGGACAAGCGGGTCAGTTCGATGCCCAGGACGCCCCGGTTGGACAAACGGTTTACGAGCCAACACGGGTACCTCTAAGCCACGAAGCCGTCGATATCGCACTCGGTTTCCGTCACAGTTGTGCCAAGCTGAGTAGCGGTGGGATGGAATGCTGGGGCTATGCAGCCACAAATGCTCTGGGACGATGGGATGGAGGAGATGATCCTTGCGCCGGGTCGCAGAGCCAGAGTGTGGGTGCTGTCATGGGCTTACACGAGGCAACAATTCACAGTCTTTCAGCGGGTATGGATACCACCTGTGCACTGATGACCGACGGCGAACTCTATTGCTGGGGGGACAATCGCCTCGGCCAACTCGGGCAGGGAGACGCAAATTGGTGCTCGACGAACCCCCAACCCAGGAGAGTTCAGCCAAACCTCAACCCGGAAGTGATTGCGAGATTCACTCGGGTTTCGGCGGGCAATGCAGTGACTTGCGCTTTGGGATTCATCGAAGGCGGCGTCGAAGAAACCGGGTGGTGCTGGGGCAGCAACAATCGTGGTCGGTTAGGTCTCGGAAATATGGACCCGGATCATGTCCAATGGATCCCCGGACAGATCGGCCCCGACCCACTTTCGTCGCCCTCGTTTATTGCCAATGGAGTTGGCGACCACGCGTGCACACTCGCAGCCGGCGAGACCCTATGCTGGGGGGCTGGGGACAGCTACCAACTCGGGGATTGCAGTACCGGTGACGTCTACAGCCCTGTGCCGGTACGCGAAGCCTGCGGGCTCTGAGATTGACTCCCGCTCAATTTGTATTCAGCCGCTGAACCCACGGGGCTCTTGCGTCAAGGCGATCGAGCCTCTAAGCGAGCGCTGGAGTTTAGATCATGGGATTTTCCTGCGGCATCGTCGGCCTACCCAATGTGGGCAAATCCACCCTGTTTAACGCGCTGGGCAATGCCCGGGCGGAGAGCGCAAACTTTCCCTTTTGCACCATCGAGCCCAACGTGGGTCAGGTGGCTGTCCCCGATGCTCGCTTGGACAAGCTCGCATCCATGGTCCAGCCCCAACGAGTCATCCCAACTCAGATGACCTTCGTGGATATCGCCGGTCTGGTGGAGGGTGCGAGCAAGGGCGAGGGACTGGGGAATCAGTTCCTCGCAAACATTAGAGAATGTAATGTCATCGCCCACGTCGTTCGCTGCTTTGAAAATGAAGACATCCATCACGTCAGCGGCTCTGTGGATCCGATCCGAGACATTGAAGTCATTGATACGGAACTGCTGCTTCGGGACATTGAGAGCGTTCAAAAACGCCTTGAACGCGCTGAGCGCGAGGCGAAGACTGGGGATCCTGACAAACGCAAGATCGCCGCTTACCTGCAAGAGGTGATGACCGCTTTTGACGAGGGGACCCTCTATCGAGCGCTTCCCGAAGACCATCAGCGAGACCAGGTCATGAGGGAACTCCACCTACTCACGGCGAAGCGAGTCCTTTATGTGGCGAATGTTGATGAAGCCGGTGCCGCTGAAGGCAACGCTCATTTGGCAGCAGTTAAAGCACGGGCCGAAGCCGAAGGCGCCGATGTGGTCGTGATTTGTGCGGACCTCGAGAGTCAGATCGCGGAACTCGATGACTTGGAGGAGCGCAACATGTTCTTGGAGGAGGCCGGTATTTCCGAGCCGGGCCTCCATCGCTTGATCGGTACTGGCTATCGCCTACTCGGGCTCCAAACCTACTTCACCGCCGGTGAGAAGGAAGTTCGTGCCTGGACCGTTAAAGGCGGCTCCAGCGCCCCCCAGGCGGCCGGTGTCATCCACACTGACTTTGAGCGCGGCTTCATCAAGGCTGAGGTGATGAGCTACGACGACTTCGTCAGTCATGGCGGCGAGAAGGGATGCCGAGAAGTGGGTAAACTCCGGATCGAAGGCAAAGAATACATCGTTCAAGACGGCGACGTGATGCATTTCCGGTTCAATGTGTAGAACCCTTTTCTGAAAAGCTGATTAAATACACTTGGCGCATCTCTCCTCAGATTTTACGACTGTTGAGCCACTTTTTGCACCAATACGAGTGCCATGGATGAAACCCAGAAGACTGAGTTATGCCAAACATCGTTCCCCCTTCAAATGCGGTTGAAACCAAAACCTTTTCAGACTTCGTAGCGCACTCAAATTATTCGCTGATGGATTCACTCAATGCGGACCCAGAAGCAACTGAAGATGGTCATGACCACCACCCTCGACAAGTACGATCTGGCCATTATGTCCCGGTGAGACCCACACCCATAGGGTCTCCCGCCTATGTCGCCCACAGCAGCGCCTTCTTCAACGAACTAGGCCTGAGCCATACGCTCGCTCAAGATGACGCATTCATGC